>CAVTGB010000080.1:0-5969 GCA_963734125.1 uncultured Alphaproteobacteria bacterium
CATGCCGATCGAGGCGGTGACCAGCGGCGCCGCGAGCACGCCGCCGATGCCGGCAAGCCCGCAGCCGATGCCGAACACGGCCGAGCGCACGAGGTTCACGTCGGTGCCGAGCGCGTGCACCATCTCGGCGTTCTGCGAGGTCGCGCGGATCAGGAGGCCGAGCCGGGTGCGTTCGAGAAACTGCCAGATGCGCCAGCGCGACGATGATCCCGGCGCCGGCGAGAAACAGGCGATAGATCGGAAACGGCTCATCGAGCAAGAAGACGATACCCGGAGAGGGCCGGCGGCGGCTCGACCTGTAGCGCCTCCGGACCCCAGGCGAGGCGGATCACTTCGCCCAGGACCAGCGCCAGGCCGAACGTCACCATCAGAAAGGCGCTGCCGTCGCGCCGATAGAGCCGGCGCAGGATGCCGAGCTCGAACAGCGCGCCGACCAGGCCGACCGCCAGCGGCGCAGCACGAGGAGCGCGCCCAGAAGCTGCCGGTCACGCGCACCGCCGTGTAGCCGACAAAGGCGCCGAGCATGTAGAACGTGCCATGCGCGAAATTGACGATGCGCATGATGCCGAAGATCAGCGTCAGGCCGACGCCGAGAAAGAACAGCAGCGCCGCCTGCGACAGCGCGTTGAGGCTCTGGGTGACGAGGAAGCGCGAGGAGGGTCAGGCTCAACCGCTCTGCCCGCCTCATCCCTGACCCTCCCCCGGCAGGCGGCGGAGGCCAGGGTGGGGGCGGTGCGGGAGAGGGGCTGGTCGGGAGAGGCACCCTCAATCCTCGAAGGTCATCTTGTTGCAGGCGCGGCGTCGTCTTGTCGCCGGGGTAGGTGGCGATGATCTCGCGGCACCGGATGGGCGAGCCCGTCTGCTTCACCGACCTTGACCATGATAGCCGCCCTGCACCGCCTGATGGTCGCATTCGCGCATCGCGACGTGGCCCTTGATGTCGTCGATCGCGACGGTTTCGAGCGCCGGCGCGCAGTTGGTCGGTGTCGGTGCTCTTGGCCTTCTCGATGCCGGCGGCGAGCACCTGCAAGGCCTGCCATTGCTCGCCCTCGAAGGTGTCGGGCACGGCGTTGTACTCCTTTTGCCACAGCGCGACGAACGCCTTGTTCTTCGGATTGTCGAGGGTGAAGCAATAACGCGTCGAGCCGACGAGGCCGAGCGCGGCGTCGCCCACCGCGCGCAGCAGCGACAGTTCCATCGACTCGAGGTCAGCATCTGCACCTTCTCGGGCAGCTGGTATTGCGCCGCCTGGCCGAGGAAGGCGTTAAAGTCGTCGCCCGCCATGACGATGTAGAGCGCGTCCGCGCCCGACTCACGGATCTTGGTGATGTAGGTCGAGAAGTCCTTGGTGCCGATCGGCGAGAAGACCGAGCCGACCAAGTTTTTGTTGGCGTGTTTGATCTCGGACTCGAAGACGCCGACGCTGCTGTGGCCCCAGGCGTAGTCCATGCCGATCGCGTAGAATTTCTCGAATTTCGATTGGCGCAGGTAGAGGGAAACCGCGCGCGCTCCCATCGGCGCCGAGATGTTGGCGCGAAAGAAATTGGGCACCAGCGCTCCGGCGGTCAGCTTGCCGTCGCCATTGTCGGAGGAGACGAAGATCGCCTTCCACTCGTCGAGCTTCGGGACGACGGCGAGCGCTTCCGAAGACAGGGTGATGCCGGTGAAGATGTTGCAGCCGTCGCGCTCGACCATCTCCTGCGCCTTGCGCACGCAGTCGGCGGGGTTGCCGGCGGTGTCCTCGATCAACAGCTGGATCTGCCGACCGAGGAGGCCGCCCTCGGCGTTCTGCGACCTTGGCCCAGGCTTCCCCGCCGCGCTTCAGTCTGCTGCCCGACCGAGCCGAGACGGCCCCGTCAGCGCCAGCGGCATGCCGATCTTGATCGGTTCGGCGGCGATGCCGCGGCGGATGCCCCAGGGCAAGGCGAGCCCCGCTGCGCCTGCAAATGCAAGGCCCGCCACCCGGCGCCGGGTCATTCCGGTTTGTGAAATCATTGCGATCCTCCCTTGCTCCTTTCGTCTGCAGTAGCCGATATGACGCCGGTTGGCTAGGTTGCGTTAAAGTGAAGCGACGCCGCCCTGGGAGATGCGCCATGCCGACTTTCCGCCCCTCGCCCGATCTCGACATGCATTACCAGGTCGACGATTTCACCGACCCGTGGAGAAAGCCCGAGACGATCCTCCTGTTGCACGGCAATGCCGAGAGCGGGCTGGCGTGGTGGGCGTGGGTGCCCAAGCTCGCCCGGCAATACCGCGTGGTGCGCCCCGACATGCGCGGCTTTGGACAATCAAGCGCGATGCCACGCGAGTATCCGTGGACGCTCGACCGGCTGGTCGAGGATTTCTCGCTGTTGATGGACCATCTGGGAACCGACCGCTTTCACCTGGTCGGTGCCAAGATCGGCGGCACGGTCGCGCGCGCCTTTGCCGCCCGCCGTCCCGAGCGGATCAAGACCCTGACGATCGTCGGCTCGCCGCCGCCGTTGCGCCCGGGCGCCGCCGAGCACGCCCCCGAGGTGATCCACGAACTGGAGACCAACGGGGTCGAGCATTGGGCGCGGCAGAACATGGCGAACCGCCTGGGCAGCGCCTTTCCGCACGAAGGCTTTGAATTCTGGTGCAGGTTCATGGGGCACACCGCGCTCTCGACCCAGCTCGGCTTCATGGGGACGATCGCCTGCGCCGACATCCGCCCTGACATTCCGAAGATCGCCTGCCCGACCCTCGTCATCACCACCGAGGAGAGCGGCCTCGCCACGGTCGCCGCGACCCGCGCCTGGCAGGAACAGATCAAGGGGTCCGAGCTCGTCGTCCTGCCCGGCAACTCCTATCACGTCGCCGCCACCCACGCCGACCAGGCCGCCGCGGCCACCCTCGACTTCATCGCCCGCAGGGGCGGCTGAGCACTGTTTCGAGGAGATTGGAGAGGGGACCGGGCGCGCAGCGGCCGGTGGGTAAGGGTGGGGCCTCGCTCTGTCATTCGATGACCTCGTCGGCGCGCGCCAGGATCGATTGCGGCACGGTAAGGCCGAGCGCCTTGGCGGTCTTCAGGTTGATGATCAGCAAATACCTTGTCGGCTCCTGCACCGGGAGGTCGGCGGGACTGGCGCCTTTGAGGATGCGGTCGATATAGGATGCCGCCTGGGCGTGCGCGGCGACCTCGTCGAACCAATAAGACATCAAGGCGCCGGTCTGGGGGAATGTTTCGCCAAAGCCGATCAACGGCAAATTCCAGCGCGAAGCAGCGGCGATGATCGCGTTGCTGTGGGTGACGTTAAAGGCGTCCGGTATAGCGATCAGGCCACCCCCCGGCGCGCGCCCTTGGGCGGCGACAGCCGCTTCGATCCCCACCTCTTCGTGCTCCGGAGCCAGCGTCACCGCCACGCCGACAGACGGGGCGGCGGCCACGATCGCGCGATTGAACGACGCGGCATAGGGTTGGGTGTCCGGGTTGAAGATGACGCTAACCCGCGTCACCCGAGGCGCAATCTCCTTCAGCAGTTGCAGCCACTTCCCCATCAGCGGCGTCTCGCTTGCGCCAAAGCCGGTAATCGTGCCGCCGGGGTGCGCGAGGCTTTGAACCAAGCCCAGCCCCACCGGGTCGACCACCAGAACGAAGACAATCGGTATCGTATGCGTCTGCTGCCGCAACGCTACGACCGCCGGCGGCGTGCTGGCGAGAATGACGTCGGGGGAAAGGTCCACCAGCTCGGTCGCATATTTCTTGAAAAGAGCCGGATTGCTCGCCGCGAAGCGGTAGTCGATCTGGATATTCTTGCCCTCGATCCAACCGAAGCGCTCTAGCGCCTGCGCAAACGCCTTCACCCGAGCCTGGGTATTCGGCTGGCTCTCGGGCCACGGCATCAGCACACCCAGCCGGCGAAGCTGTTTGGGCTGCTGCGCTCGCAGGCCGAGCGGCCACACCGCCGCCGTCGCGGCGAGGCTCGCGATCAGATCGCGCCGCCGCGCCGCTGTCACAAGCCGACCCCCTGCGTCATGGCCGGGGCTTGTCCCGGCCATCCACGATCTTGAACCCGAGGGCCCCGAAGACGCGGATGCCCGGCACAAGACCGGGCATGACGGGAATGTGTGTCTGAATCGGCAGGTCCTTGCTTAGGCGGCGCCGCGGCGGTGGGAGAACTCGGTCTCCGCGCTGGTGATGAATTCGAGGAGCGCGGCTTCGCCGTTTTCGTTGGCCTTGCGGGCGCGCAGGATGGCGTGGCCGACTTCGGCGGGATCGTCGACCCGCTCGCTCCAGCCGCCGAGATCCTTGCCGATCGCGGCGTAGTTGCCGCCCAAATCGCGGGTGCGGTGCTTTTCGTGGCTCGCGCGCATCGCCTGCGTTTCGATCGCCATCGTCGAATTGTTGAGGACGATCGTGGTGATCGGGATGCCGCACCTGACCGCGCTCTCGAAATCGAGCCCGGTCATGCCGAACGCAGCATCGCCCATGAAATTGACGCACATCTTGTCGGGCGCCCCGACCTTGGCGCCGATTGCCAAACCGAGCCCGGTGCCGAGCTGGTGCGATTTGCCCCAGCCCATATAGCCCCGCGGCTTCTTTGCGACATACATCGGCAGCAGCTGGTCGCGCGGGCTCCCGGAATCGTGGGTGACGATCGCGTCTTCGGAAGGGATGACGCGCATGAATTCTGACATCACGAAATAGGGGTTGATCGGCCGCTCGTGCGAGCGAAGCTTGGCGTGCCAGCGCTGCTGCCACTCGGTCTTGAGCCGGGCGATCACCGGCCGTGCACCGGTGTGGTGCGCCTTGCCGCCCAGCCGGTCCTTCACCGCCTCGATCAGTTGCGCCAGCACGAGCTTCGCGTCGGCGAGGATCGGCAGGACCGTGTCGTTGGCCTTGTAGAGGTCGCGCGCATCATTGGTGGCGTGGATGATCGCCTTGCCCCCTGGGATGATCGGGGTCGAGATGTTGTGCTTGGTGAGCGAGGTGCCGACCGCGAAAATGAGATCGGTCTCCTGCAAAAAATGCCGGCCGTGGCCGGTATAGACGGTGCCCCCGGAGCCCAAGGCCAGCGCGTGATCTTCCGGGAAAGCGCTCTTGCCGTCGGTCGTGGTCATGACCGGCGTATCGAGGAGGTCGGCCAAGGCGAGAAGTTCGTCGGTGGCTTCGGCATAGAGGACGCCCTGGCCGGCGATGATCATCGGGGTTTTCGCCGCGAGGAGGAGCTTGGCGGCGTCCTCGACATCGCGCGGGTCGCCCGCCGAGCGGGTCCGCCGCACGGTGGTGTAGTCGACTTGATTGCCGGCGAACTCGGCGGTCATCACATCGGCCGGCACCTCGACCATGACCGGGCCGGAGCGGCCGTTTTTGAGCGCGTTGAAGGCGCGCCGCATCGCCGGGACCGCGTGTTCGGGGAGGTTCACCGGCTCCACCTGCTTGGTCACGCTGGCATAGGTCCGGGTTGAATTGAACAGCGGGAACATCTGCGCCGTCTCGCGCGGATGGCCGAGCGGCAACAGAAGGATCGGGGTCGAATCCGAATAGGCCGAGGCGATCCCGGCAAAGGCGTTCTCGGCGCCCGGCCCGTATTGCATGGCAAAGACGCCGGCCGGCCGGCCGTTGGCGACGCGCGCGCAGCCATCGGCCATGTGCACCCCGACCCGCTCCTGGCGGCAGATGACCGGGCGGATGCCGCCCGCCACCGCGGCCTCGATGATCGGCGTCGTCGGGAAACAGAATAAGGTCGAGATGCCCTCGCGCTTCAAAATTTCGGTGATCGCGTCCATGACCAGCATCGGCGTTGCTCCCCATCCGTCGTTTGAGCGATAGACGGTAGCGCGTGGACGCGCGCCGCACCAGCCGCCTCTCGACCGCGTTCCCGGTGAAGGCCGGGACCCACCGATCGGCGTCCGAGCTGCCGCCCAATGGGTCCCGGCTTTCGCCGGGAACGCCGTTGGGGTTACATCACCGCCCGGAACTCGGCGCTCTTCAGCCAGGAGGCATC
>CAVTGB010000081.1:0-112471 GCA_963734125.1 uncultured Alphaproteobacteria bacterium
GCCCGCCGGTGACGACGCATCACGAGCGGGCGGATTATTCGGATTATCGAATCGACGAAACCAGCTTTGGCTGCTTCCTCGACGGGTGGCTTGCCGGCGATGGTCACTTCGGAGCCTGTTGAGCGCCTGCTAACGGTACGGAACTGGGTAATCAGGGTAATCATAAAAATTCAACAGCGACAGGTGCCGATGTCGTACCTGGGTGGCAATTGCCGCTTCGAAGCCTGCTTCCTTCGCTTTAAGATAAATTTCGAGATCACTATATTCGACCCCAAGTATGTCTAGAAGGCACGAACGCAACATTAACAGCCGCCCGGGCGGATTGAACGGTTCGATAAGCACGTCATGCGGTGGAATAGCCGACAACTGGCGCTCGGGGCTGTGCTGCTTGATCAGCAAGGCGCGCGTTGTGTCGTCGAGTTCGGGGGCGGCTTTGCGCGCGGCGGCGGGATCGACAAAATCGCTGGTATCGATATAGGAGCCAAGAATTGCCAGTCGCGGATGCGCCTCCATCAGGGCGCAAAATCGTGACAGCCAGCAGGGATGGGTGTTAAATACGACCGCATCACTTTCAACGTAGACGAAGTACTCTCCATAGAGATGTCTATATCTGTGCATCGCTTCAGAAAAAGTCGTATCCAGATTTGCCTTCGCCCGTTCGATGCCGTAGAACATACCGCGGCGCGCGAACCCGGCAATTACTTCTTCAACGCCGGGATCATCGGAATGGTTATCTACGATGATGAAGCGTGCTGGCCGACGCGTATAGCGGTACAAGCTGTCCAGACAAGTCCACAAGTAGATGGGCCGATTCCAGGAAAATATAAGTACAGTTATCGGTTCCATAACTCGGGCCCCATATTTGGCGAGCATCCAAGCCAAGAATTTCGAAAGACTTCGGGGAGACGGTGTCCGGTACGATTGGTCGAGTTGATCAGCCAGCACCTGTTCGGCGCCGTATCCAACAGACCTTGACCGAGTGCGCTCCGGACGCATTGTCAGCTCCGGCAGTGGCGAGTTTTGGCTCGGATTCGGGGGCTTGCCTCCAAAGCATGCGGCTGCAGCCGATATTTCGATAATAAGCGTGCCACCGACTCAGCGCTGTTAAACATCAAGATATCAATGACGGAGAGGTCGGGAACCGGCGCTTGCCCGAACTGCGGATAGGCTGACACCGCCGGTTTAAGAAAGCTCAGCTTTATGTCGGCCACGGCGAAGCGGTCGGACTGGTACAAACGCACTCCGCCGATCGGGTTGACGTAGTGGGTCGCGCCGAGGCACCGGCAAATATCGATGACGCGCTCCTGTCCGGTAAGGCGATCATCCTTCTCCATCTCAGATGACCGGACAAACCGGGTACGGATCGCAAGCCGGGCGGCGATCCGTTCAATCAGGTTGACGTTGAACGCCGCGACATTCGCATCGCCGAATTTCAGCAGCTCTTCGACGACGGGGAAGATCGCAGCAAAGCACGGCGCCTTCCGGTAGGCCGCCTCGATGCGCCGCGACAAGCGCTCGACATTAGCCTGCTCAAGCTGATAGTAGCGGCGATTGATCGCGAGTTGCGAGGCCGCTTTGCGCACCGGAAGGGTGAGCCAGCGGGGCTCCCCGTTCCGCAGGATGCGATTACGGTTTACCCAACCGCCCTTGATGAATTGCACATCGTCGTGAAAGACGAAAATGTCACTTTGGAACATCAGCTGGAAGTAACCGATATATGGGAAGAAATAGGGCTGCATGATCGAGACGATCATGACGCATTTGTCCTCGGCCGGCAGGCAGCGAAGCGCGGTGACCTCAGTATGTCGAGCGTTCCGTCTTCGAAGCGAGGTCAGCGAAAAGAACACCTGACGCACCAACCTTCGCCACGTGGCGAAGAAAAACTTCGATCCCGTCCGCTGAATGCAGGGTTGTGGTTGCAGCAATCAACAACTGCATATCGCCTCCACTTACCTCTCAAATCGGTTCGCACAACAGGTCGAAGCGATAATGCGAGGTATGTAAACTCGCGTCCTGTTTGAGCACGGTCGCGCGATAACCATGTGTTTCGGCCAATGCGACGAGATCATCCTGCCGCCACCAGGTGCCGATTGGCTCCAATCCCCGCACGACGTTTTCGCAATATTGAAGATAGCGCTCTGGGGTATCATAGAAATGGTGCAGACGATCTACGTCCGGGATGGAGCCGAAGAACACCGGTGCCTTCCGGGAGGCAGATGCTGCGAGGCACGACAGCAGATTATCCAACTGCTCGGGCGTAAAATACTGAATGGCTGCCTGCATGAAAACCTTATCGAAACGCCGCTCGACCTCTTGGCCGAATAGTGCCGCTGCATCTCCAACTCTGTAGCATATGTTTTCCCGCGCATATCGCTGCCTTGCCACGGCAATCAGCGGCTCGGAGAAATCGATGGCCATGATGTCGGCGCAATGCTTCGCGACCTTAAAGGTAATGAGGCCGTTGCCGCAGCATAATTCAAGCACGGCGTCTTGCGGCCGCAGCCTTAAGGCTGACCTGATGGAGTTGGCAGTCACGCCGACCAGACCCGCGTCAACCGGAATGCCTGCGACCGTCATGCCGACCTGCCGCAGCGGATTGCTGTCGCGCGGCGCCTCGTTCCAGTCTGCGTGCCAGTCTCTTGCCATTTTCGAAATACCCGTTCGTCATCGACAACCTTGCGGTATCTGGCTATGTCAGCGTGCCAGGATACCCGACTTCAACGCCATCGCGACGCGCTCGATCGTGCGCTCGGTCAAGTCGGGCGCAACGGGCAGGCCGAGAAGACAACGCGCAAGGCTCTCGGTTATGGCGAGAGGGTCCCGTGCAACTTCCGCGAAATACGTGTGATGATGCAGACCGCTCCCATACCAAAGGCGAAAATCGATACCGTGTCGCTGAAGACTATAGAAGATGTGGATCTGCTCCGCTTCGGTGCACTGGAACAGGGCATAGCAACCCGCTATATCAGGGGCACCAAAGAAGCGGTTCTCGAGCCCGGATTCATGCAAAATATGACGATAATGATCGGCTATTGCGCGCAGCGCAGCACGTTTGGCAGCCCAACCGTCCAGCTCCGCGAGGCCGATCGCGGCATGGTATTCGCTCATCTTGCCGTTGGTGCTGGCGCAGCTGCTGTTTCGACCGCCATAAAAGCCGAAATTCATAACCGCCCTGAGCCGCTCGCTGAGTTGAATATCGTTCGAAGCTATGGCACCGCCTTCCCCGGTACCGAAGCTTTTGGTCGCATGGAAACTCACCGCGACCGGGATATCGCCTAAACATCTATCGCCTGAATCCGCTAACCCCTCGAAGCTTGCGGCTCCATCGATAACGATTGGCACCCCGGTCCGATCGCGAAATTCCGACCATTGCCGCAGCGGAACCGGCCGGCCAAACGGGGCCACTGGAACGATTAACCCAATCCGGTCAAGTGTTGGATGGTCCAGCAAAGTCTGGGGGTTGAGCATCCAGTCACGCGGGTCGACATCTGCCAGATAGGGGCGATACCCGCATTGCTCGACCGCCGCGCCGGTCGCCATGAAGGTGAAGGCGGGCAGCAGTGCAAACGGACGTTTCTCACTTGCCCGCCCAGCGCTTGCCAGAATGGCCCCGACCAGCGCCATGGTGCCGCAGCTCGCACTGACGAAGCACCCCGGCGGCAATCCCAAATGCTCTGACATCCGGTGCTCGAATTCGAGCACAAGCGGACCGTAATTCGAGTAGATCCGCGTATCATCGATCCTGGTCAAGTACGGCAACAGCCGCTCGGCAGACGGCAACCGCGGTCGCAGCACCGGCACAATTTGGTTGCTCGCCGGGGCAGACGCCAACGTCAATCCACTCTTTGGTCCAGGCCTCATTATTGACTAATGGTTAATTGAATAACGCCATCAGCAAACCCGTTGAGATGGGTTGTCATCCCGTAATGCTTTGGTCCGGACTATTGGGTGGTTCCGCGTGTCCCGAGAAGACTACCATACTCGCGTCTGCCGCGCGGTGCAACCGGGGCTGAGGGATCGAGGCTGCGTGGCAATCCGGTTGCGCCAGGGGCCATCCTGAGACAGGCTGCCTTTAAATGGCGGAGGGAAAAGTATATGACCAAACGCTCGGAGGGACGCGTCGCTCTCGTCACCGGCGGCGCCCGCGGCATCGGCGAAGCGACCGCCGAGCGCCTCGCCGAAGACGGCGCAGCGATTGCGATCGGCGACATTGACGCCGCCGGCGCCGAGGCGACCGCTTCGCGGATCGCCGCGCGCTACGGCGTCCGGGCGATCGGCCTCAAGGCCAATGTCGCGGTCGCCGCCGAGGTCGAGGCGATGGTCGCCGAGATCGCCCTGCGGCTCGGCTCGCTCGACATCCTCGTCAACAATGCCGGGATCACCCGCGACAATCTGATCCACAAGATGACCGACGAGGATTGGGATGCAGTCGCCGGGGTGCACCTGAAGGGCGCGTTCCTCTGCTCGCGCGCGGCGCAGCGCGAGATGGTCAAAGGGAATTGGGGCCGCATCGTCAATCTGTCGTCGCTCTCCGCCCTTGGCAACCGCGGCCAGACCAACTATTCGACCGCGAAGGCCGGGTTGCAGGGCATGGCGAAGACGCTGGCGATCGAGCTCGGCCGCTATGGCATTACCGTCAACGCCGTGGCGCCGGGCTTCATCGACACCGAGATGACGCGGGCGGTGGCGATCCGGCTCGGCCGCGATCCCGAGGAGTGGAAGGCGGAGGCCGCAGAGCGTATCCCGGTGCGGCGCGCCGGCGTGCCGCGCGACATCGCCAACCTGATCGCCTTTCTGTGCAGTGAGGAAGCCTCGTTCATCTCGGGCCAGGTGATCTACGTCGCCGGCGGACCGGCCGGGTGACGCTCGCGAGCGCGCCACGCCGCCCCACGAGCGACAACGCACTGTCGATCCCCGCCTACGATCTGGTGACGCTCGGCGAGACGTTGCTGCGGCTGTCGCCACCCGGAATGCAGCGCCTCGACCAGGCGCATATGTTCGAAATTGGAATCGGCGGCAGCGAACTCAACGTCGCCTGCGTGCTCGCTCGCCTCGGACGCCGCGCCGCCTGGGTATCGCGGTTGCCGGAGGGACCGCTCGGGCGCATCGTCGATGGCGAGGCGAGGCGCCACGGCGTCGACACGCGCTTTGTCCGCTGGATCGGTGGCGCGCGGCTCGGGCTGATGTTTTTCGAGGCGGGCCCGGCGCCGCGCAACGCCCGCGTCCTCTACGACCGCAAGCAATCCGCCGCCGCCGGAATGGGTTTCGAGGATGCACCCTGGGAGGCGCTGATTGCGGCGAGCACGCGCGTCCATCTGTCGGGCATCACCCCGGCGCTGGGGCCGAGTTGCCGGGCGCTTGTCGTTCATGTCGCCGCGCTCGCCGCCGCCGCGGGCAAGCCCGTGTCCTATGATCTCAACTACCGCGCGACGCTGTGGAGCGCCGTCGAGGCGCGCGCGATGCTGGCCGCCGTTGCCCCGCATCTTGACCTCTTCGTCGTCGCCGAGCGCGACGCACGCGCCGTCCTCGGCTTTGCGGAGGAGGGTGAAGCCCTCGCCCGGGCGATCGCCGCGCGCTACGGCATGCCGCTCGTCGCGCTGACCCGGGGGCCTTCAGCCCCCGGACTTGATCTGGGGGCACCGGGATCGGAGCCGGGCGATCTCCTCCTGGCGGGCGGTGCGATCCATCCGGCGCCGCGCTATCCGGTGGAGGTCGTCGATCGCATCGGCGCCGGCAACTCGTTCGTCGCCGGCCTCATCCACGGCCTCCTCGACGGCGATTTCGACCTGGCGATCCGGCTTGCCGCTTATGCCGCGGCGGTGGGCCTGGCGACGCCGGGCGACATCAACTATTTCGCCCCGGAAGACCTCGCTGCGTTTTACGCCAACACGACCGGCGGATTGGTGCGGTAAAGCGCACCGCAACCGTTTGGAAATTGACTGGGATCAACGCGATCCCGGTCCCATCTGGGTAGGCATAGGCGCATTCTCGGGAAAAGCGGGAGATTGGCGATGAACGTAGCCGATATCATGACCCGGACGGTGATCAGCGTGACGCCCGAGACGACGATCGCCGACGCGGCGCGGCTGCTCTTGGACCACCGCATCAGCGGCTTGCCGGTGGTCGACCCGGAGGGCGCGGTGGTCGGGATCGTTACCGAAGGCGACCTGTTGCGCCGGACCGAGACCGGCACCGAGCGCCGCCACGCGCGCTGGCTCGAATTTCTGCTCTCGCCGGGCCGCCTCGCCCAGGAATATGCCCATGCCAACGCCCGCAACGTCGGCGAGGTGATGAGCACGGATGTCGTCGCGGTGGGGCCGCGGGATCCGCTCGCCGAGGTGGTCCGGCTGATGGAACACCGCCATATCAAGCGCCTGCCGGTGATCGACTCCGGGCGGCTCGTCGGCATCGTCAGCCGCGCCAATCTGGTGCGGGCGCTGCTCGACGATCTGACGAAGCCGGCGGGCGGCAAGCCCGCGACCAGCGACGTGGAAATCCGCGAGCGCATCCTGGCCGAGATCGTCCGGCAGCCCTGGGGGCCGCGCGCCAGCGTCGATGTCAGGGTCGAGGCCGGGATCGTCGAACTGTACGGCACCATCACCGACGAGCGCGAGCGCGCCGCGCTTCAGGTCCTCTCCGAAAACACCCCCGGCGTCACCGCTGTGCACGACCACCTCGTCTGGGTCGAGCCGGTATCGGGCCTGGTGATCCCCGCGGTGGGGTCGGAGCCGCCGGAGAACGATTGAGCCTGCCGGCGAGCGTCCCGGCTACGCTGCCCGCTCAGTGAGTGATCAATACCGGTAGCGGCGCGCCGGCCAGCACCAGCTGGGTGAACCCGCCGAATACCCATTCGCGCAGCCGGCTGTGGCCATAGCCGCCGATGACGAGCAAATCCGCCCGATTTGCGGCGCTGGCCAACAGCGTCGCGGCGGCCCCCTCGGGCCCCGGCTCCAGCCGCAGGGCCGTTGCCGCCAGCCCGTGCCAGGCGAGATTTCGCACCAGCCGGTCAGCCTCGGCGCTCTGCTCCGGGGTCCGCTCGGCTTCTTCCTCCACATCGATGACGATGATCTCTTTGGCGCGTGCCAGGAATGGCATCGCCGCCGCGACCGCGCGCGCGGCTTGCGGGGTCGGCTTCCAGGCGATGGCGATCCGCTCGAAGCTCGCCGGCATCGCCGCGACCCCCGGGATGACAATCGGCCGGCCGCTTTCGAGCAGGACCGTCTCCAGGGTCGCGCCCGCGCCCCGCTCCTCGCCGCTCGCGCGCGGCGCCACGATCAGGTCCGCCGCGACCCCGTAAGTTGCCATCCAGCGCGGCTCCTCGCCGGTCTCGACATGCCATTGCGCCGAGGGCGAAGCGGTGCCCGCCGGGCCCGGCGCGCTCACTTCCGCAAGGCCGGCGCCGGTGCAAAACCGGGTGAAGATGTCGCGGGCCTTCTGCTCGCGCGCGTCCGCCTCCTGCTCCATCTGCTCGATCAGCCCCGCCGTCATGGCGCCGGCGCCGACGTCGGTCGCCATCACGACGGCGATCGCGATCGGGTCGAGCTTGACATGCAGCATGTCGAGGTGGGCTGCGAGCGGGCGGGCGATTGCCAGCGCCGCGGCGAAGGTCGCGTTGTCGCTCTCGCTGCCGGTAGCGGGGACGAGGATTGTCTTGATCATCGCAGATCTCTTCCCTCGCTGCGCGATAGGAGGTCAAGGGGCCGATCTCGGGCAATAAATCAAGGCAGCCTCGGGGATGCCGGTCAACGGCAAAAGGCGTCGTTGCTCAACCCGGCGCGAGGAGGGCGCCGCGGACCAGATCGACGAGCCGGGCGACCGGGAACGGCTTTTCCAGGATCGCGCGAACGCCGAGTTCTCCCGCACGCCGGGCAATTCCGGCATCGAGCCGGCCGGTGATCAGGATGGCCGGCAGAAAAACCCCTTCCCGCTGCAGGTTGCAAACGACATCGAGCCCGTCCATCCCGGGCATCTGCTGATCGATCACCAGGCATTTCGCCCCGCGGCGCCGGTCATCGTTGAGGAATTCCACGCCCGAGGCATAGGGCAGCACGGCAAAGCCAAAGGTTTCGAGCAGCACGCACAGCGAGTCGCAGACCCAGACATCGTCATCGACGATGCAAACCGGTCCGCGCGTGTCGATCTGTTCGGTCATGGTCACGGCAGAAGCCAGTCCCGGTTCGGTTGCAAGCATGCATCTGGCCCCGCAATGGCCGGCGCCTCACTGACCTGGATCAACTCCGGGCAATTCATCTGCGCCTCCTCGCCCGCACTCGCGGGACACCCGGGCCCACTCACCCCTCGCCGATCACCGCCAGCGCCGCGCGGTCGCGCAGCTCGATGCGATGCGGGGTCGGGATGCCGATGACGCCGTCGCGTTTGAATATCGACATCACCCGGCACACGGTCTCAATCGTCAGGCCGAGATAGTCGGCGATATCGTTGCGCGACATCGGCAGGTCGAGGGCGCGGATGGCGTCCCTGCGCTCGCACATGTCCAACAGGAACGTCGCGACCCGCTCCGGCGCGCTCATCCGCCCAAGCATCAGCATCCGGCACTGCGCGTTGGCGAGGTCGCGCAAGGTCATGTCGCGCAGACCGCGCGCGAGCGTCGGGTTCTCGTCGATCAGGCGTTCGGTAGCGCGCCGCGGATAGCGCATGACGATGACCTCGCCCACTGCTTCCGCCGAAAAGAGACGCTCGGGCATATTCTCGAGGCCGAAGCAATCGCCGCCGAAGTAGAATTCGGCAATATGCCGGCGGCCATCGGCCAACAGCTTGCACAGGCGAACGGTCCCGGAGACCACCTTGTACCAGCAGTCGGCAGCGTCGCCTTCGGCGAAGATCTCCTCGTTGCGCGCCAGGGTGCGCCGCGTGCCGATCCGCTCGAAGGCGACGAGCGCATCGAGCCCGCCCGATCGCGCGACCGTGGCCGAGCCGGAGCGGTCGAGGGCATCGCCATAAGCGGAGCCGGTGAAGTGTACGAACATTGTCTTTCTCCCTCGTCGCTGATCGCGCAGAGAGAATGATCGGATGACACCGGTCGGCGATATTCGGAATGGTCCTTACGGGAAGCCCCTAAGGGGAACTACGTAGGTCGCGGACCCGAACGTTGCGATATCTCCTGACGTTTCGATCCGGTGACGCCGCACCCGGCGAAACCGCGTGACATCGCCGGGCAATCGCGCAAGGCTCCGCGCCGATCCCTAGCCCAATCGGAGGACCCCTGCGATGCTCGAACAGGACGTCATCGTCACCACCAAATACGGCCGGATGCCGACCTTCGCGGTATGCCCCGAGGGGCCCGGCCAGTATCCCGGCATCATCTTTTACATGGACGCGCCGGGGATTCGCGACGAACTGCGCAACATGGCGCGGCGGATCGCGCGGGCCGGCTATTTCTGCGTGCTGCCGGCTCGGGCATCTGCGCTTCGATGTGGCGCGGCGCGACAACTCGATGATGCCGTGCATCCTGGCGGCGATGGCGAGCCTAACCAACGCCAAGGTGATGGACGACACCGGCGGCCTCATTGGCTGGCTCGACGCGCAGGACAAGGCAAAGCCGGGCCCCATGGGCTGTGCCGGCTACTGCATGAGCGGCATGCACATCACCAACGCGGCGGCCTTCTATCCGCACCGCATCGCTTCGGCCGCCTCGCTCTATGGCGTCGGCATCATCACCGACAAGGAGGATTCGCCGCATCTCTTCCTCGACCGAGTGAGGGGCGAACTCTATTACGCCTTCGCCGAGACCGACCGCAGCGTCCCGCCGCACATCCCGGGCGAGTTGAAGGGCCTCCTGGAAAAGCACCACATCAAGCACGAGCTCAAGATGTTCCCCGGCACCGAGCACGGCTTCGCCTTCCCAGAGCGGGCGATCTACAACACGCTCGCCGCCGAGGAGACCTGGGACAAGATGTTCGCGATGTGGGGCCGCACGCTGAAATAGCCGCTGCGCGCCCTTCACCCCACCTCCCTCCCGCAGTGGGAGCGAGGGTTGGCAAGGATATCGAGCGCGGCGGCGATCACGGTCTCGGTGGCGAGGTCGTCGAGGTCGGGCGCGCCGAGGATCTGAACGAGACGACCGCGCGGCGCCACGCGCGCCGGGTCGGATTCGCGCGAGAACAAGACGACGAGCGGGCAGCCCGCGGCCGCCGCGAGATGGCAGACCCCGGTGTCGTTGCCGACCGTCAGCCGGGCGCGCTGAGCGATGACGCCAAGGAGGGCGATGTCGGTCCGGCCGACGAGATCGACTGCGCCGGGGCAAAGCTCGCGGATCGTAGCGGCGAGCGGGGCTTCGGGCGCAGAGCCGACCACCACCGGGACGTAGCCGGCCGCGTCGAGCGCGCGCGCCAGCAGCGCAAATCGCGCCGCCGGCCAGCGCTTTGCCAAATGCCGGGGCGAGGACCCAGGCACGATCAGAACAAACTCCCGGTTTCCGAGCGCCGCCGGCAGCGCCCGATCGAAGCGCGGCAGCGCCGGCGGGGGCGTCGGATAGATCCCGGCCATCAGGAGCTGCTCGGCCTGCCGGTCGATCGTGTGCTGGGAGTCGCGTTCGAGATTGGCGTGGGGATGCGAACACCCGGTGGCGATCCCCGACCATTGCGGCGTGCCGGGGCGCAACAGCCAGGCGTAGAGTGCCGAGCGCGTCGCGGTTTGCAGATCGTAGACGCGGTCGAACCGGCCCTGCCGCAACCGACGGCGCAAAGCCAACCAGCGGTGAAGCGCAAAGGGCCCAGGCCGCTCGTCGACCACCACCTCGTCGAAGAGGCCGAGCTCGGCGGCAAAGCCGGCGAGCGGGCGGGTCGTCAACAGGGTGATGCGGTCGCCGTGATGGTGCTGGCGGATCGCCGCCATCGGCCCGAGCGACTGAATGAAGTCGCCGAACGCGCTGAGCCGGATGACGAGTATGCGGCGTGGGCCGGCGCGCGGCGGGTCGAGCGCCTCGAACGCCCGAAAAACGTCAGCATGCGCGGCGCTGTCGGGATTGCCGATCGCGGCCTGGAGGCGCTCGGTGAGCCCCCTCCCCGCGGGCGAGGTTGGCAGGCGGTCGGGGTCGCGGGCGAGCTTATAGCGGCGATCGGGCCGCGACGCCCCCTCGTTCCACGCAAAGAAATGGGCGAGTGGCGTGCCGGGCGGGAAATCCCCCGCGGTCAGCGTCATCTGGGCGGCATGCCGGCGACGCGCAGCAGCGCCCTTTCGAGACGGCGCGATTGCCGGAGGGCGCTGAAGCACTGGGCCGCGGCCGTGCGCGCCGCCGCGCCGAGGCGCTGGCGCAACTCGGGGTTGGCGATCAGGCCGGCGAGCGCATCGGCCAACGCCCTTGGGTTGGCCGCGGGGACGATCAGCCCGGTGCGGCCATGCTCGACCGCCTCGGCGATCCCGGCGTGATCCGACCCGACAACCGGCACCCCCTCGGCCATCGCCTCGAAAATGACCGTTGGCAGCCCTTCCGAATCGCCCTCGCGCGCAGTCACGCTCGGCACGCACAACGCAACCGCGCCCCGCATCCACCGGCGCACCTCGGCATTGGGCAGCCAACCGATGAATTCGACCCGCTTCAGCCCCCGCGCCTGATCACGCAGCGCGGCGCCGAGCGGGCCGTCGCCGATCAGGATCAGCCGTGCTGCTCTGCCCTCGGCGTCGAGCCGGCGCATCGCCTCGATCAGGTGCGCGACGCCCTTCTTCTCGACGAAACGGCCGACAAAGAGGACATAGGGATCGCCAGCTTCCTCCCGCTGCTCCGGGGGCGCCGCGCCGAGTTCCACCCCCTGGTGGATGATCTCGAGCTTGTCGGGCGGAAAGCCGCGCGCCACCAGAGTATCGCGGACGAACTCAGAGACGCAGACAAAGAGCGCGGCTTCGCGCTGCAAGGCGGCGAGCCGGCGGCCATAGATCCTTGGTATTAGGCGTCGGCGGTAATGCGTCTCCTTGGTGGCGTCCCCGCCATGGAAGGTCACCACCAACGGGATCCCAAGGCGGCGGGCAATCGGCAGGGCGAGGGCGCCGCCCGGCCCGAAATGCGCGTGCACGAGGCGCGGCCGCAATCGGCCCAAATCGGGTTGCGGTGGCAATACCCCGAAATGCCGGAAGAGGGTGCGGTCGAGCGCGCCCACCGCGCCTCGGCGGCCCACCCGTAAGGGGTCGCCGGTCAACAGCTGCGCGCTCTCCTCGATATGACAGCCGAGCCACACCGGCGCCAGGCGCTCGAACCCGATATAGAAGCGGCGCAGAAACCCGACCTCCGACAACGGCGCCAGCCGATGGCGATAGACCAGTAGAGTCTCGCGCGGATCGTTCATCCGATCAGCGCCTCGAAGCGGGCGGCGACCTCGTCCCAACTCAGCCCGCGCTGTGTTGCCAGGGCACCCTGATGCCAGCGCCGCCACAGCGCATCATCGCGCAACAGTGCGATCGCGGCCTCGACAAATTCATCGTCGTTGGCGGCGACCCGCCCGGTCTTGCCGTCGATGACCCGCTCCGCGACGCAACCCGATGACTGCACCACCGCCGGCACGCCCATCGCCTGCGCTTCGGCAAGGGAGAGGCAGAAGGTCTCGCCCGGGTCGCCGCGATAGAGCATGACCCGCGCCTCCCCCAAGACGTCGGCGAGCTTCGCCCGGCCGACCGGGGAATGGCGGCGCACGCCCTGGTCGTGGAGCGCGTCGGCGCGGGCGAGCACCTGTTCCATGCGGCACGCCCGTTCGCCGCCCAGGCCATAGACCGCCGGCCCGGCATAAATGTGCAGCTCAGCCCCCGGCACCGCCAGTGCGATCCGCGCTACCCACAAATCCAGGAGCCAGTCGAGCCCACGCAGCGGGTTGGACGTAAAGATCGCCCGTGGCGCCGGCGGCGCGCGCTCGGTGGCGTGGCGGAAACCCTCGACAATGCCATAGGGGATGATCGCGACCCCGCCGCGCGGGACCCAGCCCGGCACGGTCCGGGCGTGATAGGCCCCGCTGACGACGAGGCGCGGGCGATACCGCACCAGGCGCCACAGTATGCGCGGCTTTCTGAGATAGTGCGCCGGGTTGTGCAGCCAAAAGAGGCGTCGCCGCGGCCGCGCCACCAGCCCCATCACCCGATGGCCGCGATTGCCGATATAGAGATCGCAGGATTGCGGCACGTCCTCGCCGAGCGGCGCCCAGCCGACCCCGTTATGCGTGAGCGGCAACCGGCACCGGCTGCGCGCCGCGACGCTGTGGCCGCGCGCCGCAAGCGCCTCGGCGAGCGCGACAAAAGCGGTTTCGGCGCCGCCGAGCGGCCCGGCCTCGGCGGTCCGGCCGTCAAAGGCGATGCCGTCATCGGCCATCACCACCTCAGCCATCACTCGCTCTCAAGCCGCGCCTTCAGATAGGAGAGGATCGGATAGAGTGCCGCGCACAGCGCGATCAGGAACCCCCACTGGCCTTCGCGATAGCCGCGACGGCCGACATAGCATTTCCAGAAGCGCGACCCGATCCGCCGCAGATTGTGCGCGAAGCTGCCGATCTGGCCGCTGTCGCGCAGGTCTTGCGCCCGCAGGCTGGTGTAGCGGTCGAGCCGACGCAGCATGTCGGAGATGTTGCGGTCGACATGGTGCACGAGGCGCGATTCGAGGGTCGGCCCGCGCACGCCGGACAGGGTGATCGCCGGGTGAACGCGCTGGTCGCCCCAATGCTTCATACCGCGGCGGAAGAGCCCGGCATAGGCCGAGCGGCCGAACGCGGCGCCCCAGCCCCAGCGCACGAGGCGCTCGCCGATGTAATTGTCGACCGGGATCAGGTGCCACGGCGCCGGCGAACTTGCCACGGTGGCGGCGATCTCGGCGGCGAGATCGGGCCCGACCCGCTCGTCGGCGTCAACTTCGAGGATCCACTCGCCGCGGCAGAGGGCGATCCCAGCGTTGCGCCGCCCACCCTCGCGCTCCCAGGCGCCCTCGATGATGCGCTCAGTGAACTGGCGCGCAATGTCGGCCGAGCGGTCTTCGCAGCGATCGAGCACGACAACGATCTCGTCGGCGAAAGTCAGGCGCGACAGGCATTGGGCGAGCTGAGCCTCCTCGTTGCGGGCGACAACGAGCGCCGAAAGCCGCGGCGGCGCGGTAACCTCGGGGGCGCTGGAGGCCTGAAGCGTCGCGACACTCACACTGCTTCCCTCGCGATGTCGCGGGCCGTCGCGCTCGCGGCGCGGCGCCACAGCTCGACCGCCGCCGCCTCGGCCATCTCGACCGTGAGCGAATCCATCAGCGTATCGGTGGTGCGGTGGTCGAAATCCGGTCCGAACATGGCTTCCGGCGGCACGCTGGTGCGGACGACGGCGGTGCACGCGCCCCACGGCGCGTATTGTTCGACCGGGCTCGGTCCGAAGAGACCGAGCGTCGGCGTGCCCACGGCCGCAGCGATATGCATGAGCCCGGTGTCGTTGCCGATGAACACCGCGCAGCGCCGCAGCACCGCCGCCGCGGTCAAGAGGTCGGTCCGGCCGACGAAGTCGATCGCCCCCGCCGGCGCCGGCATCGCCAGCAATGGCGCCGCCTGCAGGCGCTCGTGCGCCGCCGCCAGGACCGCGATGCGCGCGCCCGGCAGCATCCCGCCGGCGGCGGTCAGCCGTTGCGCCAACTCGGCGAAGCGTTCGGCGCGCCACTCTTTGCCGCGCCAATTGGCGGCGGGCCCGATCGCCAGCACCGGCGGACCTGGCGACAGAAGCGCCGCGGCGGCGCGCTCGTGGCGAGGTGCGGTCCACAGCACGGGGTTGGGCGGCGGGTCGAGGCCGAACAGGCGGCCGAGCTGACGCACCCGGTGCTCACGGCGATCGCCCTTGGCCATGACCCGGCGTTCGCCGGCGCGCACCAGCCAGGCGAGCGCCGAGCCGCGCAAATCGACGACGAGGTCCCAGCGCCGAGAGGCGGTGCTGGCATAGAGCGCCAGCCAATGCATCCCGCCGCGCCGCTTCTCCAGCACCAGCACGCGATCGATCCCAGGAACCGCCTCGAACAGGGGCGCAGCGGCCGGCCCCGCCGCGATCGTCAGGCTCGCCCCGGGATAGCGTTCGACAACATGGGACAACAGACCGGTCGACAGCACGGCATCGCCGATGCGGGTGGCGGTCACGAACAGGATGTGCATATCCCCGATCTCGGCGCCTTAATAGCCCGAGCGGCCAGACTTGCCAAGGAAAGGACTGGCTTGCCAAGGAAACGACTGGCTTGCCAAGGAAAGGACTGGCTTGCCAAGCGACCGCCCGGCCTCCACCTGTTACCGGTCTGTCATGGCCGCGGACGACGAGTTGGGGAACCGCAATGGCGCAGGGCACTTTCACCATCCTCGAAGATCGCGGCATTCTCGCCGTGTCGGGGCCGGACCGCCGCCCGTTTCTCCAGGGGCTGGTATCGAACGATGTCGAGAAGGTGGCGACGAGCCGCGCCCTTTATGCCGCGCTGCTGACCGCGCAAGGCAAATACCTGCACGATTTTATCATGGTCGAGGTGGGTGAAGCGATCTGGCTCGACGCCGAGGCGGCGCGGCTCGGCGATCTCAGGCGGCGCCTCTCGCTCTACCGCCTGCGCGCCAAGGTCGAGATTGCCGAACGGCCAGAATTGGCGGTCGCGGCGGTGTTCGGAGAGGGCGCGCTCGCCGCGCTCGGCTTCTCCGGCGCGCCCGGAGAGGCGAGGCCGCTGGAGGCGGGTGTCGTGGTCGCCGACCCGCGGCTCGCCGATCTCGGCGTGCGTATCATCATGGACCGCTCGCGTCTCGTCGGCTTCGGCGCGCACTTCGAGCAAGCCAATTTCGCCTCTTATGACCGCCATCGCCTCGCGCTCGGCGTCCCCGACGGCAGCCGCGATCTGGTGCTCGACAAGTCGATCCTCTTGGAAGCCGGTTTCGACGAATTGCACGGCGTCGACTGGCAGAAAGGCTGCTATATCGGCCAGGAGCTGACTGCGCGCACAAAATATCGCGGCCTCATCAAAAAGCGCTTGTTCCCGGTCCGCATCGACGGCTCCGCCCCGGCGCCCGGCACCATGGTCACAGCTGACGGCCGCGACGCCGGCGAACTCCGGTCGAGCTGCGACGGCCAGGGCCTCGCCCTTCTACGCCTCGACGCGGTCGATGCGGGCCGCCCGCTCGTGGCCGACGCCGCGACGCTGGTGCCGCTCCGGCCGGATTGGATGCGGGCCGAAAGCGAAGGCGGTTCATAAAAGATCGCGTGGGCTACGCCGTGCTGCCGCCGGATTCGCCGGCGAGCTCTGCTTGCGCCGCGGCGAGGCGCGCGATCGGCACGCGGTAAGGCGAGCACGACACGTAATCGAGCCCGATTTCGCGACAAAAGTGTATGGAGGCCGGGTCGCCGCCATGCTCGCCGCAGATGCCGAGCTTGAGATCGGGCCGCGCGGCGCGGCCGCGCTCGACGGCGATCCGGATCATCTCGCCAACCCCTTTGGTGTCCAGCGTCACGAACGGGTCGTGCTCGAACACCCCGAGCTTCTGATAGGCACCGATAAAGCTCGCCGAATCGTCCCGCGAGATGCCGTAGACGGTCTGCGTCAGATCGTTGGTGCCAAAGCTGAAGAACGCGGCGCTTTGGGCGATCTCGCCGGCGAGAAGCGCCGCGCGCGGCAGCTCGATCATCGTGCCGACGAGATAGCGGATCTTTACCCCGGCGCGTTGCATGACCTCCTCGGCCACCCGGTCGACCAGCGCCTTCAAGATGTCGAATTCACGCCGGGTCGCGATCAGCGGCACCATGATCTCGGGTTCGACCGCCTCGCCGGTCTCCTTCGTCACCGCAGCCGCCGCCTCGAAGATCGCCACCACTTGGGTTTCGTAGATCTCGGGGTAGGTGATGCCGAGCCGGCAGCCGCGCAGGCCGAGCATCGGGTTGGCCTCGTAGAGCGCATGGGTGCGCTGGCGGATTTCGCCGACGGTTTTGCCGGTGAGTTCCGCCATTTCGACGAATTCGGCTTCGGTTTTCGGCAGGAACTCGTGGAGCGGCGGGTCCAACAGCCGAATTGTCACCGGCAGCCCGCGCATGATCCGGAAGATCTCGATGAAATCGGCGCGCTGCATCGGCAACAGCTTGGCGAGCGCGACGCGCCGGCCGAGCTCCTCGTTGGCCATGATCATCTCGCGCATCGGCCCGATACGGTCGGCCGCGAAAAACATGTGCTCGGTGCGCGACAGCCCGATCCCCTCGGCGCCAAAGTCACGCGCGGCGCGGGCGTCGATTGGGGTCTCGGCATTGGCGCGCACCTTCAACGTGCGCAAGCCGTCGGCCCAGCCCATCAGCGTCGCAAAATCGCCCGACAGCACCGGCTGGATCGTTGCCACCTCGCCCAGCATGACTTCGCCGGTCGAGCCGTTGATCGTGATCAGATCGCCCTTCCGCACCAGCTGGTTACGCACCGTCATCGAGGCGTTTGCATAGTCGATGCGCAAATCGCCGGCGCCGGCGACGCAGGGCCGCCCCATCCCGCGCGCCACGACGGCGGCGTGGCTGGTCATGCCGCCGCGCGTCGTCAGGATGCCCTTGGCTGCGTTCATCCCGTGGATGTCCTCGGGGCTGGTTTCGATCCGCACCAGGATGACGCTTTCGCCGCGGCTTGCGGCGGCTTCGGCTTCGTCGGCGGAAAATACCACCTTCCCCGAGGCGGCGCCGGGCGAAGCCGGCAGCCCGCGGGCGAGCACCGTTGTCTTCGCCGCGGGGTCGAGCATTGGGTGGAGCAGCTGATCGAGCGAATCCGGCTCGATGCGGCGGATTGCATCCTCTCGGGTGATTCGCCCTTCCGCGACCAATGCGACGGCGATCTTCAGCGCGGCCGGTGCGGTGCGCTTGCCGGTGCGTGTCTGCAGCATCCACAATTTGCCGCGCTCGACGGTGAACTCGATGTCCTGCATATCGCGGTAATGGTCTTCGAGAACCTGCCGCGCCTTCACGAGTTCGGCGAAGACTGCGGGCATCGCCTCTTCCATCGCCGGCAGGGTCGAAGCGTTGGCGGTCTTGCCGGCGAGCGTCAGCGACTGCGGCGTGCGGATGCCGGCGACGACATCCTCGCCCTGCGCGTTGATCAGGTATTCGCCATAGAACTCGTCGGCGCCCGTTGAGGGGTTGCGGGTGAACGCGACGCCAGTCGCGCAATCCTCACCCCGGTTGCCGAACACCATCGCCTGGATATTGACCGCGGTGCCCCAATCAGAGGGGATGTTGTGGAGGCGCCGATAGGTCACCGCCCTTGTGTTCATCCACGACCCGAACACGGCGCCTATCGCGCCCCATAGCTGCGCTTCGACATCCTGGGGGAACGGCTTCCCGGTTTCGGCCGCGACGACCTCCTTGAAACCGACGACGATCATTTGCCAATCCGCGGCGCTGAGCTCGGTGTCGAGCACGGCGTCGGTCTCGATCTTGTGGTTCTCGATCAGCTCCTCGAAATGATGGTGCCCGATGCCGAGCACGACCTGCCCGTACATCTGCAGAAAGCGGCGATAGCTGTCATAGGCGAAACGCTCGTCGCCGCTCGCTTTCGCCAGCCCCGCGACGGTCTGGTCGTTGAGCCCGAGGTTGAGGACGGTATCCATCATCCCCGGCATCGATGCACGCGCCCCCGAGCGCACCGAAACGAGGAGCGGGTTCGCCGGATCACCGAAACGGGCGCCGATGGTCGTTTCGACCGCGGCGAGGGCGGCGGCCACCTGCTCCTTCAAATCGGCCGGAAAGGTCTTTCCGTCGGCATAAAATTGCGTGCAGATTTCGGTCGTGATCGTGAACCCGGGCGGCACCGGGAGCCCGAGATTACTCATCTCGGCGAGCCCGGCGCCCTTGCCGCCCAAGAGGTTGCGCATCTCGGCGCGCCCCTCCGCGGCGCCGGCGCCAAAGTTGTAGACCCATTTGGTCCCGGTCGTCATGGGCTCATCACCCCTCGATCCGCGAGAAATCGGCGACTTGGTTCATCACCGTGCGAATGCGCGACAATAGCCGCAGCCGGTTCTCGCGTAACGCTCGGTCATCGGTGTTAACAGTCACCGCATCGAAAAATGCGTCAACTGGCTGACGCAACAGGGCGAGCGCCGCCATTGCGTCTGCGAAATTCTCGCGAATGACAAATTCGCCCGCGTTCCCACCAATCTCGCCAAGTGCGGCGGAAAGCGCCTTCTCCTCCTTCTGCTGCAACAAGTTCGTATCGTCGCGATCATCGTAGGAACGCCCGTCGCGGCGCTCTTCGATCGCAACGATATTTGCGGCGCGGCGGTAAGCGACCAGCAAATTCGCGCCATCGTCCGAGGCCAGGAACACCTCGAGGGCGTGTACGCGGGCCAGCAGCCGCACCAGATCGTCTTCGCCGAGGGAGAAAACCGCAGCGACGAAATCGTGCCGAGCACCTTGCTCGCGCAGATGCACCTTCAGCCGTTCGGCGATGAACGCCAGCAACAGCTCCGTTGCCGATCCCTGCTCCGGTGCATTTTCAAGGACGACGGCGCCGAGATTGGCCACCGCCGTTGCAAAGCAATGTCCCAGCGGCAGACGAAGCCCGTTTTCCAAGATCAGACGGATGGCGCCGAGCGCGGCGCGGCGCAGTGCAAACGGGTCGCGCGACCCGGTGGGCGGCTCGCCGATCACGAAGAATGCGGCCAGCGTGTCGAGCTTGTCGGCGAGCGCGACGACGGCGCTGATTGGTGCGGTCGGGCAGGTGTCGTTGGGACCGAGCGGCTTATAATGGTCGGCAATCGCGTTGGCGACGCACGGGTCTTCGCTGTCGTGGAGCGCGTAATAGCGGCCCATGACACCCTGCAATTCGGGGAACTCGCCGACCATCCCAGTCGACAGATCAGCCTTCGCGAGAAGCGCAGCGCGCTGCGCCAACCGTCCCAACTCTCCGTCGTCGTTCCCGCGAAAGCGGGAATCCAGGGACGATTGGACTGAGCGATTGCCCTGGGCCCCCGCTTTCGCGGGGGTGACGGTAGAATACAGTTGTTGCGCCAGGAACTCGGCGAGCCGCTCCGTTCGCTCGACCTTGTCGTAAACGCTGCCGAGCTTCTCGTGGTAGACGCGCTCTTTCAGCGCCTCGACGCGGTCTTCGAGGCGGACCTTACGGTCCTGGTCCCAGAAGAAGCGGGCGTCGGCGAGGCGGGCGCGCAGGACGCGCTCGTTGCCGGCGATGATCGTCCGACCCTTATCGGCGGTCAGGTTGTTGGCGACGAAGAGGAAACGCGGCGCCGTCACCCCATCGGGCTGGAGGCACGAGAAATATTCTGGTGGGTGCGCATCGCCGTCGCCAGCACTTCGGGCGGTAGGCCCTCGGGCAGGGGCCGCACGAATTCGTCGTCGATCGCCCCCATCAGCGAAACCGGGAATTCGACGAGGCCGGCAACCTCGTCGAAGAGCGCGGGATCGGGCTTGACGGCGAGGCCCACCGTGCCGGCGAGGCGATCGAGATCGGCCGCGATCATATCCCGCCGGCAATTCGGGTCGAGGATGACGTGCGCCGCTTCGAGCTTCTCCCGATAGTCTCCGGCGTCATCGATCGTGATCTCGCCATCCGACATAAAGCGGTGGCCGCGCGTCGTCTGGCCCGCCCGTATCCCGCCCAGCGAGAACTGAACGATCGCGCCATCGAAAAGACAAAGCACGGAGGTCAATGGGCGCACCCAACGCAGCGACGAGGCCGGGTAACGCATCGATTTCGGCCAGGGCAATTCGGCGATCAAGGTGGGCAGCAGCCGGAGGACGACGATCCCCGTGGGCGCGCCCGGCCGCTCTATGCGCGCGAAATAGAATTCGCCGCGGCCGGTGTCGCGGATCTCGCACTCTTCGATTGAATGCAGGCCGGCGGCGCGCAGAAAGCCGTCAAGTGCCGGTGGCGGCGCCCCGACCCGCGGGCCCCGGCGTTCCTCGCTACGGTCGGGCTGACGTTCGGGGATGCCATCGGCGATCACCGTCAGCCGGCGCGGGGTCACGTAGCCCTTCAGGCTCGTGGCGGGGATCTCGGCGGCGGCAAGCTTGTCGCGGACGAGCGCGACGAGATCGTCGATCGCGCGGCGCTGCATCCGCGCCGGGATTTCCTCCGACAGGAGTTCGAGCAGGAGCTCGCCCATCTCAGCTGCCGGCGAGCCAAGTTTCGCAGCAGGCGCGGGCGAGCGCCCGTACCCGGCCGATATAAGCGGCGCGCTCGGTGACGCTGATGACGCCGCGCGCGTCGAGCAGATTGAACAAATGGCTCGCCTTCAGGCACTGGTCGTAGGCGGGAAGCGCGATCGCGCGGGCGATCAGCGCGCCGCATTCCTTCTCGGCGTCCTGAAAATGGCTGAACAATATGGCGGTGTCGGCGGCCTCGAAATTGTAGACCGAGAACTCGCGCTCGGCGCGCTTGAACACATCGCCATAGCTGACCCCGCCCCGCCCCGGCGGCAGGCCGTTGAAATCGAGGTCGTAGACGCTCTCCTTCCCCTGCACGTACATCGCCAGGCGTTCCAATCCGTAGGTCAATTCGGTCGAGACCGGATCGCACTCGAACCCGCCGACCTGCTGGAAATAGGTGAACTGGCTGACCTCCATGCCATCCAGCCAGACTTCCCAGCCGAGCCCGGCGGCGCCCAAGGTCGGGCTTTCCCAATCATCTTCGACAAAGCGGATGTCGTGGTCCGCGGCATCGATGCCGAGCGCGAAGAGGCTCTTCAGGTAGAGCTCCTGGCTGTCCGCCGGCGCCGGCTTCAGGATCACCTGCAGCTGATAGTAATGCTGGAGCCGGTTGGGGTTCTCGCCATAGCGCCCGTCGGTCGGTCGGCGCGACGGCTGGACAAAGGCGGCGCGCCACGGGTCGGGCCCCAACGCGCGCAGCACAGTCGCCGGATGAAAGGTGCCGGCGCCGACCTCGACATCATAGGGCTGCAGGATGACGCAGCCCTGCGCCGCCCAATAATGCTGCAGCTTCAAGATCAGAGCCTGAAAGCTCGACCCGGAGGGGGTGGTCGGCATCATCTGATCGGGGTCAGCGCGGGTGCGGGCAGTCCGGCCTGCCGCAGCCGCCGGCATCCGCTGCCGCATAGGCGCCGCAGATCCGGCAAGCGACCAGGTCCTGGATCGCCCGTGGCGACGACGGCGCCTGCCGGCGGCGGTCGAGCCGGGTGATCGCGCGGTTCCACCAGCGCATGGCGTACCACACGGCAAACACCACCACGACGATCACGACGACTTTGGGCAGCGCGAACATCGCTCAGGTTTATGGGAGGCCGGCAGGGTGGTCAAGGCGGCGGTCACAGGCCGGCTACAGGCCGAACCGGGCCCACAATGCCCGCGCTTCGAGCCAGTCGAGGAGATCGCCGAGCGGCGCCGCCCAGGAAGCATGCGGCTCCCGCCCGGCGAAGGACAGCGGCCGCGGCAGCCACCAGCGCCGGCGGCGCGCCGTCGCGATCGGCAGCAGCTTTATATTGGCGCCGAACCGCGCCCGCATCACCGAACGCAGGTCGCCGATGCCGTCAACCAGGCCTCGCGACAATGCCATGCGGCCGGTCAACACCTCGCCCGAAAACAGGGTCTCGTCCTCGCCATCGATCTTGCCGTCCCGGCGGCGGCGGACATGGTCCTTGAAGGTGTCGTGGATATCCCGCTGCAGGGTGGTCAGCCGCGCCACATCGGCGGGATCCTCGGGCAGGAACGGGTCGAGCAACGCCTTATTCTCGCCGGCGGTGTGCAGCCGCCGCTCGATACCGAAGCGCTCGATCAACCGGTTGAGGCCAAAACTCGAGGTGACGACGCCGATCGAGCCGAGGAGCGAGGCTTCCTCGGCATAGATTTCATCGCCCGCCAGCGCCAGCCAATAACCACCCGAGGCGGCGACATCCTCGGCAAAGGCGAAAACCGGCACACCGTTTTCCTCGGCGAGCTGGCGGATGCGGCGATAGAGCAGCGCGGATTGCACCGGGGACCCGCCCGGCGAGTTGATCGCGATCGCGACCGCTCTGAGGCGGCGGGCCGCGAACGCCCGGTCGAGCGCGGCGGCGTGGCTCGCCAGCGACACCGCGCCCCGCCATTGCCGCGTCGCGATGACGCCCTCAAAGCGCACCACCGCAACCACCGGCGGCGGATTGCGCAGCCGCTCGATCGGCAACAGCTTCAGGGCATCGCCCAAGGCATCGCGAAGGCTCATCCGTCCCCAGATGGGGATTGCCGCGACGCCCGACCAGACGCGAGACCCTCGTATGATGATCGGGCTTGGCCTCGCGGCATCGTCGCGGTAAGAGGCGCCATGGCCGCGCACCACCTTGACGTCAAACCGCAGGTTGGCGAGGTCGCTCGGCTGATCGAGTGGATCAAATCCTGCTGCGCCGCTGAGGGCATTAGCGAAGAGGTCACCTTCAAGATGACGCTTGCCGTCGAGGAAGCGGTCGTCAATGCGATCTCGCACGCCTTTGAGGGCCTGCCGCCCCCGCATTCGATCACGGTTCGACTCGACATCGCCGCGCAATCGATAGCCGCCGAAATCATCGACGATGGCCGGCCGTTCGACCCGACAGAAGCGGCCGATCCCGATCTCTCGGAGTCTCTCGAAGCGCGCGATCCCGGCGGGCTGGGGATCCTTCTGATGCGCCGCATGGTGGATCGCCTCAGCTATCGCCGTGGCGAGGGCAAAAACATCCTGCGGCTGGAGACGGTCCGGGGCTGAACCGGCTCAGGGTCCCAGAACCAGGCTCAGGCAGGTGATGTCGTCGGACTGTTCGGCGCCGGCGGCAAATGCCGCGGTCGCGCCGAGCACGCCGGCAACCAATTGAGCCGCGCTGCCGCCCCGTCCGGCCGCCAACGCCGCTTCGAGCCGGGCGGTGCCGAATTCCGCGCCTTCTCGATCGAACGCTTCGGTAATCCCGTCGCTGAACAGGAACAGCGTGTCGCCGGGATGGAGCATCGTCTCGGCGATAGGGTAGGGGATCTCGGCGTCGATGCCGAACGGAATACCGGTTCCGCCCAGCGTATCGCGCCCGCCTTCGGCCCGCAGCAGGTAGGGCGGGTTGTGGCCGGCATTGCAATAGCGCAACAGCCCGCTGGAGAGGTCGAGCACCCCGTGAAAAAGCGTCACGAACATGCACGCGGTATTGTGGGTGGCGAGCAGGCGATTGGCCGCTTCCATGCCGGCTTGCATGTCCTCGGCGCTGGCAACGCTGCGCATCACGGTGCGTGACACCGCCATGAACAGTGACGCCGGGATACCCTTGCCGGAAACGTCGGCGACGATCACTGCGAGCCGGTTCGCATCGATCAGGAAGTAATCGTAAAAATCGCCGCCGATCTCGCGCGCCGGATGCATCTCGGCATGGAGATCGACCCGCTCGGTCGGACCATCACCTACCCACGGAGCCGGCAGGATCGATTGCTGGATCTGTGCGGCGGCCTGCATCTCCTGGCGGCGATGCTGCTTGGCGCGAATCTCGGCCGCCATGCCGGCGAACGCGCGCGCGAAGGTAGCGACTTCGCCCGGTTGGCTGGTCAGTTGGTCGAGCGATGCCGCGTCATATTCGTCGCGCGCCAGCGCCTCGGCCGCGTAGGTCAGGGTGGCGAGCGAATGGTTCATCGTCGCCAAACGGCCGCCCAGCTCCTCGACGATCGCGACGCCAATCGACGGGTAGTCGGCGCTCAGCCGCATCAGGCTGTCCCGCTCGATGCGAATGACGACGAGATCGGTGCGGGTGACGACTGTCGCGGTGCGCGGGCGGTCGGTAAAGGCGCCGAGTTCCCCGATGATCCGATTGCGCCCGATCGTCGCCAAATGGACCGGTCCGGCGGGCAGCTCGACGAAGACGTCGACCTCGCCGTCGAGGATCACGCAGGCAAAGCTGCCGGGATCGCCCTCGCGCATGAGGGTCGCCCCGGCCGGGTAGGTGGCGAGCCGGCATTGCGCGGCCACCGCCAGGAGCGACGCACGGTCGACCCGCGCGAAAATCGGGTGCGGCGCGAGTATCTCGGCGATTTCCTCGACCGGTCGGCCGAGAGCGCCGGATCCACTATCGAGTGGCGATGACAACTCTGCAGGCACCCGCCGACCACCCCATTCCCCGCAGGCACGAGGCAGCGGGCGCCGGTCGTCTCGCCTGCCGCCTCAGAGACTGGACTATTCCCAGAACGCCATGACGATCGTGTTGTTGGCATCGAGGATCAGGTCGAGTCGGTTCGGGTTGTGCACGATCCCGGCGACCCCGTGCGTCGGCGCAATCACCCGGAACCCGCGCGGCAGGTCTTCCTCGCGCACGACTTTGGGGGCCCCGGCGGGAGCCTTGCCCTTTTCGGCGTATTTCTTGCCGATGCACTCCTTGCAGCCGTCAGCCTTGATCTCCGCCTTCTGGCTTCCGGGGATCTGTTTCACCTCGAGGGCGTTGGCCGCGGCGCGCACGCGGACTGCCTTGAAGGGCAGGCCGGCGTCGACCGTAAATATCGCGCTAATCGGAACAAACCCTTCCGCCTTTTGCGATTGCTCCGGGCTGGTGCCAATGAATTGCAGGTCGAGCGTGTCGTCGAGCGGTTTGCCGTAATAGAACGGGACCAGCTGCGGCCCGCTCCAACCCTCCGAGCTGGCCAAGCCCGTGACCCGAACCAGCATGACCTTCGGCTCCAGCGACTCCTGCGTCACCTCGATCCCGGTGACGTAGAGGAGCGGCACTTCCAGCGGCCGCGTCGCCCCGGCGGGACCGGCAGCACTCTTGGTCTCCCCCCGCGTATGCGCCGGGCGCACCGGCCGGCTGTGCCGTGGGCTGCGCCTGGGCAAGTGCCAACCCACACAAGCTCACCACAACCGTTGCCATCGCGGCAGCGCCGCGCAATGTCGAATAGATTGCTTTCATCCCCCCATCTCCGAAATGAATTACATCGTTGAGCCGGTCACATGGCCGGCCGCATCACGCCACTGACTGGCCGATATCGGCGGCCGCGAGCATCGGAGCGCCGAGCGCGGACGCGCCCTCGGCGGCCCTCTCCTCCACCCGATCAAGCAAATCGAGCACGAGATCCGTCGTCCGCATTCTTGTCATTCGGCAATAGGTTGTCTCGGTGCTGACGAAGCTGCCGTTTTCGGACAGCTTGTTGATCGGCTCGCCGCCGCCGCAGACGCGAGAAATATTCGCAGGTCTCGCGACATAGCGCCACGCCTGCATCGATGTCGGCCTGGATCTTGAGGAAGGTAGGCCGTTGCGACAGCTCGGTCAGCCGGTCGCGATTGACGTTGCCGAGGATGAAGTCGCCGTACTCGGCATTCTTCAATCCCAGGAGCTCTGGCGAAAACGTCGCGATGTTGCCGGTCCAATCGACATTGAGCATCGCAAACGGCGTGGTCAGCTGGTTGGCGACAATCGCCTCCTTCGGGCGCAACACTCGATGCGTGGCGTCCTCGATCTCGCGGATGAAGGAAAGCTTGGCGGGGCTCGCTGCGGCGAGCCGCCAGAATTCGGCGAGAAACCGGTAGTAGGCATTCTCGATACCCGCGTGCGCAAACGATTGCGACTGGTGATCGCCTTCGGTCTCCTCGACATTGAAGCAGACCTGATCGATACCCTCGGCCACGTAAAAATCGAACATCTCCTGCGGCGCGGCCAGGCTTTCCGCAGTCAGCACGGATATGACGTGAAACGGCAGCCCATGTTTGCGGAGCAGCCGGACCCCGGCAATTGTCCGATCGAACGTGCCGCGCCCGGACCGCGTGAGACGATTGCGGTCGTGAAAGCGTTGGGGGCCATCGATGCTGACGCCCACCTTGACGTCGTGTTCGGCGAAGAACTCGCACCAGCGGTCGTTGAGCAATGTTGCGTTGGTCTGGAACGAATGCCTGACCTCGACGTCGCGCGGTCTGCAGACCCTCGATCGTGGCGAAGGCCCGCCGGTAGAACTCGATCGGCAGAACCAACGGTTCTCCCGCATGCCACACGATGCTCAGTTCGTCTTGGGCCCAGCCCGACTCAAACACCCGAAGGAACAGGTTGCGCAGCGTCTCATCCGCCATCACTGCCTTCGAGCTGCGATCGGGCAGATAGCAATATGAGCAGTTGATGTTGCAAAACGGGGTCGGCTGGACGACCAGCAGCTCGATCTTGGGCATTTCGCTAGTCCGCCACCCCGGCCAACCGCTAATAGCGCCAGCCGTTACCCCAGGCCGTTTCCCCAATTCCGGAAGTTGGGAAAGCCGTTGCCCCAGTTCGGGAAGCCCCAGGCGCGGCCGCGCCAGCCCCAGCCACACCCGCCGCCATTGCACCACCAGCTCAACTGCTGCTCCGGTTGGTGGCTGCCGGGTCCACCTCGGCACCCGCCGAGACCGCCTCGCGAATTGCGGCGAGCCGTTCGGAGACCCGTTCGTCCTGGATCGCCGAGGTTTGCGCCCCGGCCGGGCTGCACGCTCGCTGCGGCCGGCACGGCGGCGCCGAGCACGAGCAGCGACACGCCAACCGCCCCGGCCGGCGTCAGATTGGACAAGATCTTCAGGTATTTTTGCCGTGACGACAACGCTTCCTCCTTGATCATCGACTGATGACGCCACCGGCGAGCGGCGCGCCTGCACCAATAATGGTCGCCCATCAAGCGACGGCGACCGGGTTCGAGCCCGGCTCTTGATTTGTAACGATCAACGTCGCCGCAACAATCAGCTTAGCCCAGATGTCGCGCTACCGTCAATTTGGCACCGCCGCCGATGCGGGCTTCATCGCCGATGCTTCATCGCCCATGCTTCATCGCTCGTGCACCGCGGTCGGCCGCGTCCAGGGCGGCGCCAGCGCGAGGATCCGCGCATAGACCGGGCAGTCCGGCTCATGCGCTCCCGGCAGATAGCCGAGGCTCATCAGAAATTCGCCGACGATGAGCCCGCCGGTGAAACCGGAAATTCTGCGCGGAAGAGTCGCGTCCACTCGGCCGCCGGACGTCGGATGATGGGCGTCGAGCCAGCGCTGGAACGAGCCGTGCGATGCGGCGCAATTCCTGGATGCGCCGGGCGTTGGCGATGACCGCCTCGATCTTCTGCCGGTTGCGCACGATGCCGGGATCGGCCATCAGGCGCTCGATGTCGGCCGCGCCGAAAGCCGGCGACCCGATCGACGGTGAAATCGGCGAAGGCGGCGCGAAATGCGGCGCGCTTTTTGCAGCACGGTCAGCCAGGACAGCCCGGCCTGGTTGATTTCGAGCGTCAGCCGCTCGAACAGCACCGCCTCGTCGGCGGCCGGGAAGCCGTACTCCCGGTCGTGATAGGGCCCGTGCAGCGGATGGCCGGGGGCACCCCGGCAATAGGCGGCGCTCATGCCGGCGATAATCGGCGATCACCGGCCGCTCGCGCCAGCCTTCAGGAGCCGCGAAAGCTGAACCACGGCTCGGCGACGAGGATGTAGATGCCGAGCCAGATGACCGCCGCCGCCGCGCTTGTCAGCGCCAGTTTGCGAAGCATCAAGGGGTGGCGCGGCGCCCCGGCGGCGTGACCGGGATCGCCGGGCTCGGAAGGCGTCACCCACAACGGCAGCACCGCGAACAGCGTCACCCACCAGACGAGGATATAGACGACGACTCCGGTCAGCCAGTTCATGACCTGGCCAATTCGTTGCTCTTCACGCCTCCTCCAGCTCAATAAGGGTGCCCGCGAAATCCTTTGGATGGAGGAACAGCACCGGCTTGTCGTGCGCGCCGAATTTGGGTTCGCCGTCGCCGAGTACACGGGCGCCGGCGGCGCGCAGCCGGTCGCGCGCGGCGATGATGTCGGGGACCTCGTAGCACAGATGGTGCATGCCGCCGGACGGGTTCTTGGCGAGGAAGCCCTGCACCGGCGAATCGGCGCCGAGCGGCTCCAAGAGCTCGATCTTGCTGTTGGCCAATTCGACGAAGACCACGCTGACGCCATGCGCCGGCAACGGGTGCGACTCGGAAACAACGGCGCCGAGCGTGTCGCGGTACTGCGCCGCGGCGGCGGCGAGGTCGGGTACGACGATCGCAACGTGATTGAGCCGGCCGATCATCCCGCAATCCTCCCCGGGCTTACAGCCGCACCAGTTGAATTTCGATCAGCGGGCGCTTGCCGAAGCGCTCGTTGACGACGCGGCGCAGCGCCCGGCGTGCAGCTTCGCGCAGCGCGTTGTCGTCACGCCGGAGCGGCGCCGGCAGATCCTCGACCGCGTCAGCGAGCGCCTCGCCCATCGCGGCCACCGGCTCGGCGTTGGCTTCGGCGAGGCCGATGAGGCTGACCTGCGGCGGGGCGGCGAGCCGGCCCTGGCAATCGACGACGAGGGTGGCGACGATGCTGCCGTCGCTGGCGAGACGGCGGCGCTGCTGCAATACCGCGCCGCCGATCGGCAGGAGGCTCTTGCCGTCGCTGGCGATGCGGCCGGTCGGGACCTCGTCGACGATCGCGCCGCCGCCGCGGTCGAGGCGGATCAGGTCGCCGTTCTCGATGACGAACGCGTCGGGCACCTGGCAGCGCAGCGCCAGGTCCGCGTGGGCGGCGAGGTGGCGCGCCTCGCCATGCACCGGGATCGCGATCCGCGGCCGCACCATCTGGTACATGCGCACCAGCTCGTCCTGCGCCGGGTGGCCCGAGACGTGGACGAAGTGGTCGCCCTCGGTGACGATTTCGATGCCGAGGCGAACGAGGGCGTTGTGCAGCCGGCCGATCGACTTCTCGTTGCCGGGGATGATGCGCGAGGAAAAGATCGCGACGTCGCCCTCTTCGAGCGTGATGTTAGGGTGATCCTCGCGGGCGATCCGCGCCAGGGCGGCGCGCGGCTCGCCCTGGCTGCCGGTGCAAATCAGGAGGATTTTGTCGCGCGGCACGTAGCCGGCCTCGTCCTCGGTCAGAAAGCGCGGCACATCGGCGAGGTAGCCGTTTTCGCGCGCCGCCTTTTCGATCCGCCATAGCGAGCGGCCGACCAGCGCGACGTCGCGGTCGTGGGCGCGGGCGGCATGGGCGATCGAGGAGAGGCGCGCGACGTTGGAGGCAAAGCAGGCGACCGCGACCCGCCCGTCATAGCGGCCGATCAGCTCGGTCAGCGACCGCCGCAACTCGCCCTCGGAGCCCGAACTCCCCGGCTTCAAGGCGTTGGTCGAATCGCAGACGATCGCCAGCAGCCCCTCGTCGCCCACTGCGCGCAGCCGCGCCTCGTCGGTGGTCTCACCGATCAGCGGGTCGGGATCGAGCTTCCAGTCGCCGGTGTGCAAGACGGTCCCGGCCGAGGTGCGGATTACGACGGCGTTCGGCTCGGGGATCGAATGGGTCAGCGTGATCAGCTCCAAATCGAAGGGGCCAATCGTAAAGCGGCCGGACATCGGCACCGTGTTGATCTCGACCCGATCGACAAGGCGCGCCTCGATGAGCTTGGCGCGCAACACCGAGGCGGTGAACGGCGTCGCCCAGACCGGGCAGCGCAGCTGCGGCCAGAGGTACGGGATGGCGCCGATATGGTCTTCATGCGCGTGGGTCGCGACGATGCCGAGGAGGCGGTCGCGGCGTTCGACGATAAAGGCCGGGTCGGCCATGATCACATCGACCCCCGGCTGGTGCTCCTCTTCACCGAAGGTGACGCCGCAATCGACGATCAGCCACTGGCCGCGATAGCCGTAGAGGCTGAGGTTCATGCCGATCTCGCCGGCGCCGCCGAGCGGCACGAAATAGAGGGCGTCGGGATCGTTGTCGGAAATCTCGCCGGCGAGTTGCGAGCGGGGGCGGTTCATCGGGCGGCGTTGTTGCGGTGAATAAGCCTGAGGCCCCACAGCGTCAGATCGGGGTCGACCTGGTCGATCGCAGCGGTGGCGCCGTCGAACAATGGCGCGAGGCCGCCAGTGGCGATCGTGCGCATCGCGGCGCCGAACTCGCTCTTGATCCGGCCGACCAGCCCCTCGACGAGGCCGATGTAACCCCAATAGATGCCGGACTGCATGCAGCTCACCGTGTCCTTGCCGATGACGCGCGCGGTGCGGCCGATCGGAACGCTCGGCAGCTTGGCCGCCGCCATGTGCAACGCGGCCAAGGACAGGTTGATCCCCGGCGCAATCACGCCGCCGCAATAATTGCCGTCGCGGTCGACGACATCGAAGGTCGTCGCGGTGCCGAAATCGACGACGATCAGCGGCCCCTTGTAGCGGTCGTGCGCGGCGACGGTATTGACGAGACGGTCGGCACCGACTTCCTCCGGCCGGTCGACGAGCGCCTTGGTGCCGAGCTTGACGCCCTTCGCGCCGACCACCAGCGGATCTGTCTTGCAGTAGTGACGGCACAGGGTGAGGAGGTTGAAATTGACTTCGGGCACGACGCTGGCGATGACCGCACCGTCGACGTCCTTGCGCGAGAGGCCCTCGAGCGCGAGGAGATGATCGAGCCAGACGACATATTCGTCGGCCGTGCGCTTGCCCTCGGTCGCCGTGCGCCAGCTGCCCCTGAGGCGCGCGCCCTCCCAGATCGCGAACACGGTGTTGGTGTTGTTGGCGTTGATGGCGAGCAGCATGTCGCCCCCTTTACGAGGCCGGAAAGACTTCGCCGGCGGCGATCCGGCGGGGGCCGTCGGCGCCCTCGAGGACGAGCGCGCCGTCGGCGTCGAGACCCTCAAACCGGCCGAAGAGCGTATCGTGATCAAGGCGGACGCGGACCTGGTCGCCGAGCCCGCTAGCGCGCGCGAGCCAGGCCGTGCGCAGCGGCGCGAACCCCTCCGTGCGCCAGCGCTCCGCCCAACCAGCGAAATGGCGGGCAAATCCTTCGATCACCGCCGCCGGGGTGACGCCGGCGATGCCCTCGGCGGCAAGCGAAGTGGCCGGGAATTCGACATCCTCGGGCGCGGTGAGGATATTGACGCCGATCCCGAGCACGACGAAATCGACCCTCTCCGTCGCGCTCGTCTCCGATTCGAGGAGGATACCGGCGAGCTTCCTGCCGTTGGCGAGGAGGTCGTTGGGCCATTTGTACCGGAGCTGCAGGGCCGGCCCCGCTAGCGAGCGGAGCGCGTCGCCGAGCCCGAGCGCGGCGACAAAGCCGAGCTGCGCGGCCTGGGAGGGTGCGCCCTCGGGCCGCAGCACCAGAGACAAATAGAGGTTGCCCGGCGGCGACAACCAAACGCGGCCGCGCCGGCCGCGCCCGGCGGTCTGCTCCTCGGCCCACACCACCGTGCCTTCGGGAGCGCCGGCGCGGGCCAGCGCCTTGGCCTCGTCATTGGTGCTGCCGATCGTCTTGTAGCGGTGGAGGCAAAAGCCCTCGGGCAGCGCCGGTGCAGCTTCCCTCATCGCGCGAACAAGGAAACCGCCGCCCCCTCGGCGCCGCCGACGATCGGATCGGGTAACAGGATGAAAAACATCGTCAATACCGCGGCGACGACGAGCACCCCTTTCAGTTCGGCGGCGATCGGCCGGTCGAACGAGGCCATCGGCTCGTCGAAATACATCACCTTGACGATGCGCAGATAATAGAATGCGCCGACGACGCTGGTGACGACGCCAATGACGGCGAGCCCCACCAGATGCGCGTCGATTGCGGCGAGAAAGATGTAGAGCTTGCCGAAAAACCCGGCGGTCGGCGGGATCCCGGCGAGCGCGAACATGAAGATGCCGAGCGCGAGCGCCAGACCCGGCTGGGTGCGCCCGAGCCCGGAGAGGTCGGCGATGCCCTCGACCATCTGCCCCTTCTGCCGCATGCACAGGATGACCGCCCAGGTGCCGAGGTTCATGAACAGATAGATCGCCATGTAGACGAGGATGCCTTGGATCCCCGCCGGGGTCGCCGCGGCAAGGCCGATCAGGGCATAGCCGACATGGCCAATCGAGCTATAGGCCATCAGCCGTTTGATGTTCTGTTGCGCGATCGCGGCGACGGCGCCCAAGACCATCGAGGCGACCGACAGGGCGACGATCACCTGGCGCCACTCGACGAGGAGCCCGCCGAACGGCTCGATTAAAAAGCGGACGAAGAGCGCGATCGCGGCGATCTTGGGGGCCACCGAAAAGAACGCGGTGACCGGGGTCGGCGCCCCCTCGTAAACGTCAGGGGTCCACATGTGGAACGGCACCGCCGACACCTTGAAGGCTAGCCCAACGGCAACCAGGACGAGCCCGATGATGACCCCGTTCGACGGCTGCGCGGCGGCGCCGAACACCTGTGCGAGCCCGGCAAAGCTGGTGGTCCCGGTAAAGCCGTAGATCAGGGAAGCGCCATAGAGGAGGAGCCCCGAGGCAAGCGCGCCGAGGACGAAATATTTGAGCCCGGCCTCGGTCGAGCGCACCGAATCGCGGTCGAAGCTGGCGACGACATAGAGCGCGAGAGACTGCAATTCGAGGCCAAGGTAGAGGGTGATCAAATCGTTGGCCGAGATCATCACCATCATGCCGGCCGTCGCCAGGAGGATGAGGACCGGAAACTCGAAACGCGCGATCTTTGCCTCCTCGTTGTAGTGGAGCGCCAGGATGATGCTGACCGCCGAGCCAACGAGCACCAGCGCCTTCATGAAAACCGCGAAGGCGTCGGTGATGAACATCCCGTAAAAGCCGACGCGGTGCGCGCCGCCGATCAGCGCCGAAACGACGAGGGTGCCAATGAGCACCAGGACGGCGAGCCAGGATACCAGCCGGGCCGAGCCTTCGCCGCGAAAGACGCCGATGAGCAGCAGCGCCATCGCACCGCCGGCGATGAGGATTTCCGGCAGCGCCGGGGAAAGAACGGGAACGGCTACGGTCGGCATCGGTCTCGGCCCCCTACTCGTCTTCCCCGGGCTTGGCCCGGGGATCCACGTGGATGGCCGGGCCAAGCCCGGCCAAGACGGATGGAGAGGATGACATCGTTGCTGCGCTTTGCGCCGCCTTTTGCGCGGTGCTGACCTGGAGGACGAGGTGGTCGATCGAGGCGCGGATCGGGGTGAGGAAGGAATTGGGATAGACGCCCATCCACAGCACTAGGAGGAGGAGCGGCGCAAACACCGCCTTCTCGCGCGGCGAGAGGTCGAGCATGCCGCGCAAATCCTCGCGGGTGATGGTGCCGAAGATGACCCGGCGATAGAGGTAGAGCATGTACATCGCGCCGAGGAAGAGGGCGGTCGCGGCGAGGAAGCATTCGAGCGTCGACACCCGGAACGTGCCAAGGAGGATCAGGAACTCGCCGACAAAGCCGCTGGTGCCGGGGAGCCCGACCGAGGCGAGCATCAGGCACATGAAGACAAAGCCGTAAGCCGGCATGCGGTCGGCAAGCCCCCCATAGCGGTCGATGTCGCGCGTGTGCAGCCGGTCATAAACGACGCCGACGATCAGAAAGAGGCCGGCCGATACGAGGCCATGGCTCAGCATCTGGATCATCGCGCCCTGCACCGCTTCGCTGGTCAGCGCAAAGATGCCCATCGTCACGAACCCCATATGGGCGATCGAGGAATAGGCGATCAGCTTTTTCATGTCGCTCTGGGCGAGCGCGACGAACGAGGTGTAGATGATCGCAATCGCCGACAATGCGAACATCAGCGGGGTGAAGTAGGCGGACGCCAGCGGGAACATCGGCAGCGAGAACCGGATGAACCCATAGCCACCCATCTTTAAGAGGACGCCGGCGAGGATGACGGAGCCAGCGGTCGGCGCCTCGACATGGGCGTCGGGCAGCCAGGTGTGCACCGGCCACATCGGTACCTTGACGGCGAACGACGCAAAAAACGCCAGCCACAGCCATTTCTGTAATTCGGGCGGGAAGTTATGGGTCAGCGCCACGGTGATGTCGGTGCTGCCGGTCTGGAAATAGACCGCGAGGATCGCCAGGAGCGAGAGCACTGAACCCAGGAGCGTATAGAGAAAGAACTTGAATGCGGCATACACCCGCCGCGGCCCGCCCCACACCCCGATGATCAGGAACATCGGGACCAGCACCCCCTCGAAGAAAATGTAGAACAGCACGAAGTCGAGGGCGCAGAAAATGCCGACCATCATCGTCTCAAGGACGAGGAAGGCGATCATGTATTCCCGGACCTGGTTGTGCACGTTGGTCCAGCTGGCGCCGACGCAGAGCACCGTCAACAAGGTCGACAACAGGACGAAGAACAAGGAAATGCCGTCGATGCCCATGTGATAGTCGATGGTGAAACCGACGATCGTGATCCAGTGCGCCCGCTCGACGAACTGGAAGGCGGCAGTCGTCGGGTCGAAGTCGAGCCACAGCACGATTGACAGGGCGAAGACAATGAGCGACGTCGACAGCGCGATGTTGCGCGCGTTGCGGGCGACGACCGCCGCATCGCCCCGCGCGCTCATGATGAAGCCGGCACCCACCAGCGGCAGAAAGGTGACGAGCGAGAGGAGCGGCCAGTGGCTCATGCCGCCGGTCCCTGGCTGAGTGCAACGGGGCAAGCATCACCCCCACCCTGCCCTCCCCCATCCAGGGGGAGGGTTCTCTCAAGCGTCGCGACGCAAAGCCCTCCCCCTCGATGGGGGAGGGTTGGGAGGGGGTGACCGAGGCGCGCCCTCATCGCGGCACCAGGTACCAGGTGACCAGCGCGACGACGCCGATCAGCATCGCGAAGGCATAGTGATAAACGTATCCGGTCTGCAGCCGGCTGGCCTCGCGCGCCAGCTCGCGCGTCGCCATGGCGATGCCATCGGGGAAGCCGTCGATCACGGTCTCGTCACCGGTCCTCCACAGCCCGTCGCCGAGCGAGAAGGCGCTCTTGACGAAGAGCCGGTCGTAGAGCTCGTCGAAGTACCATTTGTTCAAGAGGAACAGATAGACCGCGCGGAACCGCAGCGCCGCGGTAGCCGGGACCCCCGGGCGCAGCAGATAGCAGTAATACGCCACCGCGATCCCCGCGAGCGCGGCGAGGAGCGGCAGGTAGTCGATCAGCGCCGAGTTCTCTTCCGCCCGGCCGATCGAATCGTGCCCGGGCAGCACCAGGATCGAGTTCTTCCAGAAGAGGGCGCGCCCGCCGCCGACGAAATAATCCTGGGCGAGGTACCCGGCGAAGGCCGCGCCGGCGGCAAGCACGAACAGCGGGATCAGCATGACCCAGGGGCTTTCATGCACATGGTGCATGGTTTCGTCGTCGGCGCGCGCCTCCCCGTGGAACGTCATGATCAAGAGCCGCCACGAATAAAAGGCGGTAAGGAACGCGGTGAAGACGCCGAGACAGAACGAGTAGCGCCCGACCGCCGTCCCCGAGGCCCAGGCGGCGCCAAGAATCATGTCCTTCGAATAGAACCCGGCGAAGAACGGGATCCCGGCCAAGGACAGGCTGCCGATCCACATCACTGCATAGGTATAGGGGATCTTTTTCCACAGCCCGCCCATGCGGCGCATGTCCTGTTCCGCGCTCATCGCGTGGATGACCGAGCCCGCGCCCAAAAACAGGAGCGCCTTGAAAAAGGCGTGGGTGAAGAGGTGGAACATCGCCGCGCCGTAAGCTGAGACCCCGGCGGCGAAGAACATGTAGCCGAGTTGGCTACAGGTCGAATAGGCGATGACCCGCTTGATGTCGTTCTGCGCCATGCCGACGCTGGCGGCGAAGACCGCGGTCGTACCGCCGATGACGCCGACGACGGCGAGCGCATTGGGCGCGTATTCGAACATTGGCGACAACCGCGCCACCATGAAGACGCCGGCCGTCACCATCGTCGCGGCGTGGATGAGCGCGGAGACCGGGGTCGGGCCCTCCATCGCATCGGGCAGCCAGGTGTGGAGGCCGATCTGCGCCGACTTTCCCATCGCGCCGACGAAGAGAAGGATGCAGGCGAGCGTCAAGGACGGCACCTGCCAGCCGAGGAAGGGGATCGTGGTGCCCACGGCCCCGGGTGCCTTGCCGAAGACCGTCGTAAAGTCGAGCGAGCCAAAGATTACAAAGACCGCGAAAATGCCGAGCACAAAGCCGAAATCGCCGACCCGGTTGACGATAAAGGCCTCGATCGCCGCCGCGTTCGCCGAATTGCGGTCGTACCAGAAGCCAATGAGGAGGTAGGACATCAGGCCGACGCCTTCCCACCCGAAAAACAGCTGGACGAAGTCGTTGGCCGTCACCAGCGCCAGCATGAAAAAGGTGAAGAGGCTCAGATACGCCATGAAGCGCGGGATCCCCGGATCATGCGCCATGTAGCCGACCGAATAGACGTGGACCATCGCCGAGACGATGGTCACGACGAGGATCATGACGCCCGAAAGCGTATCGAGCCGCAGCGACCATTCGACATCGACGCCGCCGGCGGCGATCCAGGTGGCGATATGCACGATCTGCGGGCCACCCTGGGCGAGGATCGCGCGGAACAGCGGGATCGCCAGCACCATTGACGCAAGGAGCGCGCCGCAGGTGACGATCTGGGCGACGCGATCGCCGATCCAGCGGCCGAAAAATCCGGCGATCGCGGCGGCGGCGAGCGGCAGGAAGACGACGAGGACGGCGATCAAGGTTCAGCCACCGGATTCAGCCACTGGGTTCAGCCGCGCATCATGTGGATGTCTTCGACCTCGATCGTGCCGCGATTGCGGAAATAGACGACGAGGATGGCGAGGCCGATTGCCGCCTCCGCCGCCGCCACCGTCAACACGAACATCGCGAAGACTTGGCCGGCCAGGTCACCCAGCACGACCGAGAAGACGACAAAGTTGATGTTGACCGCCAGCAGCATCAATTCGATCGACATCATGATGATGATGACGTTTTTGCGGTTGAGGAAAATGCCGAACACGCCAAGCGTGAAGAGGATCGCCGCGACGGTCAGGTAATGCCCGAGGCCGACCGCCATCGCCCTACTCTCCTGCCCCATGGGCCTGCGGCCCATGAACTTGATCCATTGGTGCGCCGCTGCTCAGCGGCACCTTGACGAGCGCGATCGCTTCGGCGCGGGTGCGCGCGAGCTGCTCGGGGATCCGCTGGCGGCGCACCCCGACCCGCCGGCGCAGCGTCAGCACGATGGCGCCGATCATCGCCACGAGGAGAATGAGGCCGGCCATTTGAAAAGCGAACAGATAGCGGGTGTAGAGGAGGTCGCCGAGCGCGCGGGTGTTGCTGATGCCGGCGGCGGCCTGCGGCAGCGGCGCGGCCTGGATACCGGCGATGCCGGGCGCGATCACCCAGCTGCCGAACACCAGCATCAGCTCGGCCAACAGGAGGAACCCGATCAGCGCGCCCACCGGGAGATAGCGCATGAAGCCGCTGCGCAGCTCCTCAAAATCGACATCGAGCATCATCACGACAAAGAGGAACAGGACCGCGACCGCGCCGACATAGACGATGACCAGGATCATCGCCAGGAACTCCGCCCCCAACAGTACGAAGAGCCCAGCCGAATTGAAGAAGGCGAGGATCAGGAACAACACCGAATGGACCGGGTTGCGCGCCGAGACGACCATGACGCCTGCCGCCACCGCGATCACGGCAAAGAGGTAGAACATGATCGTCTGGAGGATCATGCCCGCCCGTTTCCCGTGACCGAGTTCCCGGCGAAGGCCGGGATCCACGGGTCGACGGCCGAGGCTGCTGAGAAATGGGTCCCGGCCTTCGCCGGGAACTCGGAGTTATTTTGCGCGGAAACTTCTCTCATCGATAGGGCGCCTCGAGGGCGAGCGCCCGGGCGATCTCAGCTTCCCAGCGATCGCCGTTCGCCAGCAGCTTTTCCTTGTCGTAGAACAATTCTTCGCGGGTCTCGGTGGCGAATTCGAAATTCGGCCCCTCGACGATCGCATCGACCGGGCAAGCTTCCTGGCAATAGCCGCAATAGATGCATTTGGTCATGTCGATGTCGTAGCGCGTCGTGCGCCGGCTGCCATCCTCGCGCGGCTCGGCCTCGATCGTGATCGCGAGCGCCGGGCAGATCGCTTCGCACAATTTGCACGCGATGCAGCGTTCTTCGCCATTGGGATAGCGGCGCAGCACATGCTCGCCGCGAAACCGCGCGCTGAGCGGGCCCTTCTCGTAAGGGTAGTTGACCGTGACCGGGCGCTTGAACATGTAGCGCAAGGTCAGCGCCATCCCCGAGATCAGTTCGCTGAGCAAGAGGCCGCGCGCGCCGCGCGCCAGAAGGTTCATTCGTCGATCCTCACCCTCGCCATAGAGCGTGTCAACGCACCGGGACCCAGCCGAACGCGGTCAGGACGCCCGCGGTCAAGACCAGCCAGAATAGCGTGAACGGCAGAAACACCTTCCAGCCCAGCCGCATCAGCTGGTCGTAGCGGAAGCGCGGGAAGGTCGCGCGCACCCAGAGAATGACGAACATCATAAAGACGGTCTTCAACATGAGCCAGATCGGCGCGGGGATCCAGGTGAACGGCGCCACCCCGAACGGCGCCAGCCAGCCGCCGAGAAACAGGATCGCGGTCATCGCGCTGACCATGATCATGTTGCCGTACTCGCCGAGATAGAACAGCGCGAAGGTCATCGCCGAATATTCGACGAAGTAGCCGGCGACGAGCTCGGATTCGCCTTCGGGCAGATCGAACGGCGCGCGGTTGGTCTCGGCGAGGCCGGAGATGAAGAACACCACGGCCATCGGCAATAGCGGGATGACGAACCAGACATGGCGCTGCGCCCGGACGATGTCGCTCAGGTTCAAGGAGCCGGCGCAGAGGAGCACCGTCACCAGAACGAACCCGATCGACACCTCGTAGGAGACCATCTGCGCCGCCGAGCGCAACGCGCCCAAAAAGGCATAACGCGAGTTGGAGGCCCATCCCGCCATGATGATGCCGTAAACCGACAACGAGCTGATCGCGAACAGGTAGAGGAGCCCGACATTGATGTTGGAGATGACGATCCCGTCACCGAACGGGATGACCGCCCAGGCAACCAGCGCCAGCGTGAAGGTCAGCATCGGCGCGGCAACGAAGACGATGCGGTTGGCGCCGCTCGGGATGATGGTCTCTTTCATCAGGAGCTTCAGCCCGTCGGCGATCGGCTGAAAGAGGCCGAACGGGCCGACGACGTTGGGCCCCTTGCGCAATTGCGAATAGGCCAAGACCTTGCGCTCGGCATAGGTGAAGTAGGCGATCGCCAATAAGAGCGGCACGACGACCGCGATCACCTCGGCGACGATGATGGCGGTGGGCAGCGCATACCCGCTCCAGAAGGCGTTCACCGCCGGTCCCCCTCGCCTACGCTACCCATGCGTGCCGGTCCGCTCTGCGCTGTCCGCCCGCGCGCCGAACGCGTCGCTGCACCGCGCCATCGTCGGGCTGGCGCGGCTGATCGGATCGGTCTGGTAGAAATCGGCGATCGGATAGGGGAAGGGCGCCGGATCGACCGCCCCCGCTTCGCCGAACGACCCCCATTCGGCCGGCACGATGCGGTCGATCGCGGCGAAATGGGGATGCCGGGCGCGCAGCGACGCGCGCAGCTCAATGAGCGAATCGAACGGCAGCGGGCGCCCGAGCGCACCCGACAGCGCGCGCAGGATCGCCCAATCCTCGCGTGCGTCGCCCGGCGGGAAGACGGCGCGGCGGCCGAGCTGAACCCGTCCCTCGGTGTTGACGTAGGTCGCGTCTTTTTCGGTGTAGGCGGCGCCCGGCAAGACGACATCGGCGCGGGCCGCACCGCGGTCGCCGTGATGGCCCTGATAGATCACAAAGGCTGATCCGGTATCGCGGAGGTCGAGTTCGTCGGCGCCGAGCAGATAGAGGATTTCGATCGCGCCCGAGCGGCAACCGGTGAGGATGCCGGCAACATCCTTGCCGCCGGGCCCCGGCAGAAAGCCGAGATCGAGCCCGGCGACCCGCGCCGCGGCGTGGTGCAGCACGTTGAACCCGTTCCACTCGGGCCGCACGATCCCACAGCTTTCGGCGATTTTTCGCGCCGCCCCGAGCACACGGGCGCCATCGGGACGCGAAAGCGCCCCCTGACCGACGACCAGCATCGCCGCCTTGGCGCCGCGCAGCACCTCGGCCCAGGGATGCGTTCCCAGGGCCAGCTGATTGAGGATGTCGCCGCTGTCGCCGAGCATCTCGACCGGGAAGCCGAGGTCGAGCGCCGGGCCGATCGCGGCCGCGCGAAAGCCGCCCTGCAGGTGGCGCTTGCGCAGTCGGGCATTGATCAACGGGGCTTCCCAGCGCGGATTGCTGGCGATGAGGAGACAGGTGTCGGCCTCTTCGATCCCGGCGATCGTGGTGTTGAACAGATAGCCGGCGCGGCTGGCGGCATCGAGCCTGGCGCCGTCCTGGCGGCAGTCGAGGCTGGTGGCGCCGAGCCCGCCCAACAGCTCCTTCAGTGCGAACATCGCCTCGGCGTCGCACAGATCGCCGGCGAGTGCCGCGATGCGCTCGCCCGGAACCGATTTCAGCCGGGCGGCGACGAGATCCAACGCCTCGGGCCATTCAGCTTCGACCAGCCGTCCGCCGCGCCGGACATAGGGGCGGTCGAGCCGGCGGTGGGTCAGCCCGTCAAGCGCGAAGCGGGTCTTGTCGGCGATCCACTCCTCGTTTACCGCCTCGTTGAGCCGCGGCAACACGCGCAACACCTGGGCGCCGCGCGCATCGACGCGGATGTTGCTGCCGACCGCGTCAAGGACGTCGACCAACTCGGTCTTGCGCAATTCCCAGGGCCGCGCGATGAAGGCGTAGGGCTTGGCGGTCAAGGCCCCGACCGGGCACAGATCGACGATGTTGGCGGATAATTCGGAGCCGAGCGCTCGCTCGACATAGGTGGTGATCTCCATGTCTTCGCCGCGCCCGGTCGCGCCCAACTCCTCGACGCCGGCGATCTCGGTCAGAAAGCGGATGCAGCGGGTGCAATGGATGCAGCGGGTCATGCTGGTGGCGACCAGCGGCCCGAAATCCTTGTCCTTCACCGCGCGCTTGTTTTCGACATAGCGCCCGCGGTCGAAGCCATAGGCCATTGCTTGGTCCTGCAGATCGCACTCGCCGCCCTGGTCGCAGATCGGGCAATCGAGCGGGTGGTTGATCAGCAGCATCTCCATGACGCCGTGCCGCGCCTTTATCGCCTTGTCCGACTGCGTCAGGATGACGTTGCCGTCGGCGACCGGCATCGCGCAGGAGGCCACCGGCTTCGGCGATTTCTCGACCTCGACCAGGCACATCCGGCAGTTGCCGGCGATGTTGAGGCGCTCGTGAAAGCAGAAATGTGGGATCTCGATCCCCGCCTGCTGGCAGGCCTGGAGGATCGTGGTGCCCGCCGCCACCTCCAATTCCTGTCCGTCGATCGTCACCTTGGGCATGATTGAGCCCCGTCTGAGAAAGACGCGGTTCCCCGCGAAGGCGGGGATCCATTCGTCGACCGCTCGATCGCGACCGCGATGGGTCCCGGCCTTCGCCGGGAACTCGGTATTAAGGTATCGGGCATATCTCGGCCCTACTCCGCCGCGCGGCGGGTGGCGGCGGCACGATATTCTTCGATGCGGCGCAGCATCTCCGGCTTGAAGTGGCGGATGAGGCCCTGGACCGGCCAGACCGCGCCGTCAGCCAGTGCGCAGATCGTGTGGCCCTCGATCTCGCGCGTCACCTCGTCGAGCATGTCAACTTCGGCGACCGAAGCCTCGCCCTTGACCATGCGCTCCATCACCCGCCATACCCAGCCGAGCCCCTCGCGGCACGGCGTGCACTGGCCGCAGCTCTCGTGCTTGTAGAAGGCCGACAGCCGGGCGATCGCGCGCACGATGTCGGTTGATTTGTCCATGACGATGAGGGCGGCGGTGCCGAGCCCGCTCTTCTCGGCGGCAAGGCTGTCGAAATCCATCAGCACCGTGTCGCATACGGGCGCCGGCAGGCAAGGGGTCGAGGAGCCGCCCGGAATGACGGCGAGCAAATTGTCCCAGCCGCCGCGCACTCCGCCGGCGTGGCGTTCGATCAGTTCCCTCATCGGGATCGACATCTCTTCTTCGACATTGCACGGCTGGTTCACATGGCCGGAGATGCAGAAGATCTTGGTCCCGGTGTTGCGCGGGCGCCCGAGCCCGGCAAACCATTTCGCGCCGCGCTTCAGGATGGCGGGGGAAACGGCGATCGTCTCGACATTGTTGACCGTGGTCGGGCAGCCGTAGAGCCCGACGGCCGCCGGGAACGGCGGCTTCAGCCGCGGCTGGCCTTTCTTGCCTTCGAGGCTTTCGAGGAGCCCGGTTTCCTCGCCGCAGATATAGGCGCCGGCGCCGCGGTGGAGATAAATGTCGATGTCGTAGCCCGAGCCGCAGGCATTCTTGCCGACGAGCCCGGCGTCGTAAGCTTCGTCGATTGCGGTCTGGACGTGGGTCGCCTCGTTGTAGAATTCGCCGCGGACATAGATGTAGGCCGCCCCGACCCCCATCCCCGCGCCGGCGAGGACGCAGCCTTCGAGGAGCTTGTGGGGGTCGTTGCGCAGGATGTCGCGATCCTTGCAGGTGCCGGGCTCGCTTTCGTCGGCGTTGACGACGAGATAGGTCGGCCGGTCGCTGGTCTTCGGCATGAACGACCATTTAAGCCCGGTCGGGAAGCCGGCGCCGCCGCGCCCGCGCAGCCCCGAATTCCTTGCATTCGTTGACGATCCAGTCGCGGCCCTTGTGGATGACCTCCTTGGTGCCGTCCCAGTCGCCGCGCTTCAGCGCGCCGGCGAGATGCCAGTCGTGCTCGCCATAGAGATTGGTGAAAACGCGGTCGCGATCAGCCAGCATCGCTGTTCTCTCCGCCTTCGCCAGCCTTTAGCGCGGCCTGCATCGCGGGTGGCTCCGGCGGCTCAGTCAATGTGGTCTTGCCGGTGGCTGGTGCCGAACTGCTGCGGCCGCCGAGCGAGCCCACCGGCGGCGGCTTGCCGTTGCGCAGCGCGTCAATCAGCGCCTCGGTCGTGGGCCCGTCGAGATCCTCGTAGAAATCATCGTTGACCTGGAGGATCGGGGCGTTGACGCAGGCGCCGAGGCACTCGACCTCGACGAGGGTGAAAAGACCGTCCGCCGTGGTCCCGCCCATTGCCACACCGAGCATCCTCTCGCAGGCGGCGACGACGGCGTCGGAGCCGCGCAGCCAGCACGGCGTCGTCGTGCAGGCTTGCAGGAAGTAGTGCCCGACCGGGCGCAGATTGAGCATCGTATAGAAGGTGGCGACCTCGTAGACCCGGATCCGCGGCATCGCCAGGAGGTCGGCGACATGGTGCATCGCCGCCAACGGCAGCCAGCCGCCCGATTGGCGCTGCGCCAGGTCCAACAGCGGCAAGACCGCGCTCGCCTGCCTGCCGCGCGGGTATTTGGCGATGTGCGCCCGCGCCCGCTCCAGGTTTTCGGGGGTGAATTCGAAATGCTCGGGCTGGGCGATCGGCGCGCCTTCGCCGCGGGTATTCACCGGTCGATCTCGCCGAAAACGATGTCCATCGAGCCGATGATCGCCACCAGATCGGCCAGCATATGACCCTTCGACATGAACTCGGTCGCCTGCAGAAAGGCAAAGCCGGGCGCGCGGATCTTGCAGCGATAGGGACGGTTGCTACCGTCGGACACCAGATAGACCGCGAACTCGCCCTTGGGCGCCTCGACCGCCGTATAGGTCTCGCCCTCGGGCACGTGATAGCCCTCGGTATAAAGCTTGAAATGATGGATGAGGGCTTCCATCGACTGCTTCATCTCGGCGCGCGGCGGCGGCGCCACCTTCCTATCGTTGACCTTGACGGGCCCCGCCGGCATCTGCGCCAGGACCTGGCGGATGATGCGCAACGACTGCCGCAATTCCTCGAGGCGCACCAGATAGCGGTCCCAGCAATCGCCGTTCTTGCCGACCGGCACGTCGAACTCAATCCTGTCGTAGGCGTCATAGGGCTGGGTGCGGCGCAAATCCCAGGCGATGCCCGACCCGCGCAGCATCGGGCCCGAAAACCCCCAATCGACGGCGTCCTTGGCGCTGACGACCCCGATATTGACGGTGCGCTGCTTGAAGATGCGGTTCTCAGTCAAGAGCCGCTCGATATCGTCGATCGTCCGCGGAAAGTTGTCGCAAAACGCCAGAATGTCGTCGGTGAGCCCGGCCGGCAGATCCATGTGCACGCCGCCCGGACGGAAGTAGTTAGCGTGGAGGCGCGCGCCGGAGGCGCGCTCATAAAACTCCATCAGTTTCTCGCGCTCCTCGAACCCCCAGAGGAACGGCGTGATCGCGCCGACGTCGAGTGCAAAGGCGCAGATGTTGAGGAGGTGGTTGAGGATGCGGGTGATCTCGGCGAAGAGGACGCGAATGTATTGGGCGCGCGGCGGTGGGGTGATCCCGAGAAGCTTTTCGACCGCCAGCGCGAAAGCGTGCTCCTGGCACATGGGCGAGACATAGTCGAGGCGGTCGAAATAGGGGATCGCCTGCAGATAGGTCTTGTATTCGATCAGCTTTTCGGTGCCGCGGTGGAGGAGGCCGATATGCGGGTCGGCGCGCTCGATGACCTCGCCGTCCATCTCGAGGACGAGGCGCATCACCCCGTGCGCGGCGGGATGCTGCGGCCCGAAATTCATCGTGAAGTTGCGGATCGCCGGCGCCCCGGCGAGTTCGGCGCCAGGCTCGCCCGCTGGCGGCAGCGTGGCGCGGTCGCTCACGATGCGCCCCCCGGCGGCGCGTCGTCGGGTGCGCTCGCTTTCTCGTCACCCGGCAGGATCTTGTCCATCCCCTCCCAGGGCGACAGGAAATCGAAGCTGCGGAACTCCTGGGTCAGGCGCACCTTCTCGTAGACGACGCGCTTCTGGTCCTCGTCGTAGCGCAATTCGACATAACCGGTCAGCGGGAAATCCTTGCGCAACGGGTGCCCGTCAAAGCCGTAATCGGTGAGGATGCGACGCAGATCCGGGTTGTCGCTGAAATAGATCCCGAAGAGATCCCAGGCCTCGCGCTCCCACCACCCGGCGCAGCTGTAGAGGCCGACCGCGGAGGGCACCGGCTGGTCCTCGTCGGCCGCGATCGTGACCCGAATGCGCTGGTTGAGCGTCATGCTGAGGAGGTTGTAGACCACATCGAACCGCCGCGCCCGGTCGGGGTGGTCGACGCCGCAAATGTCGCACAGCATCGTGAAGCGGCATTTTGGGTCGTCGCGCAGGAAGGCGAGGACGTCGATCACCGCATCCGGCGCGACCTGGCATGACAATTCGCCATGGCGGATTTCCGTCGCAATCACCGCGTCCGGCAATGCCGCCGCGAGATATTCCGCCAGGTTCTTGAGCTTGTCGTCCATGCCGGTTTCGCCGGGGATCAGCGGGCAAAGCTGCGGGTGCGCTTGATCTTCTTCTGCAACAAGAGGATGCCGTAGAGCAGCGCTTCGGCGGTCGGCGGGCAGCCGGGGACATAGATGTCGACCGGCACGATGCGGTCGCAGCCGCGTACCACCGAATAGGAATAGTGGTAGTAGCCGCCGCCGTTGGCGCACGACCCCATCGAGATTACCCACCGCGGTTCGGCCATCTGGTCGTAGACCTTGCGCAGGGCGGGGGCCATCTTGTTGCACAGCGTGCCGGCGACGATCATCACATCGGACTGGCGCGGGCTCGGCCGGAAGACGACGCCGAAGCGGTCGAGGTCATAGCGGCTGGCGCCGGTATGCATCATCTCGACCGCGCAGCAGGCGAGGCCAAAGGTCATCGGCCATAAGGAACCGCTGCGCGCCCAGCCAACGAGGGCATCGACGGTCGAGGTAATAAACCCGCGGTCCTCGATCTCCTCGGTCGCCGCGCGCAGCAACAGGTCCTGTTCGGGACCCGGCGGAACCAGCCGGCCGGGCGTCTCGATCACTCCCATTCGAGCGCCCCTTTCTTCCACTCATAAATGAAACCGACCGTCAGCACGGCGAGAAAGACGATCATCGACCAGAAGCCGAACACCCCGATATCGCCCAACGACACCGCCCAGGGGAAGAGAAAGGCGACTTCGAGATCGAAGATGATGAAGAGGATCGCGACCAGGTAATAGCGCACGTCGAAGCGCACCCGCGCATCCTCGAACGGCTCGAAGCCGCACTCATAGGGCGACAGCTTCTCCGAATTGGGGTTCTGCCGGGCGAGGATGACCGAGGCGCCGACCATCGCCACCGCGATCCCCCCGGCGATCGCGAGAAACACCAGGATCGGGAAATACTGGCTGAGCAGGCTCTCCATACCAATCCCTAAGGCTAACGGACGAGTGCGGAGCCCGATCGCGACCGAGGACCCCGCCAGCCTCGCCCGCAGCTTCGATCGATGGCGGGCTCGACCGATGGCGGGAGCGACGGGGCTCGAACCCGCGACCTCCGGCGTGACAGGCCGGCGCTCTAACCAACTGAGCTACACCCCCGCGACCGCCGATCGCGGCGACACCTCCTACCTAGGCGCTCCGGGGGTGTCAAGCAACTCCCCCGGTGACCAGTGGGCGATGATCACAGTCATTGACTTCGAGCCAGTGAGGCGGGGAATGTGGTGCATTCGACAGAAGGAGAACTCGCCATGCGGCTCGACCGGCTTCCGCCCGCGCAGGCCGAGCGCTATGCCGCGCTCGAATGCCCGGCGTTCACAACGACGCCCTGGGTCTCCGGCCCGCCGTTGCCCAAGCGACGAGTGGCGATCATCTCCTCGGCGGGCCTGGTTGTCCGCGGCGGACGCCTGTTCCGCGGCCGGGAAGCGGATTACCGGGTGATCCCGTCCGCGACCCGGCCCGATCAGCTGCTGTGCAGCCACATCTCGATCAATTTCGATCGCACCGGTTTCCAGGAGGATTGGAACGTCGTCTTCCCGCTCGACCGCTTGAACGAACTGGCGGCCGAGGGGAGGATCGGCTCGGTCGCCACCACCCATTATTCGTTCATGGGCGCCACCGATCCCGTGGAAATGGAAGCGGCGGCCCGCGAGGTCGCCGGCCGCCTGCGGGAGGACCAGGTCGACGCTGTTATCCTGCCGCCGGTTTGACCGCTCTGCACGCGCGCCGTGAGCGCGCTCGGGCACTACATCGAAGAGGAAGGCATCGCGACGGTGGCGATCGCGCTCATTCGCCCGCAAGCCGAGCGCACCCGACCGCCGCGCGCGCTGTGGGTGCCGTTCGAATTGGGCCGCCCGTTCGGGCCGCCGAATGACCCGGCGTTCCAGAAGCGGGTGATCCTTGCCGCGCTCAATCTGCTCGACGCCGCGGCCGGACCGGTGCTGCTCGCCGATTTCGCCGAGGACGACCCCCGCGAAGCTCCGGACGAGAGCTGGACGCCGCCGATGAGAAACCCCCACCCTAACCCTCCCCCGCCTGTAGGGGAGGGAATGGAACTGGGCGCTGCCCTCGCCGACGGGTTGGAGAGGGAGATGCAGGCGCTGGCCGCTGCTTATGCCCGATCCTGCACCGAGCGTGGCCGCAGCACGGTCGGCCTCAGCGGCCTCGCCCCGGCCGCCTTCGGCGAATACATCGGCGCCTGGCTGCGCGCCCGCTCGAGCAAGGACGCGCCGCCGAGCCCGGTCCCTGAGCTGTCGCCGATCCTGGCGCTGCGCTTCGCGGTCGACGACCTCAAGGCCTACACCCTCGAAGCCGCGATCGCCGGCGGCTCAAGGCCGTCGAGCCGGCAGCTTGGCGACTGGCTGTGGACCCACACGGCGGCTGGCGCCGCGATCCGCGCGCTGCGGCAGTCGCTTCTCGACGATGCCGACGAGCGCGCCAAGCTGATCGCCGGCATGTTCCTCGTCCCCGCGCTGCGCGTTGGATGACTTAATCAGGGAGACCCCGATGAGCCAGGCTCTCGACGGCATTCGCATCATCGATTTCACCCACGACCAGGCCGGCCCGTCCTGCACCCAGATGCTGGCCTGGCTCGGTGCCGACGTCATCAAGATCGAGCGCCCGCCGCACGGCGACCGTGCGCGCAAGCTGTGGAACAGCGACAACCCCAACGTCGACAGCTTTTTCTTCCTGCTCCTCAACAGCAACAAGCGCAGCACCGTCATCGACCTGAAAACCGACGAGGGCAAGGAGATCGCCCGCCGCCTGATCAAGGAAGCCGATGTCGTCGCCGAGAACCTCGGCCCCGGGGTCATGCAGCGCCTGGGGCTCGGTTGGGAGACGGTGCATGCATTGAACCCGCGCCTCGTCTACGCCTCGGTCAAGGGCTTCGGCTCCTACGGCCCCTATAGCGGCTTCAAATGCTTCGAGCCGGTGGCGCAGGCAACCTCTGGCGCGATGAGCGTGACGGGTGAAGCCGGCGGGCCGCCGTCGCTCAACGGCGCCAATATCGGCGACAGCGGTACGGGGATGCACCTCGCGATGGCGATCCTTGCCGCGCTGGTGCAGCGCGGGCGCACCGGCGAAGGTCAGCTCGTCGAAGTGGCGATGCAGGAAGCAGTGTTGAACCTGACCCGCGTCAAGTTCACCCCGACCCTTGCCACCGGCGAGCCGCTCGCGCGCACCGGCAACCGCTCGGTGACCGGCTCTTATGCCGATCTGGTGCGGTGCAAGGGTGAGGGGGTCGATGAATACGTCTACATGATGCTGCCGCCCGACAACCCCCAGACCTTCAATGCGATGGTCGAGATCATCGGCCGGCCCGACCTCCTCTCCGACGACCGCTTCTGCACCCCGCCGGCGCGCGCCGCCAATGCGGCCGCGCTCACCGAAATCATCGAAGCCTGGGCGCGGCGCCACGACAAGCGCGAGGTGATGAAAGCATTCGCCGGGCGCGGCATCCCTTGCGGCGCGGTCTTCGACACGGCCGAGGTCTTGGCTGACGCGCATCTGCGCGAGCGCGGCACGATCGTCGATCTCGACCATCCGACGCGCGGCCGGTTCTCGACGATCATCAGCCCGCTGCGCCTGTCAGCTTCGCCCCTCGAGCCGCGCCGCGCGCCGCTCTACGGCGAACATACCGCGGACGTGTTGCGCGGCCTCGCCGGCTATACCGATGACGAGATCGCGGCGCTGCGCGACAAAGGGGTGATTACCCAGGCAAAATAGCTGGTCATAGCCGGGCTTGACCCCGCCATCCGAGGGATGATTTTTCAGAGGAGCAAAAGGATGCCCGAGATTTTCGAAGTCATGAGCACGATGCGGGCGATGCGGCGGCTGAAGCCGGACCCGGTGCCCGACGAATTGATCAACAAGATCCTGCAGGCAGGGCAATGGGCGCCCTCTGGCGGCAACACCCAGCGCTGGCGCTTCCTCGTGGTCAAGGACCCCGAGGTGAAGAAGAAGGTGCAGGTCTATTATAAGCGCCTGTTCGACGAGTCGGTCGGGCCGCGCTATGCCTCGAGCGCGCCGCCGCCGGGCTCCGACCCGGCGCGCTACAAACGCCAGCACGCCGCGGTCGAATACCTGACCGACCATTACCACGAGGCGCCGGTATGGATCGTCGCCTGCCTCGAAGACGGCGAGAACCCCGGCCGCACCGCCGGCTCGTCGATCTATGGGGCGGTGCAGAATATGTGCCTGGCGTGCCGGGCGCTCGGCCTCGGCACGACCTTGACGACGCGCCATACCGGCTACGGCAAGGAGGTCGATGCGATCTTCGGCCTGCCGCCGGGCGCCCATTCCTACGCGATCCTGCCGATCGGCTGGCCGATGGGCAATTTCGGGCCATTGGGCCGCGGACCCTTGAAGGACGTCGTGTACGGCGACCAGTGGGGCAAGCCCTACGCCGGCCTATAACCAACGGAGAGGAAGAAAATCATGCCTCGTGTAGCTCCGGTTACCGGCAAGGCCGATGTCGCGGCCGAACATCACCACATCGTCGACGATGTCGTCAGCGTCTTCGGCCAGGTGCGGGGGCCGTTCAGCATGCTTTTGCACAGCCCGCCCTTGGCCGAGCGGATGCTGCAGTTCGTCAAGTTCAACCGCGGCGGCACGATCGTTGAGCCGCGCCTCTTGTCGCATTCGATCCTGGCTTCGGTGCGCGAGCGCGAGGCGGCCTACGTGTGGTCGGCGCAGGTCGGCGCCGCGCGCCGCGCCGGGGTGCCGGAGGCGACGATCGACATCCTGCGCGCCAAGGGCGACCCCGCTCCCCTCGGCGAAGACGAGCGCGACATCGTCACCTACACGCGCCAGCTGGTGCGCAACAACCGGGTCGACCAGGCGGTGTTCGACCGTTTGCAAAAACGCCACGGCACGCAGTGGCTGGTCGAGCTGACCGCCTTCGCCGGCTATTTCGGCATGCTGTCTGGGATGGTCAACGCCTTCGAGGTGCCGGCCCCGCCCGATGGCGACAAACTGCCGGCGTGAGCCAACTCGCATCGATCATCAGCGCGCGCGTGATTTCCAACCAACCCGAGGACCTCAAATGGCCAAGATTCCCAAAATCCTGCACTCGCACATCAACACTGCCTTTCCCGCCAATGTGTGCCTCCTCGGCTCGGTGTTGCCCAATGGCTTTGCGCAAGTCACCCCGCGCGGCGGCACGATGGTGTTCAACGACGAGCATATTGGCCTGTGGGAGCGGGGCAGCGGCAGCTCGGCCGACGCTATGAAGGACGGCAGCAAGCTGATGATCTATTTCAGAAAGCCGTCGCTGCGCGAAGAGGGCGTCTTGCCGCGCGGCGGGATCGCCCGCTTTTATGGCACCGCCAAGATCTACAAGTCCGGGCCGATCTACGAGGAGGTCTGGCAGCGGCTGGTCCAGCCCGAGAAAGAGCGCGATCCGGAGAAAAAGGGCTATGCGGTGCTGATCGCGGTCGAGCGCGCCGAGGATCTCGCCGGGCAGCCGTTGACCCTCGACTGAGCGAACAGACCGAAGCCGCCGTCGCGAGAGAGCTGAAAGGGAGAGGCTGCGATGTACGATCTGGTGATCCGCGGGGCGAGCGTTATCGACGGGCTCGGCCACGACCCGGTCCGCGCCGATGTCGCGGTAGCGGGCGGCCGGATCGCGGCGATCGGCGACGGTGGGCAGCGATGCCGCCGAGGTCGTCGATGCCGGCGGGCTCGCGCTGATGCCGGGCATCATCGACCTCCACACCCATTACGACGCGCAGGTGACCTGGGACCGACCCTGTCGCCTTCGCCCTCGCTCGGCGTCACGACTCGGCGGTGATGGGCAATTGCGGCTTCGGCATCGTGCCGAGCCCGCCGCAGCTGCGCGATCTGATCATGCGCAACCTCGCGGTCGTCGAGGGCATGGACCTCGACGCGCTGCGCGCCGGGATCGACTGGCAGTTCCAGTCCTTCGCCGAATACCTCGACGGTGCTGCGCGCGCGCGGCCCTACACGAACCTCGCCGTGCTGGTCGGGCATTCGGCGGTGCGCACCGCGGTGATGGGCGAACGACGCCTCGGTACGCAAAGAGCCGACCGCCGGCCGAGCTCGGCCGAGATGAAGCGGCTCGTCGCCGAGGCGATGGACCAGGGCGCGATCGGGCTTGGCGCCTCCTATTCGCTCAATCATTCGGGCTGGGGCGGCGTGCCGATGCCGTCGACGATCAGCGATCTGTCGGAGTTCGACGCGCTGGTCGGGGCGATGGGCGGGCCGGGGCGCGGCGTCGTCGAGATCTCCTCGGGCCCGATCCCGGTCGACGCGATGGAGGAGATCGCCGCCCGCCACGGCCGCCGCATCTTCATGAGCACCGCGCTCGCGCTCTACAACGAGCAGTATCCCGAGCGCGCGATCGGCATGTTCGATGCCTGCGCCGCGGCCCAGTCGCGCGGCAACGAGCTCTACATCCAGATCACCTGCCAGCCGCTGTCGTTCGATTTCACCCTGGCCAGCGCCTACCCATTCTACAGCCACCCGGCGTTCGACCCGATCAAGGCCTACGACCGCGAGCAGCTGAAGGCGGTGTTCCGCGACCCGAGCTTCCGCGACCGTTTCCGCGCCGATCTGAAGACGCCGCTGCCCGGCACCGTGTTCCAGGGCAACTGGGAACGCGTCATCGTCGCGGCGCCGGTAAAGCCCGAGAACAGCCGGGCTCGCCGACCGTACGATCGCCGACATCGCCCGCGATCGCGGCCAGCGATCCGCTCGACGTGATGCTCGACCTCGGGCTCGAAGAGAACCTCGACACCGGGTTTGTCGGGCGGTTCTTCAATGCCGTCGATGACGGGGTCGAGCCGCTGGTCAGGCACAAGGCCGGGGTCATCGCGCTGTCCGACGCCGGTGCGCATCTGGTGTATCTGTGCGACGCCGGGTTTGGGCTCTATTTCCTCGGCCATTGGGTGCGCGACCGCGGCGCCTTCGACCTGCCGGAGGGCGTGCGCCGGCTGACCAGCCATCAGGCCGGGCTCTACGGCATCCCCGATCGCGGCCGGATCGCGCCCGGCGCCTTCGCCGATCTCCTGCTGTTCGATCCCGCCACGGTCGGCATCTCCGACGTCGCGCCGGGTCAACGACCTGCCCGGCGGCGGCCCGCGGACAATCCGCGATCCGATGGGCGTCCACGGCGTCTTTGTCAACGGGGTCAAGGTCTTCGACGCCAAGGGCTACGCCCGACTCGAGAGCGGGCCGGGCCGGGTGCTCGACCGCTTCCTGCCGGCGCGGCGCACGACCCTCGCGAGCGCGGCGCAATAGGCCGGATGCGGGCCGCCCGCGTCCTCCTCGCGTTTTGGGCGGCGGCGGGCGCGGCCTGCGGCGTCATCGGCGCTAGCGAGGCGCTGACCGACGCGCAACAGGTCATCGCCGACATCAAGATCGCTCCGGCCGATGTGAAGGGGGCGGAGCAGAGACCGGGCGAGCTGACGATCAGCGCCGCCGCCGATCATGCCGACCGCGCCTACCGTGTCGGCGAGCCGATCGCCCTCTCGGTGCAGGTTAACCAGGCAGCCTATGTCGCCGTGCTGCGGGTCATGCCCAACGGCGCCACGACGCTCCTCTTCCCCAACCGCCGGCAGCCGAGTGCAGAGGTGCCGGCCGATGTGCCACTGCGCCTCCCCGAACCCGGGGGGCCGGCGATCACTGCCGCCGATAAGCCCGGGGCCGAGCTCTTCGAATTTATCGCCTCGACCCGTGGCAATTCGTGGCTCTTCCACCGCAAGCCCCAGCCCTCGGCCGACTTTGCCGAATTCGGCACGACGACGCGCGAAGTGGCCCGCGACATCTTCCGCTCGCTGCGCGGCGCGCCCGGCTCCAGCGCCGCCGCGCATCTGGTGCTCCGGGTGGCCGGCGATTAGCCCCCGCGGCGTCAGCCGACGGCAACGAAATCGTAGATCCCGACCCCCTGGATCACCAGGAACTTGCAGGCGCCGCCGGCTTCGCCATGCACGTGATGCGCGGTCTTGGGCGGCACCGCGCAGCGCTGGCCTGGTTCGAGCCGGTAGTTGTGCCGCGGCGCCCGGGTCTCGACGATCATCGGGCCTTCGAGGCAGACAAAGCTGTCGGTGATCGCGCTGTGATAATGCCACGGCACACTCTGGCCCTCGGCCAGCGTCAATACCTGCGCGCGCAGATCGGCGCCCTCGGCGACGATCTCGCGGCCAGCCAGTTCGTATGTGCCGCGCGAGCGGGTTTCCATCGGCCCCTCCGGTCTCTGACGGTCAGGCGAGATTAGAACGAAATTTCGCGCTGTCGAGTCGCCCCCTCGTTCGTCTGTGCCGCCGGGGCCAGTTGAACGGGAGGACGGGCGACCCTATCATCACAGTGTCTTCCGTCGAGGAGCCGCCGATGGCCGAGATCGCCGAACTGGACACCGCCCCCGCCACGATCGAGGCGAACCTCATCTACCTCGCCGGCGGGGCTGACAGGCTGGTGACCTACGTCGCCGCGCCGGGCGGGCGCGACGAGCGCAGCGGCGGCGGCAGCGAAACGCACCCGGTCGTCATCCACAACGGCCGGCCGCTTGTCGACCGCTTCCAATTCGAGCGCGAGGGCTTTCGTTTTGTCGGTTCCCCGACGCGGGTCGCCGATTTCTTCGACGATGCGGAAGTGCGGCGCGTCTATTACCCCGAATGCGAGGCCCTCATAAAAAAGGTGAGCGGCGCCAAGCGCGTCGTCGTCTTCGACCACACGCTGCGAACGGGGAGCGACGAGCAGCGCGAGAGGATGAAAATCCGCGACGTCGTCAGCCGTGTCCACAACGACTACACCGAATGGTCGGGGCCGCAGCGGGTGCGCGACATCATGGGCGATGAGGCCGAGGAATTGTTGCGCGGCCGCTTTGCGATCATCCAGGTGTGGCGCCCGATCAACAACCCCGTCGAAAGCCACCCGCTGGCGATCTGCGATGCGCAAACCGTCCGGCCCGAAACCCTCGTCGTCAACGAGCGCCGCTACCAGGGCCGCACCGGCCAGACCTACGGCATCACCTACGACCCCGGCCAGCGCTGGTACTGGTTTCCCCACATGCGGCCGGACGAAGCCCTGGTCTTCAAGGTCTACGAATCGGTGAATGACGGCCGCGCCCGCTGGACCGCCCACACCGCCTTCGAAGACCCGACCTCGCCCCCCAACGCAAGGCCCCGCGAAAGCATCGAAATCCGCACGCTGGCGTTTTCTAGAAAGCGGCAGCGAGGAGCGGCAGTCGAGCGAGTTTACCGTGAAAACGTCGGCAGCACAACCATGACTGGCTCGCGCCAGAATGTTGCTGCGATAGCGGAATCACGGGCAAAAGCATCGTTGTACTCGCTGAACACCTGGTGAATGGCAGCTTCATCCCCTTCGGACACGACTACCCCCCTGACAGGCCCGCGAATAGCGGCCCCCGGCTTTCGGCGAATTCCTCGACGGCGGCGATGAGCTTGTCGGCGTCGGCGGCGTCGAGGGCGATCGAGAGCGCCATCATGCCGCGCTTGGCGATCCAGACGCCGCGCGCCAGCAGGTCGAAGTAGAAGAGGTCGAGGAGGCCGGCATTCCCCCGGGCCGCGTCGGCCTCGCAGCGGATCGGGGCATCGGTCATGTGCACCCCGATCATCGAGCCCAGCCCGGTGAACTGCATCGCCAGGCCATGCCGGCGGACAGTCGCGTTGAGGCGCTCGCGCAGACCTTCGCCGAACCGGTTGAGGGTGCGGGCGCGCTCGGGGGTGTAGATTTCGGTGAGGCCGACGAGGCCGGCATTCATCGTGAGGACGTTGTTGTTGAAGGTCCCGGCGTGCTGGAACCCGTCCTTCCGGCGTGGGTCGAACCATTCCATCAGCGAAGCTTTGCCGCCGAACGCGCCAAAGCTCATGCCGCCGCCGACGTATTTGCCCAAGGTCGTCATGTCGGGGAGGATCCCCAACGCCTCCTGCAACCCGCCGGGCGAGAGGCGCGAGGTCATCACTTCGTCGAAAATGAGGATGGCGCCGGTTTCGCTCGCGAGCGCGCGCAGGTCGGCGAGGAACTCGGGCGCGGCCGGGATGCAGCCGCTGCCGCCGAGCATCGGCTCGATGAGGATCGCGGCCAGATCATGAGCGTGCGGCGCGACGAGGGCGCGGGTGCCGGGGATGTCGTTGTACTGAGCGACAAGAAACTCGAAGGGCGCGTTGACCCGGCTGCCCTTGCCGCGGAAATAGAAGACGCCGCCGTGATAGCCGCCCTTGAAGACGAGGATCTTCTCGCGCCCGGTCACCGCGCGCGCCAGGCTTACCGCCATCAGATTGGCTTCGGTACCGCTATTGGTGAAGCGCACCAGGTCGATCGAGGGAAAGCGCGCGCAGATCGCCGCGGCGAAGCGGGCTTCGGCCGGACCCTGCGCCCCCATGTTCCAGCCGGTGTCGAGCGCCTGGTCGAGCGCGCGGCGAATGAGCGGGTGCGAATGACCGTAGAGGCCGGCGGTGAATTCGCTGAGGAAATCCAAGTATTCGTGGCCGTCCGCATCCCACAGGCGCGCGCCCTCGCCCCGCACCATCGTCAAGGGAAAGGGTTCGGCATAGATCGAATGGCGGGTGTTGCCGCCGGGGAGCGCGGCGCAGGCCGCTTCGTACTGCGCCAGGCTCTTCGGGTTCCGCCTGCGGTACTCGTCCTGCGCCTCGGCGAGCGCGGCGGCGACATTGATATTGGCGGGATGGGTCGGGCTCATGGTGTCTCCTCCGGAGCCTGCCGGTTGTAGCATAAAGCCGAGCGCGTATGATTGCCGGAAGCGACAGGGGGCCGATCGGATGGCCGAGAAGCGGGTCGAGCGGCGGCTGACGGCGATCCTCGCCGCCGATGTCGTCGGCTATTCGCGGCTGATCGGTGAGGATGAGGAAGGGACGCTGGCGGCTCTCCGGGCGCTGCGCCGCGAGCTGGTCGATCCGGGGATTGCCGAGCATAAAGGGCGCATCGTCAAAACGACCGGCGACGGGCTCCTCGTCGAGTTCGCCAGCGTTATCGACGCGCTGCGCTGCGCCGCCGAGATGCAGCGCAGGGTCGCGGAACGCAACGAGCCGATACCGGCCGAGCGCCGCCTCCAGTTCCGCATCGGCGTCCATCAGGGCGACATCGTCGTCGAGGGCGACGACATCCTCGGCGATGGCGTCAATATCGCCGCCCGGCTGGAAGCGCTGGCCGAACCGGGCGGGATCTGCGTCTCGGCTCGGGTCCAGGAAGACGCCGCCGGCCGGCTCGACCTCGCCTTTCAAAAACATCGCCCGGAAGGTGCGGGTCTATAGCGTTGCCCTCACCCGCCTCGCGCCAACGGCGCTCGGCACCCTCTCCCGCAATGCGGGAGAGGGGGACTCCGGCGCGAGAGCGACAGGCTGGGTGAGGGCATCTCTCTTGCGCCGGCGCTTCCGGACAAGCCGTCGATCGCGGTCCTGCCGTTCGCCAACATGAGCGGAGACCCGGAGCAGGAATACTTCGTCGATGGGATGGTCGAGGAGATCATCACCGCATTGTCGCGCATCCACTGGCTCTTCGTCATCGCCCGCTATTCGAGCTTCACCTACAAAGGCCGCGCCGTCGACGCGCAAGAGATCGGGCGCGAACTGGGCGTCCGCTACATGCTCGAAGGCAGCGTGCGCAAGGCCGGACAGCGCGTCCGTATCACCGCGCAACTGATCGATGCGGCAGATGGCGCGCACCTGTGGGCCGACCGCTTCGAGGGTTCGCTCGCAGACGTCTTCGAATTGCAGGACCAGGTCGCGGCCAGCGTTGCCGGGGTGATCGAGCCGGCCCTGCAGGCGGCCGAAATTCGCCGCGCGGCGCATCGCCCGACCGCGGATCTGACGGCCTACGATTTCTATTTGCGCGCGCTCGCCGGGGTCTGGGCCTATTCGCCGGAGCGGATCATCCAGGGGCTGGGTCTCCTCGATCAGGCGATCGCCCGCGAGCCGCGCTTCGGGCCGGCGCTGGCGCTGGCGGCGAGCTATCGGGTCGACCTCGACAATACCGACGCCGCCGAAGATCCCGACGCCAACAAAAGGGTCGCCATCGAGCTGGCGCGGCAGGCGTTGCGCGTCGGCGCCGACGATCCGGGTGTGCTCGGCCGCGCCGCCATCGTGCTCGGCGGGTTTGGCGAGGACATCGACGCGGCGCTGGCGCTGATCGACCGTGCGCTGGCGCTCAACCCGAGCTTTGCCGACGGCTGGTACCACAGCGGCTGGCTGCGCCTGTTGGCCGGCGAATTGGCGGTGGCGATCGCGCATTTCGAAAATTCGCTGCGCCTCAACCCACGCGGTCAGCGCGGATTTCATCTCAGCGGGATCGGCACCGCACAGTTCCTCTTGCGCCGCTTCGATGAAGCGGTGGCGATGCTGCGGGTGTCGCTTGAAGAATTGCCGAATTTTACCCCGACTTACCGTGCCCTGATGTCATGCTACGCCCATATGGGCCGCCTCGAAGCGGCCACGCAGATCGCCGAACGGCTGCGCACTCTCACCCCGCTGATAGTCCGCTCGGCGCGCGCCTTCCGCAACCCGGAGCACCGCGAGCTCTACCTCGCGGGCCTGCGCCTGGCGATGGGCGAGAAAGGATGATCTCGGTAAGTTCCCTGCGACAGCAGGGACCCACGCTACGAACGCTCGTGTTAATCGGTCAGATGGGTCCCGGCCTCCGCCGGGAACCAGTCTTTTTGCGATCGTCTGGGCCTGCACCTCGCGATTGGGCCGGCAAAGACGTGGCTCCGCGCCTCAAGCCCGCGGGAGGGGTCCCATACGGTGTCAGCGCCGGGGGGCTACCCGGGATAGGCCCGCCTGCCGTGGTCGCGCAGCCACAGGCGGACGAGGTGGCGGCGGCGCTCGGGATCGGGGAAATCCTCGAACTGGGTGCGGGCGTGGCCGAGGACGCGGTTGTCGACGAATTGCAGTTGCCCCGGTTCGAGGTCGAAATCCGCCGACAGCGACTCGTCGTCGAAGAGGTCGAGGAGGGCGGCCAGCGATGCCGCACCCTCATCATCAAACGGTTCGTCTTTGAGCGCATAGCCGCCGCGGATTTGGTGGGCGCTGAAGCGAGCGTGTAATTCACCGCCCGCGCTTAACACCGGCGCGGCGAAGACCGGCGTCTCGCCCGCGTGAAATTCGCGCTGGCGGTCGAACCAGAACGGGCGGTAGAGCCGCGCCAGGCGCTCCGGATGGCGGGCGAGGAGCGTGTTATAGAGGGTGTGGAAGCTCGCGACCCGGCTGTGGCCGCCCTGCTGCGCGGGGCGCAGGCAGAGGAGGACGACCGTATCGGGTGGCGCCCTATTGTAGGAATTGTCGGTGTGGAATTTGAGTTCGATATTGGTCTGGTCGGGCCGCACTCCGGAGCCGGGCAGGGCCGCGCGGCCGGTGTCGAGGACGTCGTAGATCATCTTGCCATCGAGGCTCTGGGCGACCGGGCGGGCGACCATCGATGACAGGAGCCAGTAGAGGTCGATTGCGGCCGCGGCGCCGATTTCCTCGAGTGGCAGGCGGTCGACGATCGCGAAGCGGACGCCCCGGTCGAGGATGTGGCGCACTTCTTCCATCGCCGCGCGGCAGGCGGTCATCTCAAACTCTTGCGGCAGGCGCAGGACCGTCGGCAGCGGAAACCGGCGCACTTCGTCGGCGGCGCGGCGAATTTCGTCGAGCGCGGCGGTGGAGAGGGTGATCCGGTAATTCTCGCTTTTGAGGTCGCTCCGGCACCACGCGCTCGGGCCGGTGATCGCGGTGGGGCTCAAGCTACTCCTCCCTTGCCGATGATCGCGCGATAAGACTATGGCGAGGGCGGGCGCCGCAAGGGCGTCGACCAGGAAAGAGGGCGCGCGATGGATGCGTTGGCGAGGCTGAAGGAAATAAAGTTGCCGTTTGCCGAGCTGATGGGGATCGAATTCACCGCGGCGGCGCCCGAGCGCGTGGTCGCCGGGATGACCGTGCGCGCCGAACTATGCACGATCCCGGCGGTGCTGCATGGCGGGGCGATCATGGCCTTTGCCGATACGCTCGGCGCCGCCGGCACGATCCTCAACCTGCCGGAAGGCGCCGGCACGACGACGATCGAGAGCAAGACCAACTTCATCGCCGCCGCGCCGGTCGGCAGCCGCGTCACCGGGGAGGCAACGCCAGTGCATCGCGGCCGGCGCACGATGGTGTGGCAGACCCGGGTCACCACCGAAGCGGGCCGGCTCGTCGCGCTGGTAACGCAGACGCAACTGGTGCTGTGAGGAACGGGAAGCTACGCAAGGCCGATGCCGAGCGCGGCGCTGTCGTGGAGGATCTGCGAGGAGCCCTCCCAGATCATCCGCATCGCCACCAGGGTGATGATCCCGAGGCCGACCCAGGAGAGCCAGAACGCGCGATCGAGGAGGCGCGCGACGTAGGTCGAGGCAACTCCCATCAACGCCACCGACACCACGAGCCCGACCACCAGCACAAACGGGTGATCGCGCGCCACCCCGGCGACCGCGAGCACATTGTCGAGCGACATCGAGAGGTCGGCCACGACGATCTGCAACAGCGCTTGCGCCTGCGTCTTCTCGCGCGGCCGGCGACGGGCGCCCTCTCCCCCGCCCGGTTCGCCAACCGGGTGGGCGGCGCTGATCTCGCGCTGCATCTTCCAGGCGACCCATAGGAGCAGCAATCCTCCGGCCAAGGTCACGCCTATCACGGTCTGCAGCAATTCGACCGCAACAAAGGCGAAGAGGACGCGCAGCACCGTCGCTGCGGCGATTCCCGCGGCGATGACGCGCCGGCGCCGCCGCGCCGAGAGCGCGGCGGCGGCCATCCCTACCACGATCGCGTTGTCGCCGGCGAGCACGATGTCGATGATGAGCACCGAGAGGAGCGCGCTCGCCTGGTTCAGGTCAACCAGCACGCTCGCGACATAGGCACGAAGCCCGGCGCCGTCGAGGCCAAGCGCATGACGATATCGGTGCAGCCGAGTCACCCCGGCGGACAGGCCGCGCGGCTCAGCATGTTTTACGCGGCGAGCTTTCTCGTCGTCGGCGTCCAGCTGCCATTCTGGCCGGTGTGGCTGCATGGCCGCGGCCTCGATGCGCAGGGAATCGCATTTGTGTTCGCCGCCGCGATCTGGGCCAAGGTCATCGCGACCCCGGCACTGGGGGCGCTCGCCGACCGGCTCGGGCGGCGCCGCGCGGTGATGATCGCCCTCGCCCTGTGCGCGTGCGCGGCCTACGCGGGGCTGTGGCCGGTTGCCGGGTTCTGGCCGCTTCTGGCGCTGAACCTGGTCGCCGGGGTCGCGCAATCGGCGCTGATGCCATTGGGCGACAGCATCACGCTCGCGGCGGTGCGGACCGAAGGTCTCGATTACGGCCGGGTGCGGGTGTGGGGCTCGGTCAGCTTTATCGTCGCCGCGGTCGGCAGCGGCGCCTTCCTTGCGGCCGGCTCGTCCGCGAGGCTCGCCGGCAATCAGGTGCTGCTGCTGGTGCTCGCCGCCTCGGTAGTGCTGGCGGCCGCCTGCATCGGCATCCCGCCCGCCCCGCGGCGTCGTGGGATCATCCGCTCGCGCTGGAGCGCGCTCGGCGGTCTTCTCGCCGACCGCCGGTTCTGGATTTTCGTCGTCAGCGCGGCAGCCCTCCAATCGAGCCACCAGCTCTATTACGGGTTCGGCACGCTCTATTGGCGCGGGCTCGGTTTTTCCGACACGGTGATCGGCGCCCTATGGGCCGAAGGGGTGTTGGCCGAGATCGTCCTCTTCTGGTACAGCGCGCCGCTGGTCGCGCGGGCAGGGCCGCTCGGTCTGATGGCGCTGGGGGGCGCGGCCGGCATCGTGCGGTGGAGCCTGATGGGCGTCCTCCCCGGGCTCGGGCCGGCGGCGGCGCTCCAGTTGCTGCATGCGCTCAGTTTTGGCGCCAGCCATCTGGGGGCGATGCATTTCATGGCGAGGAGCGTGCCGCCGGGCGCGGCGGCGAGCGCCCAGTCGCTTTATGCCGCGCTGTCGGCGGGCCTCGGCAGCGGTCTCGTCATGCTGGCCGCCGGCGCGCTCTACGCCCGCTATGGCGGTCACGCCTACCCGTTCATGGCGCTCTTGTCGGCAGCGGGTTTGTGTGGCGTTCTGTGGCTCGGGCGGCGATCGCTGGAGGCGGAGGGAGCGGGCCATGCTGACCAGCTATGAGGGCGGCTGTCACTGCGGGCGGGTGCGCTTTCGCATCGAAGTGGATCTCGCGCAAACCATCATCGGCGAGTGCAACTGCTCGATCTGCACCAAAAAGGGCATTCTCCACCTGCCGATCCTCAATGAGCGCCTGCAAATTCTCAAGGGCGCCGATGATCTGGCGACCTATACGTTCAACACCGGCACTGCCAAGCACAACTTCTGTCGGCATTGCGGCATCCACGCCTTCTACCGGCCGCGCTCGGACCCGGAGAATTACAGCGTCAACGCGCGCTGCCTCGACGCTTACGACCCGGCAACGATGCCGCCGCGGCGCCTCTTCGACGGCAAGAACTGGGAGGCGGCCTTCGCCCACCGGCCCCGCGAATGGGACGCCGGGCGCTAGAGTAGCGGGGCCGCGCGCCGCCCGCTTAAATCACCAGTTCGCGGGGAACCCCGCGCACGTCGATCTCGAGATCGAGGCCTTCGACCGGCGGGCGGGCATAGTGCCAGGTGAGCCCCGATGGGGCGGCGCCGCGGGCGACGACCTCGTCGGCGAAGAAGGAATGGATGTCGTAGACCGAATAAAGCTGGGTCGTCGTCGCATCGGCCCAGCCGAGCCCGAGCGCGCTCATGCGGCGCTCCATCTCGCCCAGCACATAGCGCGCCTTCTCGCGCATCGCGTCGGGCGATTGCTCGCCGAGACGGACGATGCGGTCGGCGTAGCTGCCGGTGGTTTCGCCGCGCGCTTCACCGCTGCCGGCCGCGACAAAGCCGCCGCCTTCGCCGGGCACGGTGTAGCTGAAGGCGTAAAACGAGGGGGCGCCGGGCGGGTCGATCTCCGGGCAGACGTTGGAGCGCGCGACCGGATTGACCTCGTCGCGGAAGATCCCCCATTGGGCGAGACGCTCGACATAGGTGCGGTTGAACGCGATGAACCCGGCTTCGGTGAATTGCTTGGGCGAGCGAAGTTCGCAGGCGCAGAACGCGGTCGGCGGTCGGCCGAGCGCGGCGAGATAGGCTTCGACCGCGGCGAAGCCTTGCGCCAGCGGCACCAGCCGGCTGAAGCGCGCCCGCTCGATGCGGAAGCCGGGCTCGGCGGCGACCCCGCCGGAATACTGGAAGGGGCCGGGGATGAAGCGGTATCCCCCGGCGGCGAATGGGCGCGCGCTCGGCATCGGCAGATCCTCCATTGGCAGCCGCGATGCGGCCGTTTGCCCGCCAATCTACATCGGCGCCGACATCGCTGCCATGCGCGCTCGAAGCATCGCGACGCGACGCGGTGGTGATCCGACACACTGCGCCCTACAATTAGGCAGATTAAAGCGTTGGGTGTTGAGGCATCGCCCGATCGGGTGCGTTTTCCGGCCGGCCCTCCCAATTGTCCGTGGAGCGATTTTGGGCGTTGACGCGTTGTATTCCGGTGTCGGGCGAGGCAAGCTTCCGCCGTCCCCAGGGGAGAGCGAGATGGCGATCGAACGGATGCTGACCGAGGAATTGCCGGCCCGGGTGCTGGTCGCGCGGGTGCTGGCGGAAGCCGGCATCGAATACGTCTTCGGCATCTCCGGCGGGCATACCGGGCGCATCGTCTCGGGCCTCTCGCAGGTGCAGAACTCGGTTCGCATGGTGACCGTGCGCGAAGAGTCGCTGGGGGGCGTCATGGCCGAAGTCTACGGCCGGCTGACCCGGCGGCCGGGCGTCTTATTGGGGCAGGGTCCGTGGGTCCTCGGCAACGGCCTCATCGGCACGCTCGAAGCCTTTCTGTCGGGGTCGCCCATGCTGCTGTTGACCGATTTCAGCGATGCGCCGCGCTTCAGCCTGCATGCGCCCTATCAGCAGGGGACCGGCGACTATGGCAGCTGGGACGCCCGGCAGGCGTTCGGCGGCGTCACCAAGGAGGTCATGCAGGCGCAGGACCCGGTCGCCGCGGTGCAGGCGACGCAGCTGGCGATCAAGCATGCGATGGCCGGGCAACCGGGGCCGGTCGCGGTCCTCTTCAGCCATGACGCGCTCGCGGGGTCAGTGGCGCCCGATTCCCAGCCGGTGCTCTACCCGACCCGCTTCTATCTGCCGCCCCCGCCGCCGCCGGCCGAACCTGAGCTGATCGCCGAAGCGGCAACGCGCATCCTCGCGGCCGAACGGCCGGTCGTCATCGCCGGCAACGGCGTGCGCATCGCGCAAGGCTATGACCAATTGCGCGATTTGGCCGAGGCGGCCGGGCTGCCGGTGGCGACGACGGCGGCCGGTAAGGGGACCTTTCCCGAAACCCACGCCCTGGCGCTCGGCGTCTTCGGCACGTTCGGCACCGCGGCGGCCAATGCATGCCTGGGCGATGCCGATCTGGTCTTAGTCGTCGGCTCCAAATTGTCGCCGAGCGATACCGCTTGGGAGAATACCAAACTCCTCGATCCGACGCGGCAGAGCTTTGTCCAGATCGACATCGAGCCGCGCCACGCCTCGTGGAACTTCCCGGCGGAAACGGTGGTGCTGGGCGATGCGGCACGGGTCCTGGGGCAGCTCGCTGAAGAGGTGCGCTCGCGCGGGGAAGAGCGCCGCGCCGCCGGGGTCGCCCGCGTCGCGCGGCACCGTGATGCGCATGGCTATTTCAACGTGCCGGCCTACATGGCTGATGACAAGCCGATCCTGCCGCAGCGGGTGATCGGCGAATTGATGCGCGGTCTACCCGATCACGCGATCGTGACCTGCGACGCCGGCGAGAACCGCATCCTGATGACGCATTTCTACCAGACCAAGGCAGCTGGCGGTTTCTTGCAGGCGGCCGGCTCCGGGCCGATGGGGTTCGGGATCCCGGCGGCGTTGGCGGCCAAGCTCGTGCACCCCGACCGGGCGGTGGTGGCGGTCGTTGGTGATGGCGGGTTTGCGATGACGATGAACGGGCTGATGACCGCGCTCGAACACGACATTCCGATCGTCGTCGTGGTGTTCAACAACAAGGCGCTCGGCTGGGTGCTGCACGGCTCGGGGCCGTTTGCGGCCGAGTTCAAGGAGTTCGACCACGCCGGGATCGCTCGCGCGATGGGCTGCCGCGGCACCCGGGTCGAGGATCCGGCGGCATTGGCACCGGCGTTGCAGGAAGCCCTGGCGTCCCGGGTGCCGACTGTGATCGATGTGATGACCTCGCTTAAAGTGTCCTTCGCCGACATCACCTCGCCCCTGGCAAACGAGGCGTCGCCGCGCCGGCGCTGAGCGCTGCCAGCGGTCCGATCGGTGCAAGGGTAATGCTCGATTTCCCGTCCAGACAGGTCCGGCCGACGACTGGATCGTTTAACCCGTCCGACAGGAGGGGAGTGATCGGTCAGGACTGTGCTCGTCGCGCCTTCCCGATGCGGAGTGCGCTATCGGCATTCGGTTGCGGCAGAATAGTATGGAGTCGCGATAGCTTGCTTCTTGCCGGTTATGCCGTTAATTTCTCCACCCGGTGGCCACCCCTATTGGCCCGTTCGTATAAAGACAGGGAGCGATGGGAGCATCGACGATAGTCGTCGCGCGAGAGGATTTGTCGATTCCCGGTGCCACCGATGCGGCCGACAACGGGGCCGCACGGAGTGCGGCCGAGATCGAGGCGCGGTTCTTTAACGTTGTGCGACAACATAATCCGGACGTGGTCGTGCTCGACCTCACCGGGTCGCCGGTCAACGGGACCGCGGCGATCCTCAAGATCAAGCGCAAGAGCGACGTTCCGATATTGGTCGTGTGTGAGCCCAGCGACCCGCTGATGCGCGAATATTGCCTGGCCGGTGCGGCCGAATCGATGCAGGCGCCGGTCGATATCATGCATCTTAACCAAACCGTTCAGCATATCATTCAGTTATCTACATCCTCGCGCTCCTCCGCCGGGGCCGTGCCGAGCCCAACCCAAGCAGTCTCTTTTTCCGGGCTGACGCTGCATCAGCACGAAAACCGGTTGATCGGGGCCGATGGCTCGACAATGAAACTCACCACATCAGAAAACCGGGTGCTCGTTCATTTCGTTAGTAATCCGTGGGTGTTGTGCACGCGCGATGCGCTGGCCGAGGTGCTGTACGGCCCGCATCGTCCAAGCAGCGATCGCGCCGTCGATGTCATCGTTACGCGGCTGCGCAAAAAGATCGGCGCCCTCGGCGGTCCAGCTGCGCAGCAATTGATTAAGACCGAATTCCGCCGCGGCTATGTATTCGTATCGGAGGTTTCGCTCGGGACACCCCGGGCGACCCCGCAGCCGGCATCGCCCCTACATGCACGGACCGCCTGACAGCGGCGATGCGTCCCGCACATCTCGGTCACTTGAGAGCGGCTCGGCAATCATGACGGGATGGTGGAAACCGTGACTTTGGCATTGAACGAACCTGCGACGGCCGGCCCGCTTGACGATACCGGCGGGGCAACCGGCTCGCTGCTCGGCAGCCTGGTCATCGTGGCGCGGCACCGTGGGGTACAGCTGTCGAAAGAGCAGCTCGTCCGCGACCACCTGCTGACGGCCGGCGACGCCTCGGTCAGCGAAATACTCGGCATCGCCCGGGCGTCTGGGTTGCGCGCCACAACAACGCGGCTGCGCTGGAACGATTTGTTCAATATGCGCACCGCGCTGCCGGCCATCGTGCTGTTGCGCAACGGTGCGGCGATGGTGCTGGTTCGCACCGAGGCCAAGCTCCCCGGCTGGCCCCCGATCGTCATTCTGCGCGACCCCAACAGCCACGAAGAGACCCCGCTGGTGCTCGATGAGGCCCGCTTTACCGCGGCCTGGTCTGGCGATGTCATCCTCGTGAAGCGCGATTACCGGTTGCGCGACGAGGATCGGCCCTTCGGCATGATGTGGGTCGCCGGACAATTGTTGAGCGACCGGCGCGTCATGCGAGATCTCGCCATTTCTGCCGTCCTCCTCGGGGTACTTGCCGTTTCGCCGGTCATGTTCTGGCGAGTGATGATCGACCGGGTCATGTATTACGGGAGCCTGAGCACCTTTACCATGATCTGTGTTGCGTTTGGTGTTTTGTTGTTGTTCGAGACGGCATTCGGTCACCTGCGTCGCCACCTAGTTCTTTTCGTCACGACACGGGTCGACGTTAAGATTTGGTCGCATATGTTCAACAAGATGTTGAACCTGCCGATCGATTTTTTTGAACGCACGCCGACCGGCGATATCGTGCATCACATGTACGAGATCTACAAAGTACGCACGTTTTTAACCGGCCAGCTGTTTGGAACCTTGCTGGATTCTTTCGTGCTGGTGATCTTTTTGCCGATCATGTTCATGGTCAGCACGATCATGACGGCCTGTGTCCTGGCGATCTGCCTGGTGATCTGCGTCTGGCTGGTGGCGATGCTGCCGACGATCCGGCGCAAGGTCGGGCTGGCGGTGCAGGCGGAGACGGCGCGGGGCACTCACCTGGTCGAAGCGGTTTACGGCATCCGCGCGATCAAATCCCTGGCACTCGATGCGCGGCAGCGCCACGCCTGGGACGTCCATGTCGCCCGAGTGGCGGAAACCCGGTACGACGAGGGGCTCTCGAGCAACTTGATCCAGACGGTGGTGCATCCGCTCCAGATGCTGATGACGAACGGCATTGTCGCCGTCGCGGTGTATCTGGCGGTAGTCAATCACGACCCGATGTATCTCGGCGCGATCTTCGCCTTTATGATCATGACCCAAAGGGTGACGATGCCGGTGATCCAAGCGGCACAATCGATCGTGCAAATCGATGAAGCCCGCAATTCGGTCAACTTTGCCGCTTCGATCATCAATCAGCGCCCGGAAGAGGGCCGCTCGGGCCACGGCATCCGCACCCCGTTTGTCGGCCGCATCGAATTCAACGAAGTCGAGTTCCGCTATCCGGGCGCCACCGCGCCGGCGCTCGACCGCGTCTCTTTCACCATTCCCGAGGGATCCGTCTTTGGCATCGTCGGCCGCAGCGGGTCGGGGAAAACCACGGTAACCCGGCTGCTCCAGGCGCTGCACAGCAATTACAACGGACTGATCAAGATCGACGGCAACGATCTGCGCGAGATCGATGTCGATCATCTGCGTTCGAGCCTCGGCGTCGTGATGCAGGAGAATTTCCTGTTCCGCGGCACGCTGCGCGAGACCATTGCCGCCGCCAAACCCGATGCGACGTTCGAGCAGATCGTCCAAGCGGCCCGGCTGGCCGGGGCCGAGGAATTCATCGAGCGGCTGCCCGCCGGGTACGAAACCTTTATTCAAGAGGGGTCGACCAACTTGTCGGGCGGCCAGCGCCAACGCCTGGCGATCGCCCGGGCGCTGATGGGCGATCCGCGCATCCTGATGCTTGACGAGGCAACCAGCGCGCTCGACGCCGACAGCGAGGCCATCGTCAATGCAAACCTGCTGCGCATTGCCCAGGGACGCACTTTGATCATCATCTCGCACCGTCTCTCCGCGCTTGTTGCGGCGGACTCGATCCTCGTGCTCGAACGCGGCGCGCTCTACGACATCGGGACGCATGACGAGCTGCTCGAGCGCTGCGACATCTATGCCGGGCTGTGGCACTTGCAACACCGGCACCTCCACAACAGACCGGTATCGCATGACATCATTCCGCTCCGATCGAGCGCTGCGCAGTAACACGCCGCCCAGCAAGATCGTCCGGCTGTTTCAATCGGAGACCGCGGAGGTCACCGAAGCTCCCGAACCGTTCGGCGTGCGTTCCACGCTGTACGTGGTCGGGGCGTTTCTCGTCGCGCTGGTCGTCGTTTCGTTGGTGACCCGGCTCGACCGCGTGGTCGCCAGCATCTCGGGCCAACTCGTGACGATCCAACCCACGGTTGTGCTTCAGGCGCTCGATCCCTCGCTGATCAAGACGATCGACGTCCACGAAGGTCAAAGCGTCAAGGCCGGCCAAGTGCTGGCGACGCTCGATCCGACATTCGCCGCCGCCGACGTCGACGCCCTCAAGCAGCAGGTCGCCAGCCTCGATGCGCAGATCGCTCGGTGCCAGGCCGAGCTTGGCGGTCGCCCCTACGATCCGCCAGTCGACCCCGATCCGGCGAAGAACCGCTACGCCGAGTTGCAGAAATCCTATTACCTGCAGCGCAAGGCGCAATTCGACGCTCAGATCCACGCCTACGATGAGCAAATGGCGCAGGTCAATGCAACGATCGTCAAGCTACAAAACGACGAGGCACTTTACACCGACCGCGCCAAGCTCGCCAAGGAAGTCGAGCAGATGCGCGCGACCCTCGCCGCGGCCCAGGTCGGCAGCCGTCTCAACTTGCTCGCGGCAACCGACCAGAAAACCGATCTGTTGCGCTACGTCGAATTCGACCAAAACAGCCTCATCGAGAGCCAGCATCAGCTGCAGGCGACGATCGCGACCCGCAACGCCTTCATCCAGCAATGGCTGGGCGAGGCAAGCAAGGAGCTGGTCACCGCCCGCAATCAGCTCGATGCTGCGGCGCAACAATTGGAAAAGGCGACAAAGCACCAGTCCCTCGTGCGACTGACCGCGCCTGAGGATTCGGTGGTGCTGACGATGGCCAAGTTGTCGGTCGGTTCGGTGCTGAAGGAAGGCGATCCGCTGATGACCCTGGCCCCGATGCGCTCGCCGCTCGAAGCCGAGGTGCACATTCTGTCGCGCGATGTCGGGTTCATTCGCGTTGGCGACCCGGTGCGGGTCAAGCTTGACGCCTTCAATTACATCGCGCACGGAATGGCGGAAGGAACCGTACGCTCGATCAGCGAGGGGTCCTTCGCGGTCAAGGACGACACCGGCGCGCCGACGGAGCCGTACTACAAGGTCCGGGTCGCGCTGACCAAGGTCAATTTGCACAACGTCCCCAAAGGTTTCCGCCTGATTCCCGGGATGACGCTGACGGCCGATGTGCATGTCGGGACCCGGTCGGTTTTGATGTACATCATCAACGGTGCGGTGCAGGGCTCGAACGAGGCGATGCGTGAACCCTGACCCCCCCGGCGGCATGCTGGCGCCAACCGCCTCCGGTCGCGCCGGCGCCGCCAATCGCCTGATCCGGACCGGGATTGCCGCCCGCGCTCGGGGACGATTCGCAAAGGCGTTCGAGGACTTCGCCAAGGCAGCGGCGGCTGGCGATCCGGAAGGGCAGTTCCGGCTGGGCCTCTTATATGCGCGCGGCGAAGGCGTCGTTGGCAGTCTTACCGACGCCATCGTGTGGTTCCGGAAGGCAGCGGAGCAGGGTCACGGCGAGGCGCAATACCATCTCAGCCTTGCCTACCTGCATGGCGGCAGGGCGGACGGCGGGGCCTCTCCGTGGTACGACAGCGCCAGCGCGGTCGACCAGGGTATTGCCGAGCGCAATCGGGACCTGTTTTTTCCTAACGGCATCACCGTACCGCCCGATCCTGCCGAAGCCTTGCGCTGGGCTCGCGCCGCCGCCGAGCAGGGGCTCGCGCCGGCGCAATCAAACCTCGCCCTGATCTATGCCCGCGGGATCGGCTGCGAAATCGATTACGCGGCGGCGCGCCGCTGGTACACGGCCGCCGCCGAACAAGGCAATCCCGCTGGCGACCTCGGCCTTGGCGTCATCTACGCGAACGGCTTCGGGGTCGAGATCGATCTGCCAACCGCTGCTTCCTGGTATGAAAAAGCGGCAGCGAAGGGCAACGGGGATGCCCAAACCGCGCTCGCCCTGATGTGCGATGCGGGCCAGGGGGCGGCGCGCGACCCGGCGCGCGCGGCCGCGCTCTTTCAACAGGCGGCTGATCAAGGCAACGCGCGGGCCCGCCACCAGCTTGCCCTGCACCTCTTGCAGGGTGACGGGCTGCCGCAAAACCTCATCATGGCCGAAACCCATCTTCGGCTCGCCGCGCGAACCGGATACGCACCGGCGATGCTGAGCCTGGCGCGGATGCACGCCGAGGGTCATGGCGGGGCGCCCAGCCAGGTCGAGGCGGCGCTGTGGTATCGGGAAGCCGCCGACGCGGGCGAGGCCGAGGCGCAGTTTGCGATCGGCGCGCTGTTTGCACAAGGCGAGGGCGTGCCAAAACGCGTCGATGACGCAGCGCGATGGTTCGAGAAGGCCGCCGAGCAGGGCCACCTCGCCGCCCAATTCAACATCGCCATATTTTGCCTGAACGGCACCGGGGTTGAGCGCGACACCGCCAAGGCGGCCGCCTGGTTTGCCCGCGCGGCCGAGCAGGGCATGGTGATGGCGCAGACCAAACTTGGCCAGCTCTACCTTGCCGGGGAGGGCGTCGCGGCAGACCATCAGGCGGCCGCGTCGTGGCTGCGGCGGGCGGCCGAGGCGGGCGATGCCGAAGCCGAGACGATTCTCGGCAATCCTCCACCTGCAGGGTGTCGCGGTCGAGCACGACGAACAGATCGCGGAACAGCTGCTCCGCCAGGCGGCCGATCGCGGATACGGCCCGGCACTCTTGCAGCTGGGGAATTACTACGCCGAGGACCGCGGTCAAGGGACCAATCCGCCCGAGGCGATCCGCTGCTATCGCGCGGCCGCGGAAGCGGGCGTTGTCGCCGCCCAATGGATCGTTGCTCATAACTGCCTGGCCGGCTCGTGGGGGCCGAGCGATGCGGCGGAAGCGTTCTCGTGGTTCCGCCGGGCGGCCGAAGCCGGGCATGCCGGCGCCCAGTTCCAGCTCGGCGTCATGTACTGCACCGGAGAGGGTGTTGCGCGCGATCTGGAGGCGGGGACGGCATGGTATCGCCAGGCCGCCGAGCAGGGCGAGCGCACCGCGCAATACAACCTCGCGGTCATGACGTTCCGCGGCGAAGGCGTCGCCCGCGACCCCGACGCGGCGCGTCAATGGTACGAAAAGGCGGCCGAGCAAGGGATGCCGGAGGCGCAGACCGTGCTGGGCGATCTTTACGCCAGCGGCATCGGGGTAGAGCCCGACCCCGAGGCGGCGCGCCGCTGGTATGAACTGGCGGCGAACCAGGGGCATGAAGCCGCCAAGGTAAAGCTCGCCGGTCTGCGCGGACCGCGGCTGGTGACGCCGGCAGAACCGCTGCAGGCGCGATCGGGGCAGGCCCGATCGGGATCGTGAGCGGCAAAGCGCCGCTCTTTGCAACAGATTGTGTGAAGTTGAAACATGTCGCCGCTACTCGTGACGGGACTCCGGCGGCCGACGATGGTTAAACTCCGTCCGTCTGTGGGAGCCAAAGACGGCATTCCCGCGTGAAGCGTGTGGGGTTAGAATAAAATGGCGGGATCACCAGTCGGCGGGCGCTTCCAGTTTTCGCCAAATGTCCATCTCGGGCTGAAGAACAAGACCGGGAAGGTATCTCCAGGCCCGTTAGCGGGTGATGTGAACATCGAGGCGTTCGCCCAGGTAACAACGCCTGGGTTCCGCGCGTCAGGCTTCCAGCAGGCCGTGACCGTCGTCGATACCGTCAAAGGCAACTCCCCACCGACCGTGCTTGGCTTTGGCACCAATCAGACACTGACCGGCCGGCAGCTGACGCTGTATGGCGGCAATTATAGGGTCGTCGATACCAATACGGTGGCTGGTAACACCGCCCGGATTCAAGCGGGTGGCGGACACCAGACGGTCGTCGGCGCCAAGGGCGACACGCTGGTCGGTGGATCGGGCTTCGATACCCTATTGGGCGCCAAGAGCGATCGGATTGGCGTCGGCTTCCTCCATAGTGCTAAACACACCGTCGGCGGCTCCCTCATTGAGAGCCATAGGGGCAAGGGCAGCGGCAACCCGATCGCGTTCGGCACCAACAATGGTTCGGTCACCGGGGCGGTGAAGTACGATGTCAAGGCCGGTACCGCAAAGCGCGAAACCAGCGTCCCCGGCTCCAACGCGCATGTGACGGTCACCAACTTCGTGGTGGGGAGCGACTCGCTCTTCTACAGGGGCGAGACCAAATCGGTGGAGAGAGAGATCGTCTTGACTGCGAAGTCGGTGAAGATCAGGGGCGTTGAAAGTTCACAAATCTACTTGCCGGATGGGACCCAGATGACCCTGGTCGGGGTCAGCACGACACGCCTGCACAACGTGTTTAACTCAGGGGGTCACCTCTTCGTGAAGTAATGGTGTCGCCGGCGCCGGGGCAACTCGGCTTGGCCGGCGGCGGAAACTAGCAAGCGGCGCGGATGCCAGAAACGGCGCTCGCGCCGTTCGCGTTTCAGGGAGACCCCGCGTTCCCTCATATCGCGGGCGCCCGGTTCGGCGGGGGCCGCGCAACATGGTGGTGGTCGGCGGCGTAGAGGCGGCTGTCCTGGCCATCGCCGGAGAGCGCCGGGCCGACGAGGATCAGCGCCGTCCGGGTGATGCCCGCGCGCTTGGTCATGTCGCGAATATCGCCCAGGGTGCCGCGAATCAACTGTTCGTCCGGCCAAGTGACCCGATAGGCGACGACCGCCGGGCAATCGGCGCCGTAATGCGGCAGACAAGCGCGCACCACCCGCGCCAGATTGGCGATCGAGAGGTGGATCGCCAGCGTCGCCCCGCTCGCCGCGAGCCGCTCGAGGCGCTCGCCATCGGGCATCGCCGAGGCGCGGGTCGCGGTGCGCGTCAGAATCACGCTCTGGGTGACCCCCGGCAGCGTCAGCTCGCGCCCGAGCGCAGCGGCGGCCGCGGCAAAGGCCGGCACCCCCGGGGTCACATCATAGGGGATGGCGAGCCGGTCCAGGTGGCGCATCTGCTCGGCGATCGCGCCATAGAGCGAGGGATCGCCCGAATGGACCCGGGCAATCTCGAGGCCCTTTGCGTGGGCCGCCGCGATCTCGCCGATGATTTCGACGAGCGTCAAGGCCGAGGTGTCGACGATCCGCGCCCCCGGCGGCGCCGCGGCGACGATCGCGCGCGGCACCAAGGAGCCGGCGTAAAGACAGACTGGGCAGCGTTCGATCAGGCGCAGCCCGCGCACCGTGATCAGATCGGCCGCGCCCGGCCCGGCGCCGATGAAGTGCACGGTCATCAGGGCGCCTGTTCGAAATACCCGCGCGGCGTATAGATCCGCGGCGTCGCGCCGGCGAGAAGCCTGGTGCGACTGCTGCCGACAAGGACAAGGCTCAGCATGTCGGCCGCGGTGCCCGCCACTTCGTCGAGCCGCAGGATCTGTCGGGTCTCGCCGGCGCGGCCGAGATTGCGCGCGATCACCGTCGGGGTTTCAGGCGGGCGATGGGCGAGGAGGATGCGGGCGGCCTCGGCCAGATGCCTGGGGCGCCGGGCTGAGCGCGGGTTGTAGAGCGCGATGACGAAATCGGCCTGTGCCGCCGCCTCGATCCGGGTGCGGATCCGATCCCACGGGGTCAAGAGGTCGGACAGCGAGATCGCGCAGAAATCGTGCCCCAACGGGGCCCCGACCCGGGCGGCGGCGGCCTGCATCGCGCTGATCCCGGGTGCGACGGTGATCTCGACCGCCGACCAGTCGCGCCGCGCCTCGCGGTCGACCAGCTCGAAAACCAGCGCGGCGAGGCCGTAGATGCCGGCATCGCCCGAGGAAATGAGCGCCACCGAGCCTCCGGCGGCGGCGAGATCGAGGGCGAGCCGGGCCCGCTCCCCCTCCGCCCCGATCGCGCTCTCATGGCGGCGCTTGCCGGCGATCGCACGGCCGAGAAGATCGAGATAGAGCCGGTAGCCGACAATATCCTCGGCGCCGTCGATGAGGGCGCTCGCCTCGGGGGTGCGCCAGGAGGGGTCGCCGGGGCCGATGCCGATGATCGCCAGCCGGCCGCGCGGCCGGCCGACGCTCGCCGCGTCGATTGGCGCGGGGCCACGCGCCACCGCGCAGGTCGCGCGCTGCGATTGCCGCCGCGGAACGACGAGTTCGCCCGCCGGGCCGGCCGCCGCGAGCGCCGCACCCTCGGCCACCCCCCAGCACCCGGTCGCGCGAAACGCCGCCGCCGAACGCTGGGTCAGCCGCGGGGTTTCGGCGAGGAGGCGCGCGGCCGCAAAGAACCGCGCCGGGACCCCGAGGAATCGGGCCAGCGCATGGATCCCCGGTTCGTCCGATTTGAGTTCAATCGAAACGAGCGCAGCGACCGCACCCGCCGCGAGACCGGCTTCGGCGAGGGTCGCGCGCGCCAATTCGGCGATTTCCTCGGCCGCGCAGAAGCGCTCGCACCCGACGCCAAGCACCAGAACCGGGGGGTGTAAGACGAGCGCCTCGGTCTCGGGCGGATAGGCGCGGTCGGTGACGATGATGTTGCGCGGCGCCCTTTCGGCCCAGCGCACCGAACCGGCATGCAGCCACTCGGCCGTGGCGCTCTCTTCGACGAGCGCAACCGGCTCACCGGCGAGGAGCGCGGCGGCGACCCCTTTCACTCGCTCGGGGTTGGCGATACGCCAGCCGGGCGGCACCTCATCGAGCGCGACGCCGAGACGGAGGTCGCCGGCGGTGGTGATTGCGGCGACGCAACCGAGCGCCTCCGCCAGCGCCCGGGCAAGCGCGTTGGCGCCGCGATGTCCCCCCAATAGCGGCACGGCGACCGAGCCGTCTTCGGCCAGCGCGACCACCGGCGGCTCTACAATCTTGTCGTCGATCAGCGGTGCGAGCGCGCGAACCAGGATGCCGCTCGCGCACAGCCCGACGATCGGCCGGCCGGCGGCGAAGAGCTCCGCGATCAGCGGCACTACGCGGTCGTAAGTTTCGTCCCACTCGCCCGGCTGCGCGCGCGGGCCATAGAGCCGCGCCCCGGGCAATACCGCGCAGACCCGGCGACCGAGCGCGGCGCCGCCCGCTCCGAGCGCGATCACCGCGGCGCCGGCGGGCAGCACGGGCTTCACGGGCCCGGTCCCGCGCGCCATACCAGCACGGTCGCGAAGTAAGGGACGCTCGCCGGGTCGACCGTCGCGAGTGGCAGGATGCGCTGGTTCGGAAGGCTCGCGCGCTCGACATAGATCGCGCCGTCGAAGAGTTGGAGGCGCGCGACGACCCGCCGCAGCTTCGGAAAATGCCGACCGAGCTTGATGATCGCGGCGGCATCGACCGGCGCGAGGCGCGCGGCGAGCTCGTCCTCGGAGAGGGTTGCCGGGATCACCGCCAGGGTGTCCTCGCGCCGGGCGAGCGGCATCGCCGCGGCGGCGGCACAGGCGGTCAAGGACGAGACGCCGGGGACGACCGTCACCTTGTAGCGCGCGGCCAGCTGCGTCAGGATCCCCGCGAAGCTGCCATAGAACAAGGGATCGCCCTGGCACAGATAGGCGATGGTCTGGCCGCGATCCATGACCGCGGCAAGCTCGGCCGCCGCTTCCTCGTAGATCCGGACCGGCGGCGGCCCGGGGCGCATCGGAAAGCGGATGATGATCTCGCGCTGGCCCTGATCGAGCCACTCGGCGACGATGTGGCGGGCAAAGCTGTCGCCGTCCTCCGGCGCCGGATAGGCCACGACCGAGGCCGCGCGCAACAGGCGCAACGCCTTCAACGTCACCAGCTCGGGATCGCCCGGGCCAAGACCCAACCCGTAGAGGTGGCCAGTCGTCATGTCAGGTCGGCGCCCTTTCAGTGCGGCGCGACATCGTACAGCGTCAGCACCAGGCTCTGGCCATTCGAATAATCACGCCCGGCGATGCTGCCTTCAGGCCGCACGCGCAGACCCTGCGCGATCACGAGCCGCCGGAACATCGCGGCATCGCGGCTGTTGACGATGGCTTCGCCGCCGCCGGCGAGCGCTTGCGCGGCGGCCTGCGACGTCAGGAGGCGCAGATCGGTGCCGAGGAGGAAGACGAGGCTCGGCTCGCCATAACCGACCGCTACGATGGGCGCCCCGGCGGCGGGTGGATGGCGGGCGACAAGCCCGGCAGCGGCGCGGCTGAGCCACAGCCGGTCGAGCCCGGGAACGACCCCCTCCCCCGCCGGCAGCGCGAAGGCGAGCGACAAGGCGGCGATCGCCGCGGTCGTGAGCGCCGGGCCGGGGCGATACCACAACACCGCCGCAGTCAGCGCGAGCACCAGCATCGCGCCGGCGATCCCGGCGATCGCGAGGTGATCGCCAAACCACAGCGGCAACCCGATCAGCAGCACCGCCAGAGCGAAGCCGACCGCGGCCCACGCTGCCCGCACCAGATGATCGAGCCGGCGCGCCCAGGTTTCGAGCGGGGCTCCAACGCCATCGGCGAGCACGGCGGCGCAGAGGAGCGCGAGCGCGGGCAAGAGCGGCAGCACATAATGCGGCAGCTTGGTCGGCACCAGTTCGAGCCCCACCCAGGCCGGCACCAGCCAGGCGAGGAGAAAGCGCTCCACCGCGGAATCGCGCCGGCGCCAGCCGCGGACGATGGCCGGAACCAGTACCAGCGAACCCGGCCAGAACGTCGCCGGCAACAGCGCCAGATAGGAAAACGGCGGCGCCCCGTGCAGTTCCTGCGCTCCGGTCAGCTTTCCCATCAGGTCGTGGCCGAGCGCGTCACTAAGAAAACGTCCCTCGGTGACCCGCTCGATCGCGATCAGCCACGGCGCCAGCGCGGCGACCACAAAGGCGATGCCGGCCGCCGGATGGAGGCCGCGCAGCCAGCGCCAGTCGCGATCGGCGATTGACAGCGCGGCGGCGGTAAGGGTGGCCAAACCGGGCCCCACCGGACCCTTGAGAAAGATCGCGGCGAGTTCGGCGGTCCAGAACAGGACGGCGATCGAGAAATGCACCTTGCGGGATGCGCGCGCCCGCACATAGGCGAGACCGAGCGCGCCCTGCCCGGCGATGACGGCGGCGAGAAGCGCGGCATCGGTCTTGGCGATGTGCGCCTCGGCAACCGTCGCCAGCGCGCTTCCCAAGAGCACCGCGGCGATCGCCGCGCGGCGCCGTGCCTCTTCGTCGCGATAGAGCGCCGCACCGATGCCAAAGGTCAACAACACCGCCGCGATCGCGCCGAGGAGCGAGGGCACGCGGTAGGGCCAGATCGCCGTCGCCTGCGGCGTGCTGAAGGCGCTGACGGCGGCGGCCTGCAGCCAGTAAATCCCGGCCGGCTTGTTGTTGCGCGCCTCCTCCTGAAAGCGGATCCGCAGGAAGTCGCCGGTTTCCAGCATCTGGCGGGTGGCCTGGGCGAAGCGGGCTTCGTCGCGGTCAAGCGGCGGGACCGCGGCAATCCCCGGGAGGTAGAGAAGAAGACACAAGAGGGCGAGGAGGGCATAGGGCCGCACCCCGAGAAACCAATCGGCCGGCCCCCGCATCTCAGCCGGGCTTGGTGGCGGCCAGCTGGGTCACCGGCAGTTGCGGCCGCCAGGCATGGCGACCCCCGAGGGGCTCGGCGTGGCTGAGCGCGATCCGGGTCAGTTCGCCGCCGTGTTGCGCCTGCCAGGCGAGGAGCGCGCGCTCGCCCTCGAGGCTGACGGCATTGGCGACAAGCCGACCGCCCGGGCGCAATACCACCCACAGCGCCGGGAGGAGCCCCGCCGCGGCGATGCCGCCGCCGACAAAGATCGCATCCGGCTGGGCGAGTTCCGCCGGGACCTGGGCGAGCGCCTGCGGCGCCCTGCCGGCGATAATGTGCAGCCCCGGCACGCCGAGCGCAGCGGCGTTGCGCGCGATCCTCGCGGCGCGCTCCGGGTTGTGTTCGATGGCGAGCGCGGCGCCGCCCTCGCTCGCGCGCAGCCATTCGATCGCGATCGAGCCGCTGCCGGCGCCGATGTCCCACATACCCTCGCCGGGGAGGGGCGCGAGGCTGGCGAGGGTGATCGCGCGGACCTCGCGCTTGGTCAATTGCCCGTCATGCTCGAAGGCGTCGTCGGGCAGCCCGGCGAGGCGCGAGCGGGCGCGGGTGCCCGGGACCGCCCGGCATTCGAGGGCGATCGTGTTGAGGTCGGCGGTCTCGCGCCCACCCCAATCCTGCGCGGTGCCGTCCAACACCGCCTCGCGCGGGCCGCCCAGATGCTCGAAGACGCTGATCCGGCTCGGGCCCCAGCCGGAAAGGGCGAGGAGGGAAGCGACACGGCGCGGGGTGGTGCCGTCCTCCGCCAGGATGAGACAGCGCCGGCCGGGCGCGAGATGGAGGCGCAGCGTGTCGAGCGGGCCGGCGTGGAGGCTCAATAGGGTGCAATGGGCGAGGGGCCAGCCGAGCCGGGCGGCGGTGAGACTAAAGGCGCTTGGGCACGGCAGGATCGTCATCTCCTCGCGGTGAAAATCGCGAAGAAGAACGACGGCGGCGCCGTACCATAAGGGGTCGCCGCTCGCCAAGACCACGACGCGGGCGCCGCGGCGCGCTTCGATGTCGGCGACCGTAAGGCCAAGCGGCCGGCGCCATACCAGTCGCTCGGCCGGGCCCGGCGGCACCATCGCCAGATGGCGGGTGCCACCGACCAGGGTCTCGGCGGTCTCGACGAGGGTGCGCGCGGCCGGGCTCAACCCGGGCAACCCGTCCTCGCCGATGCCGATGACGCTGAGCCAGCGAGTCATGCCGGCCCCTTGCCGCAGAGTGCGTTGACCGCGGCCGCGGCCAGCGCGCTGCCGCCGCGCCGGCCCCGCAGCGTCACAAAGCGAAGCCCGCGGCCAAACCCGAGGAGCGCCTCCTCGGCGTCGGCCGCGCCGACAAAGCCGACTGGAAAGCCGAGGATCAGCGCCGGCTTCTCCGCGCCCGCCAAGAGGATTTCGAGGAGGTGAAAGAGCGCCGTCGGGGCATTGCCGATCGCCACCACCGAGCCGGCGAGATGGGCGCGCCACAATTCCACCGCAGCGGCGCTGCGGGTGGTTTGATGGTCGGCCGCCAGCGCGCGGACCCGCGGATCATGGAGGGTGCAGATCACCGGGTTTGCCGCCGGCAATCGGTCGCGCGCGATGCCGGCGGCAACCATCTCGCTGTCGACGAGAATTGGCGCGCCGGCGCCCAAGGCCCGCCGCCCGGCGGCAGCGGCGCCGCGCGACCATGCGAGATCCTTAAGGATCGCGACATCGCCCGCGGCGTGGGCGAGCCGCACCGCCAACGGGCGCAGCGTCACCGGCACACGCGTGAGGTCGGCTTCGGCGTGGACCAGCGCGAACGACCGGCGGTAGATCGCCGCCGGATCGCGCAGGTAGGCGTGCGAGGCTTTTCTCTCGTGTTTTTTAGTCGTCGTGCCCGCGGAAGCGGGGGTCCATGGGCCGCTGGGTTCCCGCTTTGGCGGGAATGACGACGTCATTTGGATAGCGGAAGATCGCGGCGAGCGCTGCCGTGGCGCGGTCACTCCCAGGGTCCAGGCTTCTTCGCGCTCGATGATCTGGCGCTCTTCGTTGGTGAGACCGGGGGCGCCGGCGAACCAGGCCACCAACTCATCGGCGCGGTCGCGCGCGGCGAAAATCTCGGCGACGGTGCGAACCTGGGCTTTGTCATTGGGCGGGCCATGATCGGGCCTGATCTCGCTGCGCCACCATGACGGCCACACCTCGGCGAAGACAATCCCCGCGTCGGCGGGCAGGGCGAGCCCGGTCTCAAATGGCCAGATTCGCGCGCGAGCGGCCCAGCGCGGGTCGTTGCGCAACGCGCGCACAACCGGGATTCCGGTCAGGCTTTGGCTGCCGACCGAGCCGGTATAGGCGAGCTTCCAGCACGGCTGCGCGCCGACCATCCACTCGTCGATCAGCCGGCGCTCCTGCAACGGTTCATCATCGGTGTGGCCACGGTGATGGCACGGACCGAGAAACTCACTGGCTTTTTTGGCCGGGCACCCCCAGAACGGAAAGCGCTTGCCGGAGACACGCTGGTTAAGCGCGGCGCCAACCGCGAAGCGGTTGTTGCGATTGTTTGGTTGATCCTCGACCAGCTTGCCGATCTCATCCCACAGGGCGCGCCATGGTTTGCCCTCGAGGCCGAGCCGGGCGGCAAAGCCGGCGGGGTAGCCGAACGGAAAGTCGAAACCCAAGAGGACCCGCTCGCCGCGCGCGCTTGCTTGCGCCAGGAGGTCGGCGAGGAGTTCTCTCGCGGCATGGCGGGTTGGCGGGTTGTCGACGCGCTCGCCGTAGCGGTCGTGACGGCAGATCCAGATGCTGTCGCGTCCGGTCTTGGGCTCGCTGGCCGCGCTCCAATCGACGATCACGTAGGTATCGAACATCGCAATCCGTCATCCCGGCGAAGGCCGGGATCCATTTCGGCCATGGATACCGGCTTTCGCCGGCATGACACGGGGGATGGGCTGCGCGATTGGGTCCGCGGGCGCACGCGGCATCTCAACGATGGTCTTCAGAGTGATCGTGCGGATGCGGGTGATCGTGGTGATGGTCGATCCCGGCGCCGCGCACGTGATGATGGTGGCCTCGCTGTGGAGTGCCGGCGGCCGCTTCGTAGCCGATGATCCGGGTGCGGTATTTGCATAATTGGCAGTTCATCTTGGGCTCGCCCGCGGTGAATTCGGCGATGCGGTCGACGAAGGTATCGATCACCCGGGCGTGGTCACGCAGGTAGCGCGCCTTGACGAATTGGATATCGGGAAACCGCGCCGCGACCTCGTCGGTCTGGGCATAGATGCGTTTGACGAGGATCCCGGTGAACAGGAAATACGGGAAGACGACAATGCGGCGGAAGCCGAGCCGAGCGCAGCGTTCGAGCGCCGCGTCGACACGCGGATGGGCGACGCCGCTGAACGCCGCCTCGGCCCAGCCAAAGCCCATGCCCTCCCACAGCATGCGCGCAAGCTTGGCGATGTTGGAGTTGGCGTCGGGGTCGTTGGTGCCGCGGCCGACGACGATGAGGAGAGTGTCCGCCCGCCCCTCAGGGACCGCGGCGGCGAGGCGCTCGGCGGCGGCGTCGAGCAGCTTTGGTTCGATCCCGAGGTCGCGGCCGAGGCGCACGTCGATCTGGGGGTTGGCGGCGATAAAGCTGTTCATTTCCCACGGCAGGTCGTTCTTGACGTGGCTGGCGGCGAATAGCATGCCCGGGATTGCCAGGATCTGCCGGGCGCCGCGCGCGGTCAGCGCGGCCAGACCTTCGCCGATCGTCGGCCGGGCGAATTCGAGGTAGCCGGTCGCGAAATCGCTCCCCGGCCGGAGGTGTAGGAGGCGCGCGCGCACTGCCGCGGCGGCCTCCTCGAACTCGCCGACCGCCTCGGGATCGCGGCTGCCATGCCCGCACAGCAGCACCGCGGTCTCGCTCATCCCCTGTTCTCCTCTCGGTTGATTACGGCCGCATGGCGGCCGACAGTGCGGGCGCGATGACGCTCTCGATTATCCCGCCCGAACTCGACGACCGGTTTTTGCTGCTGCTCCTCGGGCTGGCGATCGATGTCGTGTTTGGCGACTTGCCGGCGGTCTTTGCCCGCATCCCGCATCCGGTCGTCCTCGCGGGGCGCGCGATCGGATTTTTCGACAAGAAGCTCAACCGCCCGAGCCGCAGCGAGCGCAGCCGGTGCGAGCGCGGCGTCGTCACCGCGATCGTGCTGGTCGGGGCGGCGGGCCTGTTCGGCTGGGCGCTGCATCGGCTCGGCCGCGGCAGCCTGGTCGGCGCGATTGTCGAGGCGCTTGCGATCGGGATTTTGATCGCCCAACGCAGCCTCTTCGAGCATGTCGCCGCGGTCGGCGCGGCGCTGCGTTCGGGCGGCTTGCCCGCCGGCCGGGAGGCGGTCCGCCATATCGTCGGTCGCGATCCCACGCGCCTCGATTTCCATGGCGTCGCGCGCGCGGCCATCGAAAGCCTCGCCGAGAATTTCAGCGACGGCGTGGTGGCGCCGGTGTTCTGGTACCTGGTGCTGGGGTTGCCCGGCCTCTTCGCCTACAAGATGGCCAACACCCTCGACAGCATGATCGGGCACCGCTCGGAGCGCTACCGCAGCTTCGGCTGGGCATCGGCGCGCTTCGACGACTTGTTGAACCTGGTGCCGGCGCCGCTCGCGGGCCTCCTCCTCGCCGGCGCGGCGGTATTCGCCGGCGAAGCGATGCCGGGGCGGGCGGTCCGGGTCATGCTGCGCGACGGCCGGAAGCACCATTCGCCCAACGCCGGGTGGCCGGAGGCGGCGATGGCCGGAGCGCTCGGTCTCGCGCTCGCCGGCCCCCGCGCCTATGCCGAGGGCGAGGTCCGCGACCCCTGGCTCGGCGACGGCACGGCGCAGGTGGGACCCGCGGATATCGCGCGGGCGTTGCGGCTCTACGCCCTCGCGTGCCTGGTGCTGGCGGGCCTCGTTCTCGGCGCGTGGCTGATGGCGCATGTCACGCGGCCCGGGTGAGGTGCGGCGGGCGCGCAGCGGCGAGGAGTGCGGAGAGGTCGAGGTGCCGTTCGAGATGGTCGGCGAGTGCGTCGAGCGCGGTCTCGATCATCACCTCGTATTCGAGGGCACCGCCCGCAACCCCGAGCCGGGCGAGGAAGGCGCGGCGAAAGCCATCGCTGGCGAAGAGGCCATGGAGGTAAGAGCCCATGACCCTGCCGTCCGCGCTGACCGCGCCGTCGGGCCGGCCGCCGAGGTCGAGCATCGGCCGGGCGAGCCCGGCGCCGGAAGTGACGCCGAGATGCATCTCATAGCCGTAGACCTTTGTGCCGCTCGCAAGCTCGGTGCCGGCGGCCTTGGAGAGGCGCTTTTCACCGCCGAGCACGGTTTCGACGTCGAGGAGCCGGAGCCCGGGCGCCGTGCCGGGCGGGCCTTCGCAGCCCTCGGGGTCGGCGATGGCGCTGCCGAGCATCTGGTATCCGGCGCACAGGCCGAGGATGGGTCCGCCGTGGCGGCGATGCGCCAGGATGTCGATGTCCCAGCCTTCGCGCCGCAGAAATGCGAGATCGGCGAGCGTCGCCTTCGAGCCGGGGAGGAGGATGAGCGCGGCATCGCGCGGCAACGGCGTCCCCGGCCGCACCCGCACGATCTCGACCGCAGGCTCGGCCGCGAGCGGGTCCAGATCGTCGAAATTGGCGATGTGCGGCAATAGCGGGACGGCGATCTTGAGCCGCGCCGCAGGCGTGGGAGGGTGAGGGGCCGGCACCGCGAGCGCCATCGAATCTTCGGCCGGGAGGGCGCTGACGGCGGGGAAATACGGGACCACGCCGAAACAAGAGAGGCCGGTGCGCGCGCCGATCGCGGCGATGCCGTCGTCGAACAGCCTCAGGTCACCGCGGAATTTGTTGACGATGTAGCCGGCGAGCCGGGCGCGTTCGCTGGGAGCCAGCAACGCGTGGGTCCCGGTGAGCTGGGCGATGACGCCGCCGCGCTCGATGTCGCCAACGAGGACCACCGGCACATCGGCCGCCTCGGCAAAACCCATATTGGCGATGTCGCCGGCGCGCAGATTGATTTCGGCCGGGCTGCCGGCGCCTTCGACGAGGACGAGATCGGCCGATTCGGCGAGCCGGTCGAAGGCGGCGAGCACCGCCGGCAAGAGGCTCGGGGCGAGCGCGCGGTACTGGCGCGCCGATGCGGTGCCGTGAACCCGGCCGCACAGCACGATCTGGGCGCGGCCCTCGGCTTGCGGCTTCAACAAGACCGGGTTCATGTCGATCGCGGGGGCGATGCCGCAGGCGCGCGCCTGCAAGGCCTGGGCGCGGCCGATCTCGCCGCCGTCGTGCGTGACCGCGGCGTTGTTCGACATGTTCTGCGGCTTGAACGGCCGCACCCTGAGCCCCTGCCGGGTAAAGGCGCGCGCGAGGCCCGCGACGATCAGCGACTTCCCGACATCAGAGCCGGTGCCCTGCAGCATCAGCGCGCAGGTCATCAGAACTCGATGCCCTTTTGCGCCTTGACCCCGGCGCGGAACGGATGCTTGACGAGCGTCATCTCGGTGACGAGGTCGGCGGCGTCGATCAGCTCGGGCGGCGCGTTGCGGCCGGTAACGATGACATGAAGATCGCGCGGCTTTGCCTTGAGCACCGCGACCACCTCATCCGTCGCCAGATAGCCGTAGCGCAGCACGATGTTGAGTTCATCGAGCAGGACAAGGCGATAGGAGGGGTCGGCCAGCATCGCCTGCGCCGTCTCCCAGGCGGCGCGCGCGGCGGCGATGTCGCGGGCGCGGTCTTGCGTATCCCAGGTGAAACCTTCGCCCATCGCCCGGCAGGTGACCAGATCGGGGAAGCGCTGGAGAAGGGTGCGCTCGCCGGTGCCCCAGGCGCCCTTGACGAACTGCACGATGCCGACCCGCATGCCATGGCCGAGGCAGCGCAACACCATGCCGAAGGCGGCCGTGGTTTTCCCCTTGCCCGACCCGGTATGGACGATGAGGAGCCCCCTTTCCTCGGTCTTCGTCGCCAGGACCTTCCTGCGCGCCGCCTGGCGCCGCTCCATCTTCTCGCGATGGAGGCGATTGATCTCGTCGTCGCCGAGCGTCGGGTCACGCATCGCCGATCAGCTCCGCGCACACGCTGTTACGCTTGGGTGCCCACAGGCCGCGCTCGATCGCCTCGCGAAAGCGGCTTTTTGTCTCGGCGAGCGCGGCGGGGTTGTGCACCGCCATAAAATCCAGAACCGCGTTATCGCCGATATAGGCGTCGTAAAGCGCCTCGAAATGCGAGTCGTCGACGGCGCGGGTGGTGGCGCTGAAGGCGAAGAGGTAATCGACCGTCGCGGCGATCTCGGCGGCGCCCTTGTAGCCGTGCCGCATGACGCCGCGGATCCAGCGCGGGTTGGCGGCGCGGCCGCGTACGACGCGCGCCAATTCCTCGCGCAGCGTGCGGATGCGCGGCCGGTCGGGCTGCGAATGATCGTTGTGGTAGACCGCCGGCTCCGCCCCCGACAGATGGCGCACGGCGAGCGCGAGCCCGCCCTCGAACTGGTAGTAATCATCGCTGTCCAGGAGGTCGTGCTCGCGGTTGTCCTGGTTGTGGATGACGGCTTGCGTAGCGGCGAGCCGCTGTTCGAGGAGCCCGCGTTCCGGCCGGCCCTCGGCGCCGGCGCCATAGGCCCACCCGCTCCAGCCGAGATAGGCGTCGGCCAAATCCTCCTCGTCCTCCCAGATCCGCTCGTCGATCAGTGTCTGAAGGCCAGCACCATAGGCCCCGGGTTTCGAGCCGAAGATTCGGTAACCGGCGCGCAACGCCGCTTCGCCCGGATCGGCACCGGCGGCTTCGAGCGCGGCGCGGTCGGCGGCGACGCGGGCGGCGAGCGGGTTGGTTTCGGGCGGCTCGTCGAGCGCGGCGACGGCGCGCACCGCGCTGTCGAACAAATCGATGAGGCCGGGAAAGGCGTCGCGGAAGAATCCCGAGATGCGCAGGGTGACATCGACCCGCGGCCGGTCCATCACCGACGCCGGCAGGATCTCGAACCCGGTGACCCGCCCGCTCGCTCCCTCCCAGAGCGGGCGCGCGCCGATGAGGGCCAAGGCCTGGGCGATGTCGTCGCCGCCGGTGCGCATGTTGGCCGTGCCCCAGGCGGAGAGCGCGAGTCGTGCCGGGTAATTGCCGTGCTCCTGGGCGTGGCGCTCGACCAGCAACCCGGCCGAATGCCAGCCGAGCTGCCAGGCCGCCGGGGTCGGCATCGCGCGAGTATCGACCGAATAGAAATTGCGCCCGGTCGGCAAGACTTCGGGCCGGCCGCGACTGGGCGCGCCGCTCGGACCGGGCGGCACGGCCCTGCCGTCGAGCGCGGCGAGGATGCCGGCGAATTCCGCCGCGCCGCAGGACGCGACCGCCGGGCGCAGCACATCCTCGATCCAGCCGAGCACAGCCCGCGTCGCGTGCCATTGCGGCTCGGGCTCGGCAGCGCCGGAGACAAGGCGCAACGCCAATGTTTCGAGCCGCTCGACCGTGTCGCCGGCCGTACGCCAGCCCCCACCCTTCCCTCTCCCGCCTGCGGGGGAGGGCTTTGCATCGCCCAGCGTGCCCCCTCCCCCGTAGGCGGGGGAGGGTTGGGGTGGGGATTCCGCGGCGAGTGCGCGCGGCCGCGGCCCCGCCCACGGTTCTCCAAGATCGAGCATCAGGGGGTCGGCGCCGAGGGCGAGGTCGGCGGCGAGCGCGCGCAACAGCGATTCGGCGTGCGCTCCGCTGCCGCGCCGGGTGCGGGCGAAAGCGACGAGGAGAGCGTCGAGGAGGTCGCCCGTCGGGCTTTCTCCGAACACATGCAGCCCGTCGCGGATCTGCAATTCCTTCAGTTCGCAGAGAAACCCATCGAGCTTTTTGAGGGCGCGCGGCAGGTCTTCGCCGGGCGCAATGCCGCAATCCTTATCGATTCCGGTGGTGCGGGCGCGCTCCAAGATCTCGGCGGCGAGCGGCGCGACGCGGCGCGGGTCGCCGCGCAGGGCGTCGTAATACTCGTCGATCAGGCGCTCCAGCTCGGCCTGCGGGCCATAGCTGCCGGCGCGCGTCAGGGGCGGGGTCAGATGGTCGATGATGACCGCCTGCGCGCGCCGCTTGGCCTGGCTGCCTTCGCCGGGATCGTTGACGATAAAGGGGTAGAGATGCGGCACCGGACCCAGCACCGCCTCCGGATAACATTCAGCCGACAGCGCCAGCGCCTTCCCGGGCAGCCATTCCAGGGTGCCGTGCTTGCCGAGGTCGATGACGGCGTCGGCGCGGAAGTTGTCCCGGAGCCACGCATAGGCCGCGACATACGAATGCGGCGGCACCAGCGCCGGGTCGTGATAAGTCGCTTGCGGATCGAGGTTGTAACCGCGCGCCGGCTGGATCAACACCGCGACATTACCCTCCCAGAAGCCGGGGATCGCAAAGCGGCCGCAATCGAGCCGGCCGGGACGGAAGAACGGGTCCTGCTCGGCCGCGCCCCATTGTGCTTCGACCCCCTGCCGCACCGCGGCGGGCAGGCTGTCGTAAAAGGCCGAGTAGTCGGGGAAGGGGAGGTCTTCCTCGGCGGGGGCGTCGGGCCGGGCGTTGCTGGGCCCGGCGAGGAGGCGCTCCATCAGTGAGGCCGCATCCCGCGGCACCTCGCCGGTAAGGTACCCCGCCGCGCCGAGCGCGCGCAGGACCACGATCGCCGATTGCGGCGTGTCGAGCCCAACCCCGTTGCCGATGCGGCCGTCGCGATTGGGGTAATTGGCGAGGATGATCGCGATCCGCCGCTCGGCGGGCGGTTTCCGACGGAGCCGCGCCCAGTTGCGCGCGAGGTCGGCGACGAAGGCGACGCGGTCGACGACCGGCCGATAACCGACGAGGTCGGCCTCGGTCAGGGGGTCGCGGCCCAGCGGCTCCTTGAACGACACCGCGCGCGAGAGGATGCGGCCGTCGATCTCGGGCAAGCTTACGTTCATCGCCCGGTCGCGGGGCCCGAGGCCGCGCGTGCCGGCGCGCCAGGCTTCCGCGTCGCCGCCGGAAAAGACGACCTGCAACACCGGGCAATCGGCCTGTAGCGGGTCGGCGCCGCCCGCCGCGGCCACCGAAAACCCGGTCGCGTTGAGGATCACATCGGGGGGATGAGCGGCAAAAGCTTGCGTCAGCAGCGTAGCTGCTTGCGGTTCCTTCAAACTGTGGACAAAGACCGGCAGCGGCCGTAGCCGGCGCGATCCTAGCGCCTCGACCAGCGCATCGACGGGCGCGGTGTTGCCGGATTGCACGAGCGCGCGATAGAAGACGATCGGCACGACGCCCTCATCTCCGCGCCACTCGGCGGCGATGTCGTCGAGGCTCGGGAGCGCGCGCCCCGGCCAGTAGAACCCGGCGCGCAGGAGCGGCGCCGGCTCGGCCCATTCGCAGCCCCTGCCGATGAGGCTCGCCGCATAGCGCAGGAAATTGTCGGCGTTGCCGGGCCCGCCCTCGGCGAGATAGCGCCATAGGCGCCGGCAGGCGGCAGGCGGCACGGTCGAGGCCCGCGCCAGTTCGGCATCCTGCTTATCGTCGCCGGACACGAGCGCGAGCGGGACGGCGTGATCGGCGCAGGTCGCGACCAGGCGCTCGACCCCGTACGGCCAATAGGCGCTGCCGCCGAGCAGCCGGGCAACGACGAGGCGGGCCTGCGCGACCACAGCCATATAGAGATCGACCGAGAAATTGTGGCCGAGCCGCATGACCGGCGCGAGGCGCAGGCGGGGCGCCGCCGGGTCGGCGGCGCACGCGCGCGCCTGCGCCGCCGCCAGCAGCGCGATCTCGGTGTCGGCACCGGTCAAGACGACGATGTCGCCCGGGGTCTGGGCGAGGTCGATCGCGGCCGACCCGTCGGCGATGATCCCCGGTTCGGTGGCGAGGAGATGCATGTCACCCCGCCGTCAGCGCGGTTTGGATCGCGGCGCGGTCGATGCCCTTGCGGCCGATGACGACCAGCCGGCTCGTCCGAGGTTCGCCGGAGAGCCACGGGCGATCGAAATGCTGCTCGATGCGGTCGCCGACCGCCTGCACGACGAGGCGGCGGTCGCGCCCTGGCACGTCGAGAAAGCCCTTGACCCGAAGCACGTCGTGGGCGCGGATCAGCGCCAGAAGGCGGGCGCGGAACCCGGCGCCATCGCTGACCGGCCCGCGCTCGACGACGAAGCTCATAAAATCGTCGTGGTCGTGTAGCGCGTCGAGATCGTGGCAGGACGGGCGGGCGGCGAGGTCGTCTTCGGCCGAGGCGGCAAGTCCGAGCGCAACCGCGGGCGCTACCCTCCCCTGCTCGGCATCCACCAGCTTGACCCCAGGGCGCAGCTTCGCCATGAGGTCGCAGCGCAGCGCCGAGAGCCGGTCGGGCGCGATCAGATCGGTCTTGTTGAGGATGACCAGATCGGCGCAGGCGAGCTGATCGCCGAACACTTCTTCGAGCGGGTTGTCGTGGTCGACCGCCGGGTCAGCCTCGCGCTGCTTGGCGACCGCTTGCGGGTCGCTGGCGAAGCGGCCGGCGGCCGCCGCCGCCGCGTCGATCATGGTCACGACGCCGTCGACGGTCAGGCGGGTGCGGATCTCGGGCCAGGCAAAAGCCTGTACCAGCGGCTTTGGCAAGGCGAGGCCCGAGGTTTCGACGACGATGTGGTCGGGTGGCGCGGCACGGTCGATGAGGCGCGTCAAGGTCGGCACAAAGTCGTCGGCGACAGTGCAGCAGAGGCAGCCATTGGCCAATTCGACGATGTCCTCGTCCCGGCATGCTTCGTCGCCGCAGCCGAGCAAGAGTTCGCGGTCGATCCCGAGTTCGCCGAACTCGTTGACGATGATCGCCAGGCGATGGCCGGAAGCGCCGGCGAGCAGATGCCGCACCAGGCTGGTCTTGCCGGCGCCGAGAAAGCCGGTGACGATCGTTGCGGGGATGCGGCGCATGCCTCAATTCCCTTTCAGCACCAGCGGCAGCCCCGCCGCGACAAACACCACGCGGTCGGCGAGCGCGGCCATTTCCTGGTTGAGAAGGCCGGCGGCGTCGCGGAAGCGGCGGCCGAGCGGGGTTTCGGGTACGAGGCCGAGCCCGACTTCGTTGGCGACCAGGACTACGGGGCCTGCCGCATCGCGCAGCGCCATGCGCAAGGTTGCGACTGCATCGTCGATTGCCCCCTCGGCCAGCATCAGGTTCGACAGCCACAAGGTCAGGCAGTCGATCAGGAGCGGGCACGCGGGACCGGTCTCGGCGGCAATCGCCTCGGCGAGAGCGAGCGGCGCCTCGACCGTGCGCCAGAATTGGCCGCGCCCGCCACCCTCCCGTCGCGCGCGATGCGCGGCGATGCGGGCCGCCATCTCGGCGTCTCCCGGCTCGGCGGTTGCGCAATAGGTGGCGCCGCGTGCCGCGCGTTCGATCAGCGCCTCGGCATAGCGGCTCTTGCCCGAGCGCGCGCCGCCGAGGATGAGGGTGAGCCGGGGCAGCTGCCCCGCAGGGGATGACGACAAAGGCTCCTCCTCCGCCCGAGGAATCGTGCCGGTTATTCCCTCACTTGAGAGGGCGCGGTGCGGAGGTCTCCTGGCTCGGGGTCATCGCCCGGCGGCGCCTTCCCGGCCCCAGGGATGGGGTTAGTGGACTATGCCGCGGGCTCGCCGCTAACAGTTGCGGGGGCAGCGCCGGTCTTGCACCGGACTTCCCTGTCGCATCGCGGGGCGAGGCTAGCATGGCGAGGGCAGGATCGCCAGTGTGCCCGTCTTAGCGTGCCCGTTTCACCGCGGGGGGCGGTTGACGGTGACGACGCGCCAGCCGTGCCCCAGGCCGGGGCCGTCGACGTGTTCGATGCGGGTAATCGAACAATTTTCCATCGTGAAGGCGAGGCAGGCCTCGGGGTCGAGGCCGAGGGCGAGACCCAATGCGGCGCGGATCGTCCCGCCATGCGCGACGGCGATGATGTCGCGGCCGCGATTGACGTCGAGTACCTGGTGGATCGCGCGCGCGACGCGCTCCATCACATCGATGAAGCTCTCGCCGCCGGGGACCCGCTCGTGCGCCGGGGCATGCCAGAAGCGATGAAAGACGCCGCCGCGCGAGCGGTGCAGCTCGTCATAGGTCAGCCCCTGCCAATCGCCGAAATTCTGCTCGGCAAGGTCGGGGATCGCGGCCGCTTCGGGGCCGGGGATCGGGTCGGGACCGGTCAGTCCGGCGCGCACGATCGCTTGCGCGGTTTCGTGGGTGCGGCGCAGGTCGCTCGTCACCCACGCCGCATTACGCGGCAATTGCCGCGCGAGGCCGGCGAAAACCGCGCTGTCGGTACAGTCGCACGGCATGTCCTTCTGGCCGTAGATGCGCCCGTCATGGTCTACGGGCGCGTGCCGCACCCACCAGAAGCGCGTCGTTGTCGCGGCCGCTCCGGTATTGCCGGTGCCGATCATCCCGGCGCCGAAGGGCGAAGCTTGGCTCATCGCGCGGCCGCCGCAAGCAGCATGACGATTTCTCCGATCTGCTGAAAAAAGCCGAGAACATCGCCGGTGTAGCCGCCGATCTGATGTCGCGCAAGCATCGCGGCGAGCACGAGGGCGACGCCGCTCAAAGCGAGCGCGATCGCACCCGTTCCCGGTCCCAAGAGCGCGAGCGCGATCGTGCCGCCGAACCCGGCGGCGATGATCGCGACGGCAAGGCTCGGCCGGCCGGCAGTGGCACCGAGCCCGTCGGCGCGCGCCGGGGCGAGCGTTCGCATCAGCGCCGGCAGCGCCCCGCGCGAGGCGGCATGCGCGGCGACGAGCGCAAGGCCGGCGTGGATCGGCTCACCGATCGTGCCGAGCGCGGCGGCGCGCAGCCCGATGCTGAGGACGAGCGCGATCACGCCGAAGGTGCCGTGCCGGCTGTCGCGCATGACCCTGAGCTTGTCCTCGCGGGTGCTGCCGCCGCCAAAGCCGTCGGCGGTATCGGCGAGACCATCCTCATGAAAGGCGCCGGTGACGCCAAGGCCGGCGGCGACCCCGATCAGCGCCGCCGGCGCTGCGGCGCAACCCAACAACTCGGCGGCGAGAAAGGCGAGCGCGGCGAGCGCGCCGATGCCGGCGCCGACCAGCGGAAACGCCCAGCCCGAAGCGGCGATCGCTCCGTCGGCGGGCACCGCCACGCCGACCGGCAGGCGGGTCAGAAGCGCGGTGGCGATGGCGAATTCGTCAACGAGCCCGCGTCGCGCATCCATGAGCGCGAACATAGGGGCTCTTCTTGATATATCTATCGGTCTTCGAGCGGCCCCGTCGCGCCACACGTAGGGAGAAGGCATGAGCAAGACCGGCTCGGACGGCGAAGAGGCCGAGCATAGCTACCGCCGGAGCCTGCACGACCTGCAGGTCGAACTGGTCAAGTTCCAGCGTCACCTGATCGACCGCGGCGAGCGCATCGCGGTGGTGATCGAGGGCCGCGACGCCGCGGGCAAGGACGGGGTGATCAAGCATATCGCCGAGCATCTCAGCCCCCGCGAAACCCGCATCGTCGCCCTGCCGGCCCCGACCGGCCGACAACAGACGATGTGGTATTACCAGCGCTACGTCGCCCATCTGCCGGCGGCTGCGGAGTTCGTGTTGTTCAACCGTTCCTGGTACAACCGGGCCGGGGTCGAGCGGGTGATGGGGTTTTGCAGCGAGGCGGAAACCGAGATCTTTCTCGCCGACGCGCCGATCTTCGAGCGGATGCTGGTCAATTCCGGGATCCAGTTGTTCAAATACTATCTCGACATCGACCGGGAAGAGCAGGCACGGCGCCTGAAGGAACGCCGGCACGACCCGCTTGACCCAGTGGAAGACCAGCCCCATCGACAAGGTGGCGCTGAAGCATTGGGACGACTACACGCGGGCTCGCGACGAGATGCTGCGCCGCACCCATTCGCCCCATGCGCCCTGGCATATCGTCCGGGCGGGCGACAAGCATCGGGCGCGCCTGAACCTGATCCGCCACCTCTTGGCGCACCTGCCAGTACCGGAAGAAGGAGCGCGGACCTCCTGGTTTTCGACCCGGCGATCGTCTTTGCCTTTGACGAATCCCGGCTCGATGACGGGTCTCTGGCCGGCTGATCGGGCGGGTTCGGCTAACCGGCGATGCCGGCTGCGATCCACCACGCCGCGCCGAGGCCGCCGAGCGCCAGGAGAGCGAGCACCGCGGCCGGCGCGGCGGCGACGCGCCCGCCGGCGAACGCCCCGGCATAGGCGGCCTTCAGCACATTGTTCGACGCCGCGGCGATCAGGATGGCGGCGGCTCCGGCGGCGGCCGACAGCGTCGCCGTGCCGCCGGCCAACGGCTCCGCGCCACCGGCCGCGATGCTGAGCACGAACGGATCGATATCGGCAAACCCGACGATCGCCGCCAACCCGAAGAGGCCGCCTTCGCCGAACTGGCTGCGCACCCAGGAAGCGGCGAGCGAGATCACCACAAAGAGCGCGGCGAAGACGAACGCGGCGCTGAGTTCCAGTGGGTTGGCGGGCGCTTCCACGGTCGCCTGGGTTGCGGGCGGCGCGGGACGCAACCAGTACCACAGCCCGGCCAGCGCCAGGCCGACGACCGCCAGCGCCAACAGCGTCGGCGCCAGGGCGCGGGCGAGCGGCAGGTCGAACACCGCGACGATGATCAACAGGCGCACATACATGACCGATGTCGCCAGCATGATGCCGGTTTGCGCCTGGCGCAGCATCGCCGGTTCGGCGCGGGCGCGCTTCGCCAGGATCACCGTCGTCGCGGTCGAGGAGTAGAGTCCGCCGAGCACCGCAACCCAGAGGCCGGCGCCCGGCGGGGCCACATAGCGCTGCAAGAGATAGCTCGCATAGGAAACCGTGGTCACCGCAAGGACCGCCAGCCACACCTGATGCGGCGTGATCTCGGTCAGGCGCGTCACCGGCTCGTTCGGCAGAAACGGCAGCACCAGCCCGGTGAGGATCAGGAACTTCCCGGCGGTGACGAATTCACCGACCTCGATGCCGCGCGCCAAGCGGTGCAGCTTGTCGCGGGCGGTCAAGAGCAGCACCGCCGCGACCGCGACGCCGATCGACATCCACGGCGGCTCGGCCAGCGCGATCGGCCCCAGGAGATAGGCCAGGACGTTGCAGATCGGCACCATCAGCCCGACATTCGGGCGGCCTTCCGGGTCGATCTCCTCGACGTGCTGCCAGTAATAGCAGGTCAGCCACGCCCCGAGCACGAGGAGGCCGACGCTGAGCGGCAAGAGATGCGGGGTGTCGAGCCGATAGAGGAGCGCTCCCGCCAGCGCCAACAGCGGGAAGCTGCGCACGCCGCCCGGCCGCGCCTGCCCGCCCTGGGCGTGGAACTCCTCGAAGGCGAGGCCGAAGAAAAATCCGAGACCGAGCAGTAGCAGGAACCCGGCAATCGGTGAGGCGGTCGTCGCCATCACACCCGGAGCGCCCGGGCTCAGGCCGCGGTCTTGGCCAGCCGCGCGGCGCGATAGCTGATCGCCCGCCAGGCAAGGCGGCTGGCGAGGCGGCCGAGCCGCCCGTTCGGCGTCAGCCCGGCCGCCTTCAACAGCATCGCCACACCGCGCTCGACATGGTGCGGCCGGTAGAGCGCAAAGGCGCGCCGCGCATAGGCCCGGGTGTTGCGCCGCCGGTCATAAGAACGCTCGTTTTCATTGGCGGCGTAATAGGCATAAGCCAGTTCGTCGTCGCGCGCCTCGGCAACCCGGCCGAGCGCGATGTGCAGACGTGCCAGGCGCCCGAGCCGCTCCACCACTAGGCAGCGGTCGAGGTTCTTGTAGAAGAGGCGGTAGTGGCGTAATTCGTCGGCGGCGATATGACGGCAGATTTCCCGCAAAACCGGCTCCTGCGCGGCCTCACGCAGCGCCGTATAATAGGCGCTGGTGCCAATCTCGACGATGCAGCGCGCCACCATCTCGCCAGCGCGCGAGCCGCGGCGCGAGCGGGCGGTGTCGAAATCGACCCGGTAACCGGCGGCAAATCGGGCAAGCGCCCGGTCGAAATCGAATTCGGGGTCGGCGAGCCGGGCCCAGCGCGCCAGCGCCCGACCGTGCTGGGTCTCTTCCTCGCCCCAGCGCCGCGCGGTTTCCTGGAATTCCGGATCGTCGGCGAAAATCCGCGCGAGATGATGGGCATAGGCCGCGCCGTTGTGCTCGACCAGCGCCGCCGCCTTGACGATGCGGACGATCTCGGGATCGAGCTTCGCCCTATCAAAGCGGTCCCAGGGAATATCGTCGAGCGTCCACGAGCCCAATGCCGCCCCTCCGGCGATGCCGGGCGACTTTATGTCATCGCGAGCGGATCGAAGCAATCTCAGTGGGTTTGCGTCGCTTCATGGGCAATGACCGGGCGGAGTTCAATGCGAAATTTCGACGAGGGCCTGGAGCTTGGCGCGGGCGACGGTTTGCTGGCGTTCGAGGCGGCGCAGTTCAATGAGGAGGCGCTCGCGCTCGGTGCCGGTGGCGCGCGCAACCTGTTCGCGCAAGCTCGGCAGGTTGCCTTCGACTTCGGTCAGTTCATGGTCGAGCGCGGAGCGGTCGAGCGAATCGGGCGCCATCGCCTCGTCGGCGAGCACGGTGCAGCGCTCCGGCGTCACCTCGGCAATGCCGCCGACGACGAAGATGCGATCGGTCACCGCGCGGCCCTCATAGATGTCGACCGTGCCCGGGCGGATCGTCGAAATCAGCGGCGCGTGGCCGGGCAGGACGCCGAAATTTCCTTCGCTTCCCGGCACCACCACCATCTCGACCTCGATCGAGAGGATCAGGCGCTCCGGCGTCACCAGTTCGAACGGGATGCGATCGGCCATGTTTCACCCAAAAAGTGTCGCGATCCCGGCGCAGGCCGGGATCCATCCCGCCGCGTTCGAATTGGCGGGACGATAGGCCCCGGCCTGCGCCGGGGACACAGTCAAAAGCGCGGGCATCACGCCGCTTCCGCGGCCATCTTCTTCGCCTTGTCGACGGCCTCCTCGATCGTGCCGACCATGTAGAAGGAGGCTTCGGGCATTTCGTCATAGTCGCCGGCGACGATCCCCTTGAAGCCCTTGATGGTGTCTTCGAGGTTGACGAAGACGCCCGGGGTTCCGGTGAAGACTTCGGCGACATGGAACGGCTGCGACAGGAAGCGCTGGATCTTGCGGGCCCGGGCGACGGTCAGCTTGTCGTCTTCCGACAGTTCGTCCATGCCGAGGATCGCGATGATGTCCTGCAGCGATTTGTAGGTCTGCAGCACGCGCTGGACGTCGCGGGCGATCTGGTAATGCTCGTCGCCGACGACCCTCGGATCAAGCATGCGCGAGGTTGAATCGAGCGGATCGACCGCGGGATAGATGCCGAGCTCGGCAATCTGGCGCGAGAGGACCGTCGTCGCGTCGAGATGGGCGAACAAGGTCGCCGGCGCCGGGTCGGTCAGATCGTCGGCCGGCACATAGATCGCCTGGACCGAGGTGATCGAACCCTTCTTCGTCGTGGTGATGCGCTCCTGCAGCGCGCCCATGTCGGTCGCCAAGGTCGGCTGATAGCCGACCGCCGAGGGGATGCGCCCGAGGAGGGCGGAGACTTCCGAGCCTGCCTGGGTAAAACGGAAGATGTTGTCGACAAAGAAGAGGACGTCTTGCCCCTCTTCGTCGCGAAAATATTCGGCCAAGGTCAGGCCCGAGAGCCCGACCCGGGCGCGCGCGCCGGGCGGCTCATTCATCTGGCCGTAGACCAGCGCCGCCTTGGACCCCGGGCCGTCGGCCACGATGACCCCGGATTCCATCATCTCGTGATAGAGGTCGTTGCCCTCGCGGGTGCGCTCGCCGACCCCGGCGAATACCGAATAGCCGCCGTGCGCCTTGGCGATGTTGTTGATCAGCTCCATGATGATGACGGTCTTGCCGACCCCGGCGCCGCCGAAGAGGCCCACCTTGCCGCCCTTGGCGTAGGGCGCCAACAGATCGACGACCTTGATCCCGGTGACGAGGATCTCCGCTTCGGTCGACTGCTCGATGAATTCGGGCGCCGCGCGATGGATCGGCATGCGGCGGTTGGTGTTGACGGGGCCGCGCTCGTCGACCGGCTCGCCGACGACGTTAAGGATCCGCCCCAGGGTCTCCGGGCCGACCGGCATCATGATCGGGCTGCCGGAATCGACGACCGCGGCGCCGCGCACCAGGCCGTCCGTTGTATCCATCGCCACCGTGCGCACGATGTTCTCGCCCAAATGCTGGGCGACTTCGAGGACCAGCGTGCGCCCGGCGTGATCGACATGGAGCGCGGTCAGGATCGGCGGCAATTCGCCCTCGAAGCGGACATCGACGACCGCGCCGATGATCTGGGCGATCGTCCCGACATTGTTTCGTGTCATGCTGGTTGCCATGTTCTCGCCCTGTTGCCGCGGACGCCTCAGCGCCCGACTAAATCCAAACTCTCAATACAATCGTCTTGCCCGGGCTTGGCCCGGGTATCCACGAGAAAGCGAGCCCCGCTGCCAGTATCTCGTGGATGGCCGGACCAAGTCCGGCCACGAACGGATGTTGGCGGCGGTGCATCCCGATCATCATAGCGCCTCGGCGCCGGAGATGATCTCGATCAGTTCCTTGGTGATAACCGCTTGGCGGGTGCGGTTGTAGTTCATCGTCAGGCGGTCGATCATCTCGCCGGCGTTGCGTGTCGCATTGTCCATCGCGGTCATCCGCGCGCCCTGCTCGCTGGCGGCGTTTTCGAGGAGCGCGGTATAGATCTGCACCGCAAGGTTGTTGGGCAGGAGCTCGGCCAGGATCTCTTCTTCCGACGGTTCGAATTCGTAAACCGCGCCGGCGAGCGCGGTTGCCGCGGTGTCGGCCGCGCCCGAGGGTGGTGAGAACGGGATCAACTGCTGCACCGTGACGATCTGGGTCATCGCCGAGCGGAAGCGGTTGAAGACGATCGTGCAGACATCGAATTCGCCCGCCTGGTAGAGCGCGAGAAGCCGCTCCGAGACGTCGCGCGCCTCCTCATAGGACACCCGGCGGCGGCCGATTTCGGTCAGGCTGTCGTGAATGAGGCGCCCATAGTCGCGGCGCAGGCTGTCGCGCCCCTTCCGCCCGATCGTCAGAACCTTGACGGTCTTGCCGGCGTTGTCGAGTTCGCGGATCTGGCGGCGCGCCTCGCGCAGGATCGAGGTGTTGAAGCCGCCGGCGAGCCCGCGGTCGGAGGTCGCGACGACGAGGAGATGGACGTCGTCCCTGCCGGTGCCGGCGAGAAGCGGCGGGGCGCCCGGCTGCCCGGCCATCCCGGCGGCGAGCGAGGACAACACCCGCTCCATCCGCTGGGCATAGGGCCGCGCGGCCTCGGCCTGCTCCTGGGCGCGGCGCAGGCGCGAGGCGGCGACCATTTTCATCGCCGCGGTGATCTTTTGGGTTGAGCGGACGCTGCGGATGCGGACCCGCAGCTCTTTCAGCGTGGGCATCTAGGCAAAGGTCCGGGCGAAGCCGTCGAAGAACTCGGAGAGGCCCTTTTCGGTCACCGCCGAGATCTCGCTCTCATTGCGGATCGCGTCCAGAAGCTCGGGATGTTTGGCGCGAAGATCGCCCAGCATCAGCGCTTCGAAGCGGCCGACATCGTCGACACCGACCCGGTCGAGATAGCCGCGGGTGCCGGCAAAGATCCCCACCACCTGCTCCTCGACCGGCACCGGCGAGAATTGCGCCTGCTTCAGGAGCTCGGTCAAGCGCGAGCCGCGTGCGAGCAAGCGCTGCGTCGCCGCGTCGAGGTCGGAAGCAAATTGCGAGAACGCCGCCATCTCGCGGTATTGCGCGAGCTCCAGTTTGATGCGCCCGGCGACCTGCTTCATCGCCCGGATCTGCGCCGCCGAGCCGACCCGGCTGACCGAGAGGCCGACATTGATGGCCGGGCGGATGCCGCGATAGAAGAGATCGGTCTCGAGAAAGATCTGCCCGTCGGTGATCGAGATGACATTGGTTGGGATGTAGGCGGCAACATCGCCCGCCTGGGTCTCGATGACCGGCAATGCGGTCAAGGAGCCGGCGCCGTGCTCGTCGTTCATCTTGGCGGCGCGCTCCAAAAGCCGCGAATGCAGATAGAACACATCGCCCGGATAGGCTTCGCGCCCCGGCGGGCGGCGCAGCAGTAAGGACATCTGGCGATAGGCGACGGCGTGCTTCGACAGATCGTCGTAAACCATCAGCGCGTGCATGCCATTGTCGCGGAAATATTCGCCCATCGCGCAGCCGGCATAGGGCGCGAGGAACTGCAAGGGCGCCGGCTCCGAGGCGGTCGCCGCCACGACGATCGAATAGTCGAGTGCTCCATAATCCTGCAGCGTCTTGACGATCTGCGCGACGGTCGAGCGCTTCTGGCCGATCGCGACGTAGATGCAGTAGAGCTTCTTCAATTCGTCGGTGCCGGCATTGACCTGGCGTTGGTTGAGGATCGTGTCGATCGCCAGCGCGGTCTTCCCGGTCTGGCGGTCGCCGATAATGAGTTCGCGCTGGCCGCGCCCGATCGGCACCAGGGCGTCGATCGCCTTCAATCCGGTCTGCACCGGCTCATGCACCGATTTGCGCGGCACGATCCCCGGCGCCTTGACCTCGACCCGGGTGCGGGTGACATCGACGAGCGGCCCCTTGCCGTCGATCGGCTCGCCGAGCGCGTCGACGACCCGGCCCAACAGCCCGCGCCCGACCGGCACATCGACGATGGCGCCGGTGCGCTTCACGGTGTCGCCCTCGCCGATGCCGCTGTCGTCGCCGAAGATGACGACGCCCACATTGTCGCTTTCGAGATTGAGGGCCATGCCCTTCATCCCGTTGGGGAACTCGACCATTTCGCCGGCCTGGACCTGGTCGAGCCCATAGACCCGGGCGATGCCGTCGCCGACCGAGAGCACCTGGCCGACTTCGGCGACGTCGGCTTCGCTGCCGAACCCGGCGATCTGCTGCTTCAGGATCGCGGAAATTTCCGCGGCACGAATTTCCATCTCTCTTCCTTCACCTCTCCTCTTTCGTCATCCCCGGGCTTGACCCGGGGATCCACGTGGATGGCCGAGTCCAAGCCCGGCCATGACGGAGAATGGGAACTACCCGGTCGCCTTCATCGCCAGCCGCAGGCGCTGCAGGCGACTGTTCAACGAGGCGTCGACCATCCGCGAGCCGATCTTGACGATCATCCCGCCGAGGAGCCCCTTGTCGACGCGGATGTCGAGGGTCACGCGCGCGCCCATCGCACGGCGCAGCTGCTCGACGAGCGCGGCCTCGCGCGCCTCGCCCAGCGGCTGCGCGACGGTGATCTCGGCGGTGACCTCGCCGCGCCGCTCGGCGAGCTTCTTCAGATACGCCTCCATCATCGCCGGCACGGCGAAGAGCCGCCGGTTGCGCGCGACGACCCCGAGAAAATCGCGGGTCAGGTCGCCGAGGCCGGCGTGCTCGCCAAGCACGGCGATGGCTTTGCCCTGCTCCTCGCGCGACACCACCGGGCTCTTTATGAGGCGCGCCAGATCGCTGCTCCGCTGCAGCATCGCGCGCAATTCGCGCAAATCGCCGGCGACGGCATCGAGGGCATGGCGCTCGTCGGCCAGCTCGAAGAGCGCGGCCGCGTAACGTTCAGCCAGGCCGGACGTGCCCGTCGCTTCAGCCAATGGAATTGGGTCCCCAATCAGCGCGCCGGCGGGAGGACGGTCGCGACAACTCGCAGCCTCTGGGGGATCTCGGCGCAACTACACGCTCGGAGCCGCCGGACCCCACGAAATCCGCGTGGTTGGTAACATACTTGGCGGACCCCACGCAACCCGCCGGCAGGAACGAGCCCGGGATGAGCCCCGGGGTATCGCATATGGCTCGCCTCTCCCTCCCCCTCGATGGGGGAGGGCAGGGGTGGGGGTGCACTGGCCGCGCTGGGTGCCCGGAAATGGGGAGAGAGGCGGCATCACCCCCACCCAACTCCTCCCCCATCGAGGGGGAGGGCTTCCCTATGCGATGCCCCTGAGGGGTTACGTCCGGGTTTGCCCGAGCGCTGCGACGGCGGCGATCGCGGCGCGCGCGAGGCCTGGCGCACGCGGGCCGAGGGCGCCCTCCAGCCGCCCATAGATGTGAAAGACCGCGGTCTGCAGGATGACCCCGAGGATCGCCGCAGCACCGGCGAGCGGGTCGAGGTCCGCGACCTCGCCGGCCCGAACGGCCGCCCCGACGATGTCGGCGACGGCATCGACCGGAGTGCGTTGTTCCGGGCGGACACGCGGCAGGAACCCGTGCTGGGTGATCAGCATGAAGCGGAAGAGGGCGGGGTCCGTGTCAAAGAGGGCGCAAAAATGCTCGACCATCGCGCCGACCCGCGGGCGGAACGTTGGAGAGCGCGCGGCGATCTCATCGAGTTCGGCGCCGGTGTGCAGATAGGCGGCGGAGAACAGGGCCCAGGCGAGCTCATCCTTGCTCGGGTAGTGCCGGTAGAGCGCCCCTTGCGATACCCCGGCGGCGGCCGCGATCTCGCCGATCGAGACGCCGTCGACCCCGTTTGCGGCAAACAGGTCAAGCGCCGCGCGGTCGACCTTTGGTTTAACTCCTGTCGCCCGGACCCCAATCGCCCCGGTACGGATCGAGCGCACGATGAAAATTATCCTTGTGAGTGAACGTTCACTTATTATATGATCATAACGACTTTGATGCAAGGCTCGTGCGCACCGCTCGCCGCTCGCGCGACAGCCGGGCCCGGAGGGTTTGGGCATGGATTGGGATGATGTTTACCCCGGTTTCACGGTAGGGCTGGTGGCGGCGCTGGTGATTGCGCTGAAGGCTGTCGTGGATTTGGGCCGGCTGCGCGCGCAGTTCGTCCTGTTGACCGAGAAATTCGCGATCCTCGATACACGCGTGCTGCGGCTGGCCGAGCGCCTCGACGAGGCCGCGCCATCGCTGAGCGAGGCAGCCTCGCCGAGCCAGGTCGCGCCGCCGAGCGAGCCGGTCGCCCCGGCCGTGATGGAACCGCCCGCTTCTCCCGCCGAACCGCCCACCGCGCACGACGAAACCAGCGCGGCTCCGCAGGAACCCTTCACGATTCCCGAGGAACCGGGAGTCCCCGCGCCGCCCCCGCCCCCGCCCCCGCCTACCCTGCCGGGACGCGGCTGGGAACAGCTCCTGGTCGAGCATTGGCTGGTGTGGGTTGGCGGCGCCGCGATGGCGCTCGGCGGCGCCTTTCTCGTCAAGCTGTCGATCGATCAGGGTCTGTTGACGCCGCTGGTGCGGGTCATTCTCGGGGTCCTCCTCGGCGTCGGCTTGTCGGCCGCGGCGGAGTGGGTGCGGCGCCGCGAGCCGGCCGAGGACGCAGCAGCGGGCGGCGCTTCCTATGTGCCGCAGGCGCTCGCCGCGGCCGGTGCCGCGACGGTCTTTGCCAGCCTCTACGCGGCGCATGCGCTCTACGGGTTTCTCCCCGCCGGGCTGGCCTTTCCGCTCCTCGCCGCGACCGCCGGCGCGACCGTTCTGCAGTCGCTGCAGTACGGACCCCTTGTCGCCGCGCTCGGCCTAATCGGCGCGTTCGTCGTGCCGCTCTTAGTCACCAGCAACGCCCCGCAGGCGCTGCCGCTCTTCGCCTATCTCAGCATCGTGACGGCCGCCTCGCTCGCGCTCTTGCGGTTTCGCGAATGGTGGTGGCTGGCTTGGCCGTCGCTCGCGGGCGCGCTTCTGTGGGAGATGCTGTGGTTGGCGACGCCCCACGCGGTCGAGAGCCCGGTCGTCGCCGTTTATCTCCTCGTTCAGTTCGGCCTTTTCGTCGCGTTCCGCCGCGGCATCCCGTCGGTCGACTTCCTCGCCGGCATCGCCGACACCCCGATGGTGCGCGCGGTGACGCGCGTCGCCTTCTGGGCGATCGCCTACGGCCTCCTCGCGCTCGCGAATGCCGATGGGTTCAGCGACACCAGCGTCGGCGCCGCAATCCTCGTCGCGATTGGCCTCCTCGGGCTCGCCTACCGCGACAGCCAGCTCGACGATGTCATCGCGGTGGCCGGCGTGCTCGCGCTGGCGCTCCTCGCCAGCTGGAACCTGCCGCTGCCGATCCCTGAGATGAGCCTCTGGGTCTTCAAGATCGAGACCGATCACGTCGCCGATTTTTCCATCGCCGCGACCCTCTTCACCCTGATCCTCGGCGGCGGCGGGTTTGCCGTACTGACGCGGGTCGCGCACCCCGGCCGCTGGGCGGCGCTGTCCGCCTCGGTGCCGCTCCTCGTCCTCGTCATCGCCTACTGGCGGCTGCAGAAATTTGAGCTCGACGTCGCCTGGACCCTGACCGCCCTGGTGCTGGCGGGTCTCGAACTCGGCCGCCGCCTCGGTGGCCAGGCGGCGCAACCAAGGCATTGAGATCGAGAAGGCGCTCGCCGCCTATGCGATTGGCGTCCTCGGCAGCACGATCTTCGCCGCGACCCTGGCGCTGGGCGACGCATGGCTGACGGTCGCCCTGGCGCTCCACTTGCCGGCGATCGGCTGGGTCGAAGGCCGCATCCGCTTGCCCATGTTGCGCCGGCTGGCGCTCGGGGTCGCCCTCGTCGTGCTGGTTCGGCTGGTCTTCAACCCCTACGTCCTCAGTTACCCGATCGGGTCGACGCCGATCTTCAACTGGCTGCTTTACGGCTACGGCATCCCGGCCGCCGCGTTCATCGCCGCCACCCGGCAGTTCGGCCAAAGCCGCGACGATCTTCTCGTCGCGGTGCTCGAAGCCGGCAGTGCCGTCTTTTCCTTATTGCTGCTGTCGCTCGAGCTGACCCACGCGATCTACGGCGATCTGAGAACCTTTCCGCTCGAGGATTTTGGCGCCGGGGCGGCACTTATCGGGCTGTGGCTCACCTTCGCCGGCGTCCTCCTCGCGGTGGGCGGGCGCCGACAGCGTCCGGTGCTGCGCCGGGGCGGCTGGCTGCTGCTGGCGGTGACGACCTTTGTCGCGCTCCTGTGGCAGCCGGTCATGCTGCTGTTCGGAGTGCGGGTCGGGAACCTGGCGATCGTCGACGCGCTCCTCCTCGCCGACGCGGCCCCGGCGGTGATCTACGCGACGATCGCCTGGCTGATCCGGGCGCGGCCGGTACTTCGCACGATCGCGCGGGTCCTCGCCGCGGCCTACGCCTTCGCCTGGATCACGCTGGAGATCCAGCACGTCTTCCACGGCAATGTGGAGCTGTTCCGGAGCAGCACCGAGGCTGAATGGTACACCTATTCAGTAGCCTGGCTGGCCTTTGCCGGCGCCGGGTTTGCCGGCGGCCTCATCTGGCGCAACCGCTGGCTGCGCCGGGCCGGGCTCCTCGGCATCGGCATCGTCGTCGCCAAGGTATTTCTCTCCGACATGGACCAATTGAGCGGCGTCTTGCGCGCCCTCTCCTTCCTCGGCCTCGGCGGCGACGCTGGTCGGCTTCGGCTACGCCTACCGCCGCTTTCGCCCGGCGCAGCCGTGACTATAGGAAGCTGTAGGGGTCGATATCGACCTGGAGGCGGGCGGAGCCGGCGAGGCGGACGCGCCCGAGCCACTCGCGCAGCACCGCCTGCAGGTTGACCCGGCGTTCGGCCTTGACGAGAAAGCGCCTGCGGTGGCGCCGCCGCAGGATCGCGAGCGGCGCGGGGGCGGGGCCGAGCACCTCGACGCCCGGCAGGTGCGGTGCGGCGCGGGCGAGGGCGCGAGCCGCGAAATCGGCCACATCGGGATCGGGGGCACTGACGATGAGGGCGGCGAGACGCCCGAACGGCGGCAGTCCCGCGGCGCGGCGCGCATTCGCTTCGGCCGCCAGAAAGCCGTCGCGGTCGCCGGCGGCGAGCGCCACCATCACCGGGGAATCGGGCATATAGGTCTGGATCAGCACGCGGCCCGGCCGCTCGGCCCGCCCGGCACGCCCGGCGACCTGGTGGAGCAGCTGATAGGTCCGCTCGGCCGCGCGCAGATCGCCGCCACTGAGGCCGAGATCGGCATCGACGACGCCAACCAGCGTCAGCATCGGAAAATGATGGCCCTTGGCGACGATCTGGGTGCCGATCAGCACATCGTAGCGCTGCAGGACCATGTCGTCGGCGAGTTGCGCCGCGGCGCGCGGGCCAGTCAGCAGGTCACTGACCATCAGCGCGATGCGCGCCTCCGGAAACCGCGCGGCCATCTCCTCCTTCAATCGTTCGACCCCCGGCCCGCACGGAACCAGGGTTCCGGCGGTCAGGCATTCCGGGCAGAGCGCCGGCACCCGCATCGCGTAGCCGCAATGGTGGCACAGTAGCTGCCCGGTAAAGCGGTGCTCGACCAGCCAGGCGGTGCAACTCGGGCATTGCATCCGGTACCCGCAGGCGCGGCACAAGGTCAGGGGCGCATAGCCGCGCCGGTTGAGAAACAAGAGGGACTGCTCGCCGGCCGCCAGCGTCGCCCCGAGGGCCTCCACCAGCGGCGCGGAGAGGAACCGCCGGGGTTCGACCCGCTCCTTCCTCATATCGACGAGCGCGATCTCGGGCAGGCTCGCCTCGGCGTGGCGGCGCGGCAGATGCACCCGCTCGTAGCGGCCGCGCGCGAGGTTAACCACGGTTTCCAAGGAAGGGGTCGCCGACACGAGGACGATCGGGATGGGCGCGAGCGACGCGCGCAGCACCGCCATGTCGCGGGCCTGGTAACACACCCCGTCCTCCTGTTTGTAGGAGGGGTCGTGCTCCTCGTCGACGATGATGAGGCCGAGTTCGGGGAACGGCAGAAAGAGGGCCGAGCGCGCGCCGACGACGATCTTCGCGCGGCCCGAGGCGACCGCCCGCCACGCTTCGCGCCGCTGGGTCTGCGACACGTCGGAATGCCATTCGACCGGCATCGCGCCAAAGCGGCGGCGGAACCGGTCGAGCCATTGCGCCCCGAGCGCGATCTCGGGCAACAGGACCAAAACCTGGCCGCCGGCGGTGAGCGCCGCGGCGATCGCGGCGAAATAGGTCTCGGTCTTGCCCGATCCGGTGACCCCATCGAGCACCGTGACGCTGAAGCCGCCCGCGGTGGTGCGCGCAACGAGGCGGCTCGCCGCCCGCGCCTGGTCGGGCGACAGCGGCGGCCCCGCGGCGGCCCACGTACCAGGGGGCATTGGCGCAGGCTCCCCCGGCAGCAGCCTCTCGGCAAGATAACCGGCCTGAACGAGCCCGCGCACCACTGCCGCGCCGCAGGCTGCCCGCCTGGCAATGTCGGCAATCGACCAGGCCGAACCGTCGCGCAGGGTGTCTAGGACGCGCCGGCGCGCAGGAGTGAGCTTTTTTTCGGCGGCGGGGTCGTCGAGAGCGGCGAGACACGTCGGGGTGGCGGCGCAGACCCGGCGCGGCGGGGGCGGCAGCAGCGCCTCCTCGACACTCATCGCCATGCGCAAGACGGCGCCTGGCGGGCTGAGCGTGTAGAGGGCGACGCGCTCGACAAAATGGCGCAGTTCCGGCCGCAGCCGCGGCGTCGGCAGAATGTCGAGGATCGGCTTCAGCCGCTCGATCGGGATCCCGGATCCCGATTCTTCGCCCGATTCCCCGATCCTCTGGTCCCACACCACGCCGATCACGCGCCGCGACCCGAGGCCGACGCGGACAAAGCTGCCGGGCTCCGGAACCGCCGCGCCCTCCGGCACAAGGTAATCGAGCGGCGCGGGCAGCGGCAACGGCAGCATCACCGGCACCGTCGATCCGCGAGGCGGCCGATGGCTGTCCCAGCCGGCTCCCGCGGCGCTGTTGGCACGGCTATCGGGCATCGCTACACTCATTCCATGATCACCCGGTGCCCCGCCCTGCTCGTTGTGCGCCCGCCGCTCCCGGCCGGGACGAGGGTGTAGCGGTGGCCGACCTGCCGCGCGACAAGCCGGACAGAGAGCGCGACGGCGCCGCGGCAGCCAAATTGCCGGATGAGATCGGCGGCCGCGAGATCGTCGCCTGGCTGCGCCGGCACCCCGACTTTCTCGATGCTCACCCCGAGGCGCTGCGCTTCCTGCGCGCACCCACCCGCGAGATTGGCGAGGATGTCGCCGATTTCCAGCATTTTCAGATCGAGCGGCTGCGTCGCGACCTGGCGCGCGTCAATCTCGAGCACCGTACCCTGATTGCCGCCAGCCGCGGCAATCTGGCAAGCCAGGGCCGGGTGCACAAGGCGGTGATCGCGATCCTGGCCGCCGCCAGCTTCGAGCAGCTCTTACAGACCGTGACGACAGACCTCGCCGTGCTCCTCGGTGTCGACATCGTCATGATCGGGGTCGAAAGCACGGCGGCCCCGGCGGGTCGGCTCACTCTGCACGGCATCCAGCTGTTGAAGGAGGGCGCGGTCGATGCGCTCATCGGCCCGGAGCGCACCGCGCTGTTGCGCGTCGACGCGGCGGCCGACCCGGTGCTGTTCGGCGCCGCCGCCGGGCTGGTGCGCTCGCAGGCCCTCTTGCGCCTGGGTTTTGGCCGCGGCGCCCCGGCTGGGCTCCTCTGCATCGGGACGCGCCATCCCGGGCGGTTTCATCCGGGACTTGGCACCGAGATGCTGAACTTTCTCGCTCGGGCCCTCGGCATCACCATCGCGCAATGGCTGAACCCGCCGCGCGCCGGATAACGCGCGGGACGCGCGCCCTCGCAGAAAAACCCTTCCCCTCGCTGCCCCAGCCGGTGCCGCTGGCGCGGTTTTCCGCCGCGGAGGATCTACGTGCTGCGATCGGCTTGTGGGCGGCCTGGCTCGGCGGCGAGCGCCGCGCCTCGCCGCACACGCTCGCTGCCTATGGCCGCGATCTCGCCTTCTTTCTCGATTTTCTAAAGGGACATCTCGGCGAGACGCCGGAGCTGGCGACCTTTGGCCGGCTGCGCCCGGCCGATTTCCGCGCCTATCTCGCCGACCGCGCGGCGCGGGTCGAGCGCGCCTCGATCGCGCGCGGGCTGTCGGTGGTGCGTGGATTCGTACGCTTTCTCGAACGCCGCGGCCTGGCGTCGAGCCCGGCGCTTGCGGTGCTGCGCGCGCCGAAGCTGCCGCACAGCGTGCCCAAACCGCTTTCGGTCGCCGACGCGGCCGAAATGATCGACGCGCCGGTGGGCTTGGGCGCGAGTGGTGTGACCAAGAGTCTCTGGCAGGCCAAGCGCGACGTCGCGGTGCTGACGCTCCTATACGGGTGTGGGCTGCGGATTTCCGAGGCGCTCGGGTTGAAGCGCCGCGAGGCGCCGGGAGAGGGGCCGATCACGATCACCGGCAAGGGCCAGAAACAGCGCATGGTCCCGGTGCTGCCGGCGGTCGGCGCGGCGATCGCCGATTACCTCGCCGCCTGCCCCTATGCGCTTGGCGCCGACGGTCCGCTCTTTGTCGGAGCGCGCGGCGGTCCGCTCAACCCGCGCCTCGTGCAGCGCCGGATGGAACAGCTGCGCGGCGCGCTCGGCCTCTCCGAGACCGCGACCCCCCACGCGCTGCGCCACAGCTTTGCCACCCACCTTTTGGGCGCCGGCGGCGACTTACGCGCGATCCAGGAGCTTCTCGGCCACGCCAGCCTGTCGACGACGCAGCGCTATACGAGCGTTGAAACCGAGCGCCTGCTGGCGGTCTACGATGCGGCGCACCCCAGAGTGCGCGCAAATCCGCGTCCAAATGCGCACCCCCGGGAACCAAAAACCGGCCGGCCGAACCTATTATGAACTCGCCGCCGCCGGCGATGCCGAAGCGGCGATGACGTGGCTGGCAACACGGTCGCTCAGGCGGCCGACGAGCACATCGCGCATCGCCGCGGTCTCGGCGATTTCCAGTTCGATCGCCTTGATCGCGCCGAAGCACTGCGAGATCGTTGCCATCGCTTGGGCCGACTGATAGCGGCTGTACAATTTGCCGATATGCGCACTCAAATATTCAAGTTCAGCCCATTCCTGCGACGTCGTGTTCATGGTCCCCGCCTAGGAGCTCCGAGTTTTGGGGACTAGGCCCCAGGTCAAAATCCCGAGAGAGAAGTTCGAGCCCGGCGCGCCAACCGCGCCCCCATCTTCCGGCGCCCGATACCTCACGGAACGGCACGGACCCTGCCATCAATTGCTTGCGCCGAAGTTAAATTCCCCAGCCCTTCCGCGCCTTTTACCTTGCATCCAATGGATTATCGCGACCTGGCGGGCGGCTGGGCCCTAGCCTCCGAGCACCTCTTTCATCGTCGTGCCGATTGCGGCCGGCGATTGGGTCACCGTGACGCCGGCGCGGCGCAGCGCTTCCATCTTGTCGGCGGCGCCGCCCTTGCCGCCGGCGATGATCGCCCCGGCGTGGCCCATGCGGCGGCCCGGCGGCGCGGCGGCGCCGGCGATAAAGCCGACCGTCGGCTTCTTCTTTCTGTGGGTGCGCAGGAAGTCGGCGGCCTCCTCCTCGGCGGTGCCGCCGATTTCGCCGATCATGACGATGGCTTCCGTCTCATCGTCGGCGAGGAACATCTCGAGGACATCGATGAATTCGAGCCCGTGGATCGGGTCGCCGCCGATCCCGACGCAGGTCGATTGCCCGAGCCCGGCGGCGGTGGTCTGGGCCACCGCCTCGTAAGTCAAGGTGCCCGAGCGCGAGACGATGCCGACCCGTCCGCGGTTGTGGATATGGCCCGGCATGATGCCGATCTTGCATTCTCCCGGGGTGATGACGCCCGGGCAGTTCGGCCCGATGAGGCGGCCCTTCCACCCGTCGAGGCTGCGCTTGACGCGGACCATGTCGAGGACCGGGATGCCTTCGGTGATGCAGATGACCAGCTCTATCCCGGCATCGACCGCTTCGAGGATCGCATCGGCCGCGTAGGGCGGGGGGACGTAGATGACGCTGGCGGTGGCCCCGGTCTTGGCGCGCGCCTCGTGCACGGTGTCGAAGACCGGCAGATCGAGGTGCTTGGTGCCGCCCTTGCCCGGGGTCACGCCGCCGACCATCCGGGTTCCGTAAGCGATCGCCTGCTCGGAGTGGAAGGTGCCTTGCGACCCGGTGAAACCCTGGCAGATGACCGTCGTTTGGGCGTTGACGAGGATCGCCATCACGCCGCCTCCCGGGATGCCGCGACGACCTTGCGCGCGGCATCCTCGAAATTGTCGGCGGCGAGCAGCGGCAGGTTCGATTGGCTGAGGATGCGCCGGCCCAATTCGACATTGGTGCCTTCGAGGCGCACGACCAGCGGCACGTGCAGATTGACTTCGCGCGCTGCCGACACGACGCCCTCGGCGATGACGTCGCAGCGCATGATGCCGCCGAAGATGTTGACGAGGATCGCTTCGACATTGGGGTCCGACAGGATGAGCTTGAAGGCGACCGTCACCCGCTCCTTCGTCGCGCCGCCGCCGACATCGAGGAAATTGGCCGGGCTCCCGCCATACAGCTTGATGATGTCCATCGTCGCCATCGCCAGGCCCGCGCCGTTGACCATGCAGCCGATGTTGCCGTCGAGCTTGACGTAATTGAGGGCGTGCTTGCCGGCCTCGAGCTCGATCGGGTCTTCTTCGTCCTCGTCGCGCAGAGCCTCGATCTCGGGGTGGCGGAAGAGGGCGTTGTCGTCGAAGCCGATCTTGGCGTCGAGGGCGACGAGGTCGCCGGCCCCGGTCACGACCAGCGGGTTGATCTCGACGAGCGCCGCATCGAGATCGGTGAAGGCGCGGTAGAGCGCGCCGACAAAGCCGACCATCGCGCCGATTTGGGTGCCCGACAGACCGAAATCGAAGGCGAGGCGGCGGGCCAAAAATGGCGAAAACCCCGCGGCCGGATCGATCGCCAGGCGGAGGATCTTGTCGGGCGCCCGTTCCGCCAGCTCCTCGATTTCCATGCCGCCTTCGGCCGCTCCGATCAGCGTCACCCGCCCGAGGCGCCGGTCGATCGAGAGCGCGAGATAGAGTTCGCGAGCGATGTCAGAGGCGGCTTCGACATAGACCCGCTTCACCACGCGTCCCTCGGGACCGGTCTGGTGGGTCACCAGCGTGTGCCCGATCAGCGCGCGCGCGGCTGCGGCAACGTCGTCCTCCGAGCGCGCTATCTTGACCCCGCCCGCCTTGCCGCGCCCGCCGGCGTGGATCTGCGCCTTGACCGCCCACGCCTTGCCACCGAGCTGTTTCGCGGCATCGACCGCCTCAGCCGCGGTATAGGCGACCTTGCCCGGCGGGACCGCGACGCCGAACTTCGCCAGCAGCTCTTTGGCCTGATATTCGTGGATGTTCATTGGGCCGCCGCCGCCGGAGCCGCGCGCATCTTCTTGGCGATGTCGACGAGCCCCTTCACCGCGGCGCAGGATGCGTCGAACGCCGCCTTCTCGGCCGGATCGAGGGTGATCTCGACGATGCGCTCGATGCCGCCGGCGCCGATCACCACCGGCACGCCGACATAGAGGTCGCGGACCCCGTATTGGCCGGTCAGCCAGGCGGCGCAGGGCAATACCCGCTTCTTGTCGCGCAGGTAGGATTCGGCCATCGCGATCGCGGCGCTCGCCGGGGCGTAGAATGCCGAGCCGGTCTTGAGGAAATTGACGATCTCGGCGCCGCCGTCGCGGGTGCGCGCGACGATCGCGTCGAGTTTCTCGTGCGTGGTCCAGCCCATCTTGACGAGGTCGGGGAGCGGAATCCCGGCGACCGTCGAATAGCGAATGAGCGGCACCATCGTGTCGCCATGGCCGCCCAGCACAAAGGCGGTCACATCCTCGACCGAGACCCCAAATTCCTCCGCCAGGAAATAGCGGAACCGCGCGCTGTCAAGGACGCCGGCCATCCCGACGACCCGGTTGGCGGGGAACCCGGTCGCCTCCTTCATGACCCAAACCATCGCGTCGAGCGGATTGGTGATGGTGATGACAAAAGCCTGCGGGCAGTGCGTCCGGATCGCCGCGCCGACTTCGCCGACGATCTTGGTGTTGATGCCTATGAGATCATCGCGGCTCATGCCGGGCTTTCGCGGCACCCCGGCGGTGACGATGACGACATCGGCGCCCTTGATGTCGGCGTAGTTGTTGGTGCCGGTGACCTGAGCGTCGTAACCCTCGATCGAGGAACCCTGGACGATGTCGAGCGCCTTCCCCTGCGGCACGCCGTCGACGACATCGAACATGACAACGTCGCCCAGCTCCTTCAGACCGGCGAGCAAAGCGAGGGTGCCGCCGATCTGGCCGGCGCCGACGAGGGCGATCTTCCTGCGTGCCATGGGCATCTCCTCTCGTGGGGATCGTGGCGCCAAACGGCGCGAGATGCCTCGGGTCTTACCGCGAAACCGGTAATCCGGCAAGGCGAGGCCGCACTCCCGCTCCAAGCTCAGGACAACGCTCGGTTGGCGATGTAGTCCTCGCTCTGCATCTCGTGGAGTCGCGAGATGGTCCGGCGGAACTCCCAGGCGCCGTCGCCCTCGACATAGATCTCATCGGGCGGCGCCGCGGCCGACGCGATAAGCACGGTGCGCGCCTCGTAGAGCGTATCGATCAGGAGGTGAAACCGCCGCGCCTCGTTGCGCTGGCGCGGGGTGAGGCGGGGGATGCCT
>CAVTGB010000082.1:0-43069 GCA_963734125.1 uncultured Alphaproteobacteria bacterium
ACACCTCCGGCCGTTCCTTCTCGACCATGCGCTTGGCCGCCTTGATCGTGCTGGCCAAGCCATAGAGTTCGAGCTTCGAATAGATGAACGGCTTGAACAATTCGAGCGCCATCTTCTTCGGCAGGCCGCACTGGTGCAGCTTGACCTCGGGACCGACGACGATCACCGAGCGGCCCGAATAATCGACGCGCTTGCCCAACAGGTTCTGGCGGAACCGGCCCTGCTTGCCCTTGAGCATGTCGGTCAGCGATTTTAATGGCCGTTTGTTGGCGCCGGTGATGACCCGGCCGCGCCTGCCGTTGTCGAACAGCGCGTCGACCGCCTCTTGCAGCATGCGCTTTTCGTTGCGCACGATGATGTCGGGCGCGCGCAGCTCGATGAGCCGCTTCAGCCGGTTGTTGCGGTTGATCACCCGGCGGTAGAGGTCGTTGAGATCGGAGGTGGCGAACCGGCCGCCATCGAGCGGCACCAGCGGGCGCAGCTCGGGCGGGATGACCGGCACGACTTCGAGGATCATCCATTCCGGCCGGCTGTTCAACTCGATGAACGCCTCGACCAGCTTCAGCCGCTTGACCAGCTTTTTGCGCCGCGCCTCCGAGTTGGTGTCGCGCAGCTCGTCGCGCAGCCGCTCGCGCTCCTCGTTGAGATCGATCGCCGACAGCATCGTGCGCAACGCCTCGGCGCCGATCGAGGCGGTGAACTGGTCCTCGCCGTAATCGTCCTGGGCCTGCAGGTACTCTTCCTCGCTCAGCAGCTGGTGCTGCTTCAGCGGGGTCAGGCCGGGCTCGATGACGACGTAATTCTCGAAGTAGAGGACCCGCTCGAGATCCTTGAGGGTCATGTCGAGCAACAGACCGATGCGGCTCGGCAGCGACTTCAAGAACCAGATATGCGCCACCGGCGAGGCCAGCTCGATATGGCCCATGCGGTCGCGCCGCACCTTCGACAGGGTGACCTCGACGCCGCATTTCTCGCAGATGATCCCGCGATACTTCATCCGCTTGTACTTGCCGCACAGGCATTCGTAATCCTTGATCGGCCCAAAGATCCGGGCACAGAACAACCCGTCGCGCTCGGGCTTGAAGGTCCGGTAGTTGATCGTCTCGGGCTTCTTGATTTCGCCGTACGACCAGGAGCGGATGCGCTCCGGGCTGGCGATCGAGATGCGGATCTGATCGAAGCTCTGCGTCCCGCGTGACCTGCCCGAAGATGTTCATCAACTCGTTCATGAACGACCCCTTTCTGAACCTGTGAACCCCGGTCGTAGGTGGGCCGACCCGCGGTTGCGCGCGCGCTGTCATGCCGGCTGCAAGCCCGCCATGTCGCGAGGCGAACAGGGCTGTCGCCATCCAGATCCGGTCAATAGTTGCGCTGCTCCAGCTCGACATTGAGGCCGAGCGAGCGCAGCTCCTTGACCAGCACGTTGAAGGATTCCGGGATGCCGGCCTCGAAATTGTCGTCGCCGCGGACGATCGCCTCGTAGACCTTGGTGCGGCCCGACACGTCGTCCGACTTGACGGTCAGCATCTCTTGCAAGGTGTACGCCGAGCCGTAGGCCTCGAGCGCCCACACCTCCATCTCGCCGAAGCGCTGGCCGCCGAACTGCGCCTTGCCGCCCAGCGGCTGCTGGGTGACGAGGCTGTACGGCCCGATCGAGCGGGCGTGGATCTTGTCGTCGACCAGGTGGTGCAGCTTCAGCATGTAGATGTAGCCGACCGTGACCTTGCGGTCGAACGGCTCGCCGGTGCGGCCGTCGACCAGCGTGACCTGGCCGGACGAGGACGAAGCCCGGCCTGCTCCAGCATGGCGACGATGTCGTCCTCGCGCGCGCCGTCGAACACCGGGCTCGCCATCGGCACGCCGTGCTCCAGATTGCCGGCGAACTCGACCAGCTCGTCGTGCGCCAAGCGCGCTCGATCTCTGCGCGTCTCTGGCCGGCATAGATCTCGCCCAGCAGCCGGCGCAGCTTGTCGTCGCCTCGCCGCCGCCGCGCCGCATCTGCGTCGAGCACCTCGCCGATGCGCCGCCCGAGCCCGGCCGCAGGCCCAGCCGAGATGGGTTTCGAGGATCTGCCCGACATTCATCCGGCTCGGCACGCCGAGCGGGTTCAGCACGATGTCGACCGGCGTGCCGTCTTCGAGATACGGCATGTCCTCGACCGGCACGATGCGCGAGATGACGCCCTTGTTGCCGTGCCGGCCGGCCATCTTGTCGCCCGGCTGCAGCTTGCGCTTCACCGCGACGAAGACCTTGACCATCTTCATCACGCCGGGCGGCAGTTCGTCGCCGCGCTGCAGCTTCTCGACCTTGCTCTCGAAGCGCTGCGGTCAGCTCGGCGACGGCGTCGTCCATCTGCTTCTTCAGCGCCTCGATGTCGGCCATACGCGCATCGTCGCGCACGCGAGATCTGCCGCCACAGGGCCGGGCGGGTACTCGCCCAGCACCTCCTCGGTGATCTCGATGCCGGATTTCATGCCTTGCGGGCCGCGCGACCGTGGTCTGGCCGAGCAGCAACTCCTTGAGCCGGGCGGCGAAAGCTGCGTTCGAGGATCGCGCGCTCGTCGTCGCGGTCCTTGGCCAGCCGCTCGATCTCGGCGCGCTCGATCGCCAGGGCGCGCTCGTCCTTGTCGACGCCGCGGCGCGAGAACACGCGCACCTCGACGATCGTGCCGGAGACCCCCGGCGGCAGGCGCAGCGAGGTGTCGCGCACGTCGGACGCCTTCTCGCCGAAGATCGCGCGCAGCAGCTTTTCTTCCGGCGTCATCGGCGACTCGCCCTTCGGCGTCACCTTGCCGACCAGGATGTCGCCCGGCTTCACCTCGGCGCCGATATAGACGATGCCGGCCTCGTCGAGGTTCTTCAGCGCCTCCTCGCCGACATTCGGGATGTCGCGGGTGATCTCCTCCTGGCCGAGCTTGGTGTCGCGCGCCATCACCTCGAATTCCTCGATATGGATCGAGGTGAACACGTCGTCCGAGACGATGCGCTCGGAGATCAGGATCGAATCCTCGAAATTGTAGCCGTTCCACGGCATGAACGCGCACAGCACGTTGCGCCCCAGCGCCAGCTCGCCGAGCTCGGTCGACGGCCCGTCGGCGATGATGTCGCCGGCCCGCACCTGGTCGCCGACCTTCACCAGCGGCCGCTGGTTGATGCAGGTGTTCTGGTTCGAGCGCTGGAACTTCAGCAGATTGTAGATGTCGACGCCGGAGGCGGCGGCCGAGGTCTCGTCGGTCGCGCGGATCGACGATGCGGGTCGCGTCGACCTGGTCGACGATGCCCGAGCGCCGGGCGATGATCGTGACCCCCGAATCGCGCGCGACGCGTCTCCTCCATGCCGGTGCCGACGAGCGGCGCCTCGGCGCGGATCAGCGGCACCGCCTGGCGCTGCATGTTGGAGCCCATCAGCGCGCGGTTGGCGTCGTCGTTTTCGAGGAACGGGATCAGCGCCGCGGCGACCGAGACCAGCTGCTTCGGCGAAACGTCGATCAGATCGATCTCCTGCGGCCGGCACATGACGAAATCGCCGCTCTTGCGGCAGTTGGTCAGATCGGCGGTGATGCGGCCTTCGCCGTCGATCTCGACATTGGCCTGGGCGATCGCGTAGCGGCCCTCGTCCATCGCCGAGAGATAGACGACCTCGTCGGTGACGCGGCCGTCGACGACCTGGCGGTACGGGCTTTCGATAAAGCCGTACTGGTTGACCCGGGCATAGGTCGCCAGCGAGTTGATCAGCCCGATATTCGGGCCCTCCGGCGTCTCGATCGGGCAGATGCGGCCGTAATGCGTCGGATGCACGTCGCGCACCTCAAAGCCGGCGCGCTCGCGCGTCAGCCCGCCCGGCCCAGCGCCGACAGGCGCCGCTTGTGGGTGATCTCGCAGAGCGGGTTGGTCTGGTCCATGAACTGCGACAGCTGCGAGGAGCCGAAGAACTCGCGCACCGCCGCCGCCGCCGGCTTGGCGTTGATCAGATCGTGCGGCATCACGGTGTCGATCTCGACCGAGCTCATGCGCTCGCGGATCGCCCGCTCCATGCGCAGCAGGCCGACCCGGTACTGGTTCTCCATCAGCTCGCCGACCGAGCGCACCCGGCGGTTGCCGAGATGGTCGATATCGTCGATGTCGCCGCGGCCGTCCTTCAGATCGACGAGCACATTGAGGATCGCCAGGATGTCCTCCTTGCGCAGCACGCGCACGGTGTCGTCGGTATCGAGCCCGAGGCGCGAATTCATCTTGACCCGGCCGACCGCCGACAGATCGTAGCGCTCGAAGTCGAAGAACAGGCTGTTGAACAGCGCCTCGGCGGTCTCCAGGGTCGGCGGCTCGCCCGGACGCATGACCCGGTAGATGTCGATCAGCGCGTCCTCGCGCGTCGCGTTCTTGTCGATCGCCAGCGTGTTGCGGATGTAGGGTCCCTTGCTGTCGACGCCACGGCTGACGAGGTCGATGTCGAGCACCGGCAGTTCGTCGATCCCGGCCTGCGACCAGCTGCGCAAGCGCCGCCTCGGTGATCTCGTCGCCGGCCTCGAAATAGACCTCGCCGGTCTCCTCGTTGATCAGGTCCTGGGCGAAATAGCGGCCGATCAACTCCTCCGGCGGCGCCAGCACATCGGCGAGCCCCGCCTCGCGCAGCCGGCGCGCCAGCCGCGGCGTCATCCGCTCGCCGGCGGCCAGCGCGACCTCGCCGTGTCGCGCGTCGATCAGGTCGTTGCCGTCAGCTTGCCCTTGAAGTGCTCGGGGTCGAACGGCGCCATCCAGCCATTGGGGCCGCGCCGATAGACGATCTTGCCGTAGAAGGCGGACAGGATCTCCTCCTTCGACATGCCGACCGCTTCGCCCGGCTGCAGCGTCTTGTTGTCGGCCTTGCGCTGCGGCGCGCTTCTCCTCGGTCGCGGCATCGTCAAGCGCCATCAGCAGCGTCGTCGCCGGCAGTTTGCGGCGCCGGTCGATGCGGACATAGACGTGGTCCTTGGCGTCGAACTCGAAATCGAGCCACGAGCCGCGATACGGGATGACCCGCGCCGCGAACAGATATTTGCCCGAGGAATGCGTCTTGCCCTTGTCGTGGTCGAAGAACACGCCGGGGCTGCGGTGCATCTGCGAGACGATGACCCGCTCGGTGCCGTTGATGATGAACGTGCCGTTGCGCGTCATCAGCGGCATGTCGCCCATATAGACGTCCTGCTCCTTGATGTCGCGGATCGAGCGCGAGCCGGTGTCCTCGTCGACGTCCCAGACGACGAGGCGCAGCGTCACCTTGAGCGGCGCGGCAAAGGTGATGCCGCGCTGCTGGCACTCGTCGACATCGTATTTCGGCGCCTCCAACTCGTAGCGCACGAATTCGAGCTGGGCGCGCTCGGAAAAATCGCGGATCGGAAAGACCGACTTGAACACTTCCTGCAGCCCGACATTGGCGCGCTGCTCGGGCTTGCACGCCCATCTGCAGGAAATGGTCGTACGAGCTCCGCTGCACCTCGATCAGGTTGGGCATCGGCGCGACCTCGGGGATGCGCCCGAAGGTCTTGCGGATCCGCTTCTGACCGTTGAAGGATATCGCCATTTATGTCCCTCGCTGTGGGCCGCGTCCCCATGGATTGAGAGGGCGACGGCCCGAATTCCTCTAATGCCGTCGCGCCGCGCCGCCGGATCGGACGGATTCCGGCGGCACGCGGCTGACGCGTGTTTCCCGACGCCAACGCCGGGCGTGCGACACCCGTCGCACCCCGGTTCGGTAATCTCGATTTGGGCGCGGTGCCCGGCGGCAACCGCGGCGCTCTGCAGAAGGTCGTGGCAGACCTACCTTATTTCGACAGTCGCACCCGCATCTTCAAGCTGCTTTTTGATTTTTGCCGCCTCTTCCTTGTTGACGCCTTCCTTGACCGGCTTCGGCGCCGCCTCGACGAGATCCTTGGCTTCCTTGAGGCCGAGCTGGCGTCAGCGCCCGTACCTCTTTGATCACATTGACCTTCTTTTCGCCGATCGTGGCCAGGATGACGTCGAACTCGGTCTTTTCGGCGACCGCCTCGGCAACCGGCGCCGCCGCGCCCGCCGCGACCGCGACCGGCGCCGCGGCCGACACGCCCCATTTCTCCTCGAGCATCTTTGCCAGCTCCGCCGCTTCGATCACGGTCAACGCCGACAGATCGTCGACGAGCCTTGCCAGATTCAGCCATGTTGCTACTCCCGATTGCGCCGTAAAGGCTTGTTCTGCACGAAATTCTCGCGCCCGGCTAGGCGGCCTCGTCGGCTTCGGCCGCAGCTTCGGCCGCATCAGGTTCGGCGCCACCCGGTTCTTTCGCGCCGGCTTCAGCTACAGCGGGCGCTGCCTCATCCGGCGCGGCCCCGGCCCCGTTTTTCTCGGCGTGGGCGGCGAGCACCCGCGCGAGCTGGCCGCCAGGCGTTTGCAACAGCACCGCGAGCTTGGTTGCCGGCGCGTTGAGCAGCCCGATGATCCTGCCGCGCAGCTCGTCGAGCGAGGGCAGCGTCGCCAGCGCCTTGACCCCGGCCTGGTCGAGCATCTGGCCCGACAGCCCGCCGCCGACGATCGTCAGCTTGGTGTTGCGGTTGGCATACTCGACCGCGGCCTTCGCCGCCGCGACCGGATCGCGCGAGAAGGCGATCGCCGTCGGCCCGGTGAACAGCGGCGCCAGCGCGGCAAACGGCGTCCCTTCGAGGGCGCGCCGCACCAGCCGGTTCTTGGTCACGCGATAGCTCGCCCCGGCGCTGCGCATCTGGCGCCGCAATTGGGTGACCTCGGCGACCGACAGCCCGGTCTGGTGCGGTGATCACGACGCACACCGTGTCGGCCAGGTCCCGATGCAGGGTCTCGGTCAGCAGTTGCTTTTGCGCTCGGTCCACACTTCTCTCCAACCTCGTCCGCCTGTCAGCACCGGCCCGTCGCCGCAGCGTCGAGGCCGCCGGAGCCGGCGTACCGGCGGGCGAAATTACGCTCTCGTTTCCTCGGCGAGGCCGCGAGACTCGACCTTCACCGCCGGCCCCATCGTCGAAGCTCAGGCTCACCCGCTTGATGTAGGTGCCCTTGACCCCGCTCGGCTTGCCCCGGGTGATCGCGCCGACAAAGGCGCGCACATTATCGACGAGCGCGTCGTCCGTAAAGCTCGCTTTGCCGACCCCGGCATGGACGATGCCGGCCTTTTCGGCGCGGAACTCGACCTGGCCGCCCTTGACCGCCTTGACCGCCTCGGTGACGTTCTGGGTGACCGTACCGAGCCGCGGGTTGGGCATCAGCCCGCGCGGCCCCAGGATCTTGCCGAGCCGGCCGACCACCGACATCATGTCGGGAGTGGCGATGGCGCGGTCGAAATCGATCTGCCCGGCCTGCACCTTCTCGGCGAGGTCCTCGGCCCCGACGATATCGGCGCCGGCGGCTTCGCGCCTCCTTGGCGCGGTCGCCGCGCGCGAACACCGCGACCCGCACGGTCTTGCCGGTGCCGTGCGGCAGCATCACCGTGCCGCGCAGGTTCTGGTCGGGCTTCCTCGGGTCGAGATTGAGGTTCATCGCGATCTCGACGGTCTCGTCGAATTTGGCCGAGGCGCGCGATTTGATCTCTTTGACCGCCTCCTCGAGTGGAACGCGCAACGGCGCCGCCGCGGGGTCGATCCCTTCATACGCCTTGGTCAGCCGCTTGCCGGTTTTGGCCATCGTCGTGCTCCTCAATCTTGCTTGCCTTCCAAGCGGTGCATCCTCTCGATCCGTCGTCCGCGGGCTTGACCCGCAAGTAGATGGCCGGGTCAAGCCCGGCCATGACGAAGATCTGAGTGTCTGCCCTTCTCCACGACCTCAAGCCCCATCGAGCGCGCCGAGCCGATGACCATTTCCGGCACGCCGCGTCGAGATCGTTGGCGTTGAGGTCCTGCATCTTGGTTTCGGCAATCTCGCGGATCTGGGCCATCGTCACCTGGCCGACCGCGCCGCCCTTGCCCGTAGTCTGTGCGCCCTTCTCGATCCCCGCCGCCTTTTTGAGGAGAGTGCCGCGTTCGAGAAGCGGATGCGCGGCGACATGAGCCGAATGCGGATCGGGATGGCTCATATCGAGACCCGGCGGTACGAGGCCGCGAACCTCGTGCCCGATGCGCCGTTCTTACAGTCAGCAGCATTGATTGTGCCCACGTCGCTGTGGCTTACCGGTGAGTGCTACGCAACACCTTTATGCGCGGCGACAGCGGAAAGCGGTCGCGCTCGACGGTCTCGCATAGTAGCTCGGCCAGGATGGCCTTGTCCTGATCGGTGAGGTCGTCGGTCATATCTCGGGGGTAGGTCTACGGATAGGTTGGCGTTGCTCCTCTGTCATAAGCTCCTGAAGACGTAGCTGTTTTAGTAGGAAGTGGCGGATGGGGTGGGATTCGAACCCACGAGGAGCTTGCGCCCCCGCCGGTTTTCAAGACCGGTGCCTTAAACCGCTCGGCCACCCATCCATGGTATTGATTCAAACGGATTTCCGTAGAAATTCCTATTTGCCAAAGACGGGCTTGCTACCGAAATCGCTACCGAACGCTTCTCAGCAGGTACCCGCAACCCCGGTTATAGCAGACCGAAACACGGCGTCGATCTTGGCTGCGGCATCTTACTGCATGGTCTCGGTGAGGTGCGAGTACAGGTTCTGTCTGGGGTACATGGCCTGCCACTTGGCGAGCCGGGCGGCGATGTCGCGCCGCACCTCGGCCAGATCGTTAGCGTCCGCGGTCGTGGTGGAAATTCGGCGGTGAGCGCGCGTCGGCCGGAATGCCCCAGAACTGGAGGCCGGCGCGAGATCGTCGGCCGTCCATCTGAAGTGGAGCCGTTCTGGCCGAGCTTTATCAACGGCCTGATGAAGCGCGGGTTGCGCGGCGTCAAGCTGGTGATCTCCGATGCCCATGACGGCCTGCGATACGGGAGATCACCGGCTCGCGGCGATCACTCTCAACACTCTCCATCCGATCTCCGCCGTCGCGTTCGTCTGACCGGGTTTGTTTTCTACCGCCGCTCAGCGAGCCTCGGGCTGGTCGCCGGTCGCCGGTTCCCCAAAGAGCTCGACCATCCAAAACTGCATTCCTGGCGGCGATCTGTACAAATGACGCCATCTCATCGAAAACTTCTTTTGCAAGCTCAAGGAATTCAAACGCATTCGCCATACGTTCCGACAACACCGAGGGGAGCTTCCAAGCCATGATCCATCTCGCCGCCGCCGTCATTGATTTCACGATAAATCTCAACAGACCCTAGGCCAAGGTCACCGTACGGCTGGCCTCCTGGATCTTGGGCGCGGAGGTTGCCGCCTTTTGCCGGGACCCCGATGGCGGCGTCAACGGCGATCTCTCCGCCCTCGTAATCAGCTTCGATGCCGGTGATGGCGATGACGACGGATCTGGGGTTAGGGGTTCGAACTCCTCTCGGGCGCGCCACTCTTTGCGACGATCGGTGTTAAAACCGGTCGGGCGGACGGCTTGCGGCGGCAATCCCGGCGAGGCGCGGGGGGAGGCGGCTGCGGCGATGCCGGCGCGCGAGGCGGGTCCTGGCGTGGCACGAATGGACGCGATCGACATAGGGGACGCTGATCGCGGCGCGGCGTTCCCATTGCGCACGGTAGGCTTCGGCGATCGCCGGCGCGACGACGAGGTTGGTGTTCTCGGCATTCGTCATCGCCGCGGCCGAGGCATTGAAGCTGCCCTCGATGACGCGGGTACGGTCGATTACGACGACCTTGTTGTGGGCGATCCGTACCGAGCGGTCGATCGCCACCGGAATGCCGGCGGCCTTGACCTGGTCGGCGACGGCGCCCCGCTGGCACGGACTGATCTTGTCAAGCAGCAATGCCACATCGACGCCGCGCTGGCGGGCCCGGATGATCGCTGCGGCAATCGGCGCCGATGTGAAGTTGTAGAACTGGATGCGCAGTTCGCGTCGTGCGCCATCGATCGCGTCGGCGATGAATTTGGTGCCGTCGCAACCCGGCACCAGGCAGCTGGCGACGATCGCCGGCGCCGACGTCTCGCCAAGCGGCGCGGCGCACGCGGGGCCGACGCTGACCAGCGCCAGGAGCGCGAGCGCCAGCGCGGGCGCAGAGATCCGCATCGCGCGCCGCAATCGGCCGATCGAGATTAAAACCGGCTTCGGGCTCAGCAATGCTCGGCGCATTCGACGTCGCTCCCGCGGGGATCGCTGCGACGATCCGCACCCCAGATTCACGAACTCTACTAATGAGAGCAATTCATATATAATCTGGAGATGCCCCGCAACAAGGCGACCAAACATATTGTCGGAGTGGAACGATTGAATCGCGAGCGGCCGGGAAACGCCGGGTGATCTGCAGAGGCCGGTGCTAGCTGGCCGCAAGGTGCGGTATGGCTGCTCCGGCTAAGGCGCGGGTTGCCGTGACGCGGCGGCGTGCTAGGGTGCGGGCGATCCCTTTACCCTGACAGCCGGAGGAAACCATGGCCCAATCGCAAGCAAATCCGTCGCGTGACGCAGTGCGTGACGTCGTTCCCGACCTGATCAAGTACAGCGAGACGGTGCTCTTCGGCGAGGTGTGGGAGCGCCCCGGCCTCAAAAAGCGCGACCGCAGCCTGATCGTCGTCGCGACCCTGATCGCCTTGGGCCGCGAGCGGCAACTGACCGGCCATCTCAACCGCGCCCTCGACAACGGGGTCACCAAGCAGGAGATCAGCGAAATCATCACCCATCTCGCGTTCTACGCCGGCTGGCCGGCGGCGATGACCGCGGCGCAGATCGCCAAGGATGTCTTCGCCACGCGGTAAGTTGAAAGCCCCTCACCCGCACCGCTGGAGAGGGAGGGGCCCATCGCCCCGCGATGGGAGGGTGAGGGTCGGTGATGCTGCAAGACCCTCACCTGGCTCGCCTTGCTCGCCACCCTCTCCCGCAGTGCGGGAGAGGGGCTAATACGGGAGACAAACATGAAGGTCGGTTTCATCGGGCTCGGCACGATGGGTGCCAGCATGGCGGCGAACCTGCAAAAAGCGGGGCATGAGCTGGTCGTCCACGATATCCGCCGCGCCGCGGCCGAACGCCATCTGGCGGCGGGCGCGGTGTGGGCCGATACGCCGAAGGCCTTGGCCGAACAGTGCGAGGTGATCTTTACCTCGCTCCCCGGCCCGCCCGAAGTCGAGGCGGTGGCACTCGGAGCCGAGGGCCTCATCGCCGGGATGAAGGAGGGCGCCGCCTACTTTGACCTTTCGACCAATTCGCCCTCCCTGGTGCGCGAACTCAACCGCCGCTTTGGCGAAAAGCATCTCTATATGCTCGATTCCCCGGTGAGCGGAGGCCCGCGCGGCGCCGCCTCGGGGCGCCTGGCGCTCTGGGTCGGGGGCGATGAACAGATCTTCAACCGCCATAAGCCCGTGCTCGACGCGATCGGCGACCAGGCCCGTTATATCGGCCCGATCGGCGCCGGCTCGGTCGCCAAGCTGGTGCACAACTGCGCCGGCTATGCGATCCAGTGCGTGCTCGCCGAAGTCTTCACGATGGGCGTCAAGGCCGGGGTCGAGCCCTTGGCGCTGTGGGAGGCGGTGCGCCAGGGCGCCGGCGGCCGGCGCCGCACCTTCGACGCGCTGGGCGACCATTTTCTCCCCGACAAATACGACCCGCCCGATTTCGCGCTGCGCCTCGCGCACAAGGACGTGACCTTGGCGACCCAGCTCGGGCGCGAGATGAAGGTGCCGATGCACATGGCCAACCTCGCGCTCGACGAATTGACCGCGGCCTTGAACCGCGGCTGGGAGAACCGCGACTCGCGCGTGGCGATGCTCCTCCAACAAGAGCGCGCCGGGATCAAGATCGCGGTTCCCGAGGCCGATGTGAAGGCTGCGCTCGACCGCGACGGCAAGGTATAGCCGGCCGCCCCCAACCTGCAACGATCCCGCTCAGCTCAGCGGATCGCCTCGTAGAGGCGTTCGTCGTAGAAGGCGCCCTCGAACGGCAGGACCTTGGCGCGGAACTGCCGCGAGTGGTCGGCGAGGGCATGCGCCTCGCGGGCGGTGCGGCTGGCCCACGCCTCGATCAGATGAAAATGGTTGGGGTGACCGTCCCAGATCAGCGCGTCGTACCGCAGCACGCCCGCATCCTTGCGGCTGTCTTCGACCTGTTGCTTGATCAATGCCGCCGCCTGGTCCTTGCCGTTCGGAAAGACGTCGACGTGGGTCAGAACATAGATCGCGCCCCGTGGGGTCGTGCCCGCTTCCGGCGCGGCGACCGCCAGGGCCAGGAACTGGCGCGGGTCGAAGGGGCTCGCGATATTTGCCTGCAGCTTGTCGGCGAGCGCCTTCATCGCCGAGGCGTGCGCATCGCGCGCCGCCCCGTCGCGCCACCCTTCGAGGATCGCGTAGCGTCCCGGTCGCGCGATCTCGCGCAGCGCTAGCAATTCGATGTTGCCACCTTCCTTGCGGGTGGCGGCGGCGAACTGGCGCAGGAGGCCACCGACCGCGCGCGACGCGGCAGGGTCGACATCGAAATAGGTCACGGTATAGACGGGGCCGCTCGGCGCCGCCGGCTGAGCGGGCGGGGTTGCCGGGGCCTGTGCCCGCGCCGGCGTGACACTAGCCAGGACCGCCAGCGCGGCACCAAAGACCAACCAATGACGCAGCGCCATGGCGCACCTCCCCGTTGATGTCTGCTTACGATGCCGGCCGCTTTCGGCTATTTGAAGTGCGGCATCACCTCTTCGCACAACAGCTGCAGCGAACGCATCATCATTTCGGCCGGGATCGCCGCGCCGAAATTGAGTTCGAAGAGGATGCCGTCGATGCCGAGCTCCTCTTCCAATTCCTTGAGCCGGTCGGTCACCTGCTGCGGTCCGCCGACGACGACCTTGTCGCGCAGCACGGTCTCGTACTTGACCGTGCGGATCTCTTCCAGTTCGGCCCGGCGGCGCACATTCGGTGAGCCCTCGAGGCGGGTGATCAGCGAGCGGTACCCGGCCATGATGCTCGGTTCACCCTCTTCGATCGCCTGCTTGTCGCTCTCGGCGACATGCATCGAGAGGCGCAGATAGACCCGCCCGTGACCGGGGTGGCCGGCTTCGACGTAGGCCTGGCGATAGGCCTTGAGGTCCGGCGCGAGCCCGGACAGGGAAGCGCTGCGGACCGAGACGAACAACGGATAGCCGAGCCGACCCAAGGTCGGAAAGGTGTCTTCGCTGGCGCCGGCGATGCGGATCTCCGGGTGCGGCTGCTGATAGGGCCGCGGCACCGCGCGTGCCTCGTTGAACGAATAGAACTTGCCCTCGTGCGAAAAACTGTCCTGCGTCCACGCCTTCTTCAGGATGTCGAGCGTGTCGAAAAATCGCTCGCGGCTTTCCGAATAGGGGACGCCGTAGGCCGCATAACCGCGCGGATTGCCGCTGCGCCCGGCGCCGAGAATGAAACGTCCGCCGCTCACCACATCGACCGTCGCAGTCTCTTCGGCGAGCCGCAGCGGATGGGTCAGCGGCAGCACATGGACCGCCGTTCCGATGCGGATCTGTTTGGTGCGCGCCGCGATCTGCCCGGCGACATTCATCGGCGCCGACAAGACCGAGCGGCGCGCCTGCTGATGGATTTCGGCCAGCCAGAACACATCGAGCCCCCAGCGGTCGGCCGCCTCGACCTGCTCGAAGCCCTGGGCGAACGCGTCGGCGTCGCTCTGGCCCTCGACCTGGCGATGAAACTCATGATACCAGCCGAATTCCATGGCAACTCCCTCGGCGCTCGATGCTGAACGGGTGCGCCACCCTAGGCCCGGCGCCGCAGTCGCGCAAATGCCGATGTCGGGACCGCGCCATAACGGCGCGGCATGACGGAGAGCGGCAACAGAGCCGCGCTCGGCGCGAGGAAGGGGCTAATCGGTATCGAAGTCGGTTTCGATCGTCGCGCCTAGGCGCTCGATTGCCTTCCGGATGCCTGCAGGGATGTTGGGCGGCATAGCACCAACGGTGCCGTGCCAGAAGCAGCTTATGTCGGCTTCCAAGCCGTCGCGGGCGATCAGCTCGCGCAAGGCGGGAACGTGATCCGGACCGGTCCTAGGTGTGATGAGCATGACCAGATGATCGAGATGATCAGCAAGCTGGTCGCTGCTGACCACCCGCCGCGTGCTTAGATACCAGACGCCAGTACGCCCCGTTGCTGTTTGGCCAGACGGACCAGTAAAGTACGTCTCGCCTTTGCGGTATGAGAGCGTTGGGGTTGTTCCGATGATAGCGGTGACGCGTTCCGGCTCAAGCCCATCACCCGAAAAGCGAAGCGTCGCGAATGTGCTCAGCGTCTCAGTCTGCCCGGCTGTCCTCGTAGATATTTCCGACATGCTCGCCGTTTGCGTTCCTCACGGTTCCGTCATCGTAGATGGTGATGCGGTCGCGCGCACCAAGTTTGCTCCGTTTCTTGATTTCGTGGACGGCGGTCCGCAGGCGCCAACGCGAAACCCCGAGCGTAGTCGCGACCTGATTGGTGGGGTTGCGGGGACTATTCCAGATGACGCGGGCCATCGCCGAGATATAGAGAGCGCTCACAGGTGCCACAAGACCTCAAGGCCCCACCTCAAGATGAATATTCCAACGTTATACCGACTGTATTAATTACAACGGGATGTCAAAAGCTATTATAACTTGTACGTGCTCCTGTTAACTTCCGATAACTTTCACAATTTCGAAAACTTCTCCGGACTTGCACGAACTCTGCAAACTTCCACGAACTTCCCAAAACCTCCCTTAACTACCGCCGAGTTTCCTATTTCGTAGCTCCCGGCACGTCGCTATGCGGTGATAAAAAGAGACATTTTGAAAATCTCGCGGGAGTACATACTGTTGCGCGGGCTTAAACGGGGGCACGGGATCATGCAGTTCGGTCTGTTCGGCAGCGCGGCGGCGCGGCGGCCCACGAGCGACGACGATGCCGATTTCGACTGCAGCGAAGGGTACCGCGATTTCATTGACTACAATGTCGAAGCCGAGGCCTTAGGGTTTCGCAGCAGCTTTGTTGTCGAGCATCATTTCACCGGCTATGGGCAGGTGTCGGCGACGCTCAATCTGTTGACCTGGCTCGGCGCCCGGACCTCGACCCTGCGTCTCGGCACCGCGGTCATGGTACTGCCTTGGCACAACCCGGTTCTCTTGGCCGAGCAGGCCGCAACCCTCGATCTCCTCTCCGGCGGGCGGCTCGATTTCGGTGTCGGCAACGGTTACCGCTACAACGAATTCGCCGGGTTCTGCGTGCCGATGGCGGAGGCCAACGCGCGGTTTGACGAATGCCTCGGCGTCATTTTGCAGGCGTGGACCTCGAACGAGCCGTTCTCGCACCGCGGGCACTATTGGCAGTTCGATCGGGTCGTCGTCGAGCCGCCGACCGCGCAGCGCCCGCATCCGCCGATCTGGATGGGCGCGGGCGGGGAAAGCTCGGTGCGCCGGGTCGCCGAGCGCGGCTACAATCTCCTCCTCGGGCAATACGCCTCGCCCGCCGATGTCGGCCGCTCGATCGCCGCGTATCGCTCCGCCGTGGAGGCGAGCGGGCGGCGCTTCGATCCGCTCTCGGTCGGGGTGACGCGGGCGTTTTTCGTCGCCGACACCAAGGCCGAGAAAGAGGGCGCGCTCGCCCGCCGCCTCGCCAACCGGGTGCGCCAGCTGAAGCTCGCGACGCAGCCCGACGGCACCGTCCATGGCGGCCCGGACCGCGCCACCGGCGACCCCGATACGGTCAACCGCGGGAGCGCGATCTATGGCAGCCCGGACGAGATCGCCGAGAAGCTCGACGAATTGCGCTCGGCCGGGGTCGGGTACGTGCTGATCAATGGCGGCGGCTCGGGCGGCGGCCAGCGCGGCCGCACCAGCCTGCGCCGCTTCGCCGCCGAGGTGATGCCGGATTTTGTCGAAGGATTACCGGCCCGAGCGGCCGAATAACGGAGGAGGAACGCGATGCGGATCCACAATCTCTACACCGACGCGAAGGGTGAGTCGCATTTCCGCGACATCGAAGTCGAATGGACCGAGGAGCGGCGCGGCAGCAAGATGTCGAAGAAGCTGCCGGCGACCGGCGTCATTTTTCGGGAGACCGCGGCCGAGCACAACGTCGACTGGCACCCGGCGCCGCGCCGGCAATACATCGTCAACCTCGATGCCGGGGTGAAGATCACCGCCAGCGACGGCGAAGCGCGCTTCATCGCCGCGGGCGAGGTGATCCTGGTCGAGGACACCACCGGCAAGGGCCATCTCTCCGACCACATCGAGGGCAAGATCCGCCATTCGATCTTCATTCCCGATCGAGTAGCCGCGCCCCGAGTTCCCGGCGAAGGCCGGGATCCATCCCTCAACAGCTCGGTCGCCCGGTGGATGGATCCCGGCATTCGCCGGGAACTCGGGGCCGGGAATGCCCGCAGCGAGGATGTTCGTGTCTGATTTAACCGACCGGCTCCTGATCAACGATCTGTTCGTGCGCTATACGACCGCGCTCGACCGCGGCGATGTCGAGACCGTCGTCGATTGCTTCACGGGCGAGGCTACGCTGGAAAGCCCGGTGATCGGGGTCATCGCCGGGGCCAAGGCGATCCGCGCGTTTGCCGAGCGCTTCGCGGCGCAGCGAGCGGCGGGCCAGCAGTTCCGCCACATGATCACCAACATCGCCGCCGAGGTCGCATCCGGAGGAAGGCGGGCGCGGGCGAGCGCCTATCTTCTGGTGTTCATCACCCGCGACGGCAAGAGCCACCGGCTCCCGCCTGGCCGCTATGAATGCGAGGTGGTGAAGGAAGCCGGCGCCTGGCGCTTCAGCCGCCGCACCGTCTTCCACGATCACGACTATACGCTGGAGGGGATCTGAGGGGTTCGGGGAAACCCCTCGCCCCCACCGGGGGAGAGGGATGGGGTGAGGGGGCGATTAGCCGGATCGCGGACGCCCCCCTCACCCACCGCCCGCGGCCGCGGGCCGTCCCCCCTCTCCCGCGGTGCGGGAGAGGGTTTGGAGCCGCGGCAGGATTTGTTCGGTCAGCATGATGAAGGTCTGGTGGCTCAACGGCGCGCAGAGGAGGTAGTCGAGGCCGATTTCCTCGCGCAGGCGGAGGATCTGGTCGACCACCGACGCGGGCGTGCCGTGGAGGATCACCTCGTCGAGATAGCGCTGTACCGGGTCGGTGCCCGGCGCGGTGGGGTCGGCCACCCCGACCGGGCGGTGCGCCGCGCCGAAATAGGAATCGACGATCCATTGGGCGCCGCGCCGCGCCACTTCGGCGGCCTTGGGCCCGGTGTCGGCGAGCGCGACGAGCCGCGCCACCGGCAGCTCGCGGCCGGCAAGCGAATACCCCGCCGCGGCCAGCCGCTCGGCATAGAAACGCCGCTTTCTGCCGATGTCGCGGTGCGAGGCGTGCGGGTCAAGGAGGATCGAGAAGCCGCGAGCCGCAGCCCATTCGAGGGCCGGCTCCGAGGTCGCCGCCATCCATACCGGGGGATGCGGCTGCTGCAGCGGCTTGGGCAGAACCTCGACATCGTGAAAACTGAAATGCGTGCCGGCAAAGCTGAGGCGTTCCTCGGTCCAGGCGCGCAGCACGATCTCGACGGTCTCGTGGAAACGCGCGGTGCTTTCCTCTGGCGGCACCCCGAAATTCTCGAACTCGACCCGGGCAAAGCCGCGCCCGGCGCCCCAATTGACCCGCCCGCCGGAGAGGACGTCGAGCAGGGCCACCTCCTCGGCGAGCCGCAGCGGGTGATAGAACGGCGCCAATGACACCCCGGTGCCGATGCGCAGCCGGGTCGTACGGGCGGCGGCGAGCATCCCCATCATGTGCACCGACGGGCATACGCTGAAGCTCGAAAAATGATGCTCGGCGAGCCACACCGCGTCGTACCCGCTTCGGTCCATGATCTCGATCCGCTCGAGCGCGCGGGCATAGACCGCCGCGAGCGCGACCCGCCGCTCGGGCCAGCTGAAAAATTGCAGGACCGCGACTTTCATGCTCGACGCCTCCGCTCGCTCCACGCCTGGGCGACCATCAGCGGAATGCATAATCGAATTGTCAAAGGGCTTGTCCCGGTGTTGACTCCATGGCGATGGGAGCGTCCGCGAAATCGAGGAGGGTGGCCCGATGATGACCCAGCGCCAGGCGGCGTTCCGCGCCGATTACCGCACCCGGATCTCGCCCTGGTACAGCGGGCTCGGGCACGTCTTGGTGATCGCCGCGCTCGGCCTCATGACGATCTGGTATTGCGCCCGCAACGTCCATCAGCCGACGCCGCTCGAATGGCTGGTGGTGCCGGCGGCGTTCATCGCCTCCAACATCTTCGAGTGGGCGATGCACCGCTTCGTCATGCACCGCCCGGTCAAGGGCCTGATGGGCATCTACAAGCGCCATGTGCTGGCGCATCACCAGTTCTTCACCGACCATGAGCCCAGGATCGACACGACGCGCGACTTTCGCATCACCTTCTTCCCGCCCTACGCGCTGACCACGTTCATCTGCATGTCGGCGGCGGCCGCCCTGGTGCTGAGCGTTATATGGTCGGCCAATGCCGGGTGGCTACTCGTAGCGACGACCGCCGGGATGTACCTCAATTACGAGCTCTTCCACTGGGGCTGCCATGTGAAGGATGACCGCCTGATCCGCCACATCCCGTTCATGAACACGATCCGGCGCCATCACATCGCCCATCACGACCAGGCGATCATGATGGGCACCAACATGAACCTGACCTATCCCTTCGCCGACTGGCTGTTCGGCACCAGCGACCTCGACCGCGGCGTTTTCGGCCATCTGTTCAACGGCTACGACACGCGCTTTCGCAAGCGCAACCTGAAAAAGGCGCGGGCGACGGCCCCGGATTCGCGGCTCCAGCCGGCCGAGTGACCGGGATGGCAGCGGTTCACGTCAAGCGCGCGCTGCCGTCGCTGATCGGCGGGATCTTCAGCGCGGTTGTCGCCTTCGTGCTGTGGCTCCTCCTGTTCGGAGCCGCGAGCCTCCCGATGATCCTATTGGGTGCGCTCGTCGCCATCGCTCTCGGCACTTGGATCCGCCTCGCGGATCTCTGAAAGGCCACCGTCGGGACGCTCAGCCGTCCGGCAGGGTGAAGACGGCGCAGGGCGCCGCGATGCCGCGCAGCACGTGTTCGCCGAGCGGCACCAAGGGTGTCATGGTCTCGGCAGCGAGCGCGCCCGAGATCAGCACCGACCGGCCGAGCGGCCGGCACAGCCCCTCCAGCCGGCTGACGAGGTTGACCGCGGGGCCGATGGCGGTGAAATCCAGCCGGTCGGCCGCGCCGATATTGCCCCACAACATCTCGCCGAAATGCAGCGCCGCGCCGAACGGCAGCGGCGGCAGGCCTTGGCCTCGCCGCACCGCGTCGAGATGGGCCATGCCGGCGCGAGCGGCGACGACGGCGCGCAACGCCGATTCACAAGCGCCGGCCGGTGCGCCGGTAGCCGGGAAAATCGCCAAGACGCCGTCGCCGACGAACTTTAAGACCTCGCCCCCGAAGGCGCGCACCGCCCCGGCGACGCGGTCGAACCAGGCGTCGAGGGCGGTGATCATCGCCGCGGGCTCGGTCGCCTCCGACAGAGCGGTGAAGTCGCGCAGATCCGCACAGAGCAGGGCAGCACGGATGGTCTCTCCGGTGCCGCGGCGCAGCGCCCCGGCCTGCACCCGGGCGGCGCTGCGCCGGCCGAGATAGGCTTCGAGCAGCGCCGTCAACGCCGCCCGCGCGGCGAGAGCCGCCACGGGCGCCGCGGCGAAGCGCGCGACCTCGCGCAGCCGGCCGGCCTCGGCCGGGCGAAACGGCCGGGTCCCGGCCCAGCCGAGAAACGGACTATCCGGCCCCGGATCCCCCAGCCCGGTACCAACCGCGTGCGCCTCTACCGGGCCAAGCTCGGCGAGCCAGTCGCGGCCGGCTTGGGCACGCGGACCGCCGGTAAAGCCCAGCGCCTCGATCACCGCGCCGGTCTGCGCTCGCCACAGCCAGGTGCGGCGGGCGATGATCGGATGCGGCACGGCCAGCGTCAGGGCACCGCCGGCGAGCGGCAAGCCATCGGCCAAGAGGCGGCCGCCGAGTTCGGCGAGGAACCGGTCAGGGCCGGGAGAGGCGCCGGCCTCATCCACCAGCCAGGCGAGGGGCGCGGATAGATTCATGCCGCGATTATGCGGTCGCGCCCCCCGGCCTGTCATCCGCGCCGCGGATACGGCGCGGCCCGGCTACCCGCGCGAGTGAAGCATCGTCACGCGCTGCCGATACGGCCCAGTCGGGGATCCGGGCCGGGGTCGCGCCCGGCGGCAACCTCGATCAACCGGCCGAGGTAATGAGCCCAGCCCTCGGCATGGTTGGCGCATTGCTCGGCGTTGGGCAGTCCGGTGTGGGTAAAGCGCAACAGCGTGCCATCCGGCTCTTCGATCAGGTCGATCTCGATGAGGCTCGACCCCGGCGGCACCACCTCGCTGCCGTCCCAGCCGAAGCTGTAGGCCAGACGATGCACCGGTACTACCTCGCGGAAGGCGCCGCGGGCGAAGCGGGCGCCGGTGACATTGACGAGATAAAGCCCGCCCGGCTGGGGGTCGATCTGCGCCTCGGTCCCCATCCACCCGAGGATCTTCTCCGGATCGGTCAGGAGGGCGAACACCGCGGCGGGCGGCGCCGGGATGTGGGTCTCGCGGCGGACGACGAGGGCCTCTGGCATCGGTCTCCTCCATGGGTGCGACAGTATCTTTGCCGCTTCTCAGGCGGCGGCGCGCTTTTCAGCAAAGCAATGGAAGCTGAGCTGACCGCTGCACCGGAGCGGGATGGTGCCCCGAGTCTGATTTGAACAGACGACCTACCGCTTACGAAGCGGGTGCTCTACCGCTGAGCTATCGGGGCGAACCGGTCGAGCCCGCGAGGGCTTACTTATCCCATTGCGGCGGCGCCGCCAAGCCGTCCACCCACGACCGCGGCAGCAATCGCGGGAGGTCTCCCGCACCCGGTATCTCCGGCGCCGGCAGCATCATTTGGGCGCCGGTGGTCGCTAGAGGCGCGGTGATTGCGCTCGCGCCCGGTGCGGCGCCCTCCATGGTGCCCGGGGGCGGGTTCCGCCAACGCAGCGTATCGAACCCGCCGCACTCCCGGCACAACGCTTGCCATTCCGGGCTTTCGCCGCCGCCGCACCTTGTGCAGACATAGCACGGATCGGGCGGCGCGCCGATCGCGCGATCGAGCCAGGCGCGCGCCGCCGGCATATCGCCGGTTTCCATCTCTTCGAGGCGCGCCATCAACTGGCAGACCCGGCGCGAGGGCCCGGCCGAGCCTGGTTCGGGGAGCGAGGCTGCGGCGATAGCGAGCGTCAGGTGGCGGCGCGCTTCGCCCCAGAGCTGCGCCGCAAGCGCCGCCTCGGCGACCGCCAGATGGCTTTCGCTCGCCTGCGGGTTGTGGGCCGCGAGACGTTCGAGGGCGGCGGCGCGGGCGAGCGAATTGGCTTCGGGATGGATCTCGAGATAGAGGCGGGCGAGGTCGGGATGCGGCGCGGTGCGCCAGGCACGCTCGATCGTCCGTGCCGCGGCGCGCAGACGCCCGAGCCCGATCAGGAGCCGGGCATGATGGCCGGCCGGTGCGGCGAGATCCGCCGCCAGCGCCTGCGCCTCGGCGGCCAATCGCGCCGCCCGACGCACCTCGCCCCGGCGCTCGGCAGCACGGCTCAGCTCATACAGCACGACCCCGCGGTGATGGCGCGCGCGCTCGGCCGGCAACCCCGGGCGCCGCCCCGCCCCGGCGAGCGTGCGCTGAACGGCCGACCAATCCCCGGCGCGCGCCGCGAGGACAATCAGCGCCTCCACCGGCCACGGCGCATCCGGGCGGAGCTTCCAGGCGCGCTCGGCGAGGCTCAGCGCGATGCCGTCGTCACCGGCGCGCAAGGCCTGACCAATGAGGCCGCGCAGGCCGAGAAATTCGGTGTCCGGCCGGTCGAGCAGCGCCTTGTAGGCGGCGCGCGCGGCCGCCGTGTCGCCTTCTTGGGTAGCCGCCTCGGCAGCGACCAAGAGGGCCATCGGCGCGCCTCCGGATCGCACCGTGGCAAGCAACGCCGCGGCGCGCTGCGCGGCCAGCCGAGCGGCGGACGGCTGCCCGGACGCGAGCGCGACGACGCCGGCCGTCAGTGCCGCCTCGCCGGCGCTGCGGCGCCGCGCCGCGCGGCGACGCTGCATATGTTGCGGCACGCGGCGCAGCGCAGCGCCGAAGAGCACGAGCACCGAGGCGGCCACTACGATGAGCGCCACGGCGCTGACCATGACGCCGACCGAGGTGTCGACCTGCCAGCCCTGCCAGACGATCTCGACATGCCCGGGATGCCCGGCGATAAAGACGGCGCCGACAACCACCACCGCGATCACGAGGAGCGCGAGGATCCGGCGCATCAGCGGGGCGGTCCGGGAGCCGCAGGGGCGCTTACCGGAGCGCCGAGCCGCGCCACCAAAAGCGCTTCGAGCTGGCGCAGCGCCGCTTCGGCCGCGAGGCGTTCCTTGGCCATGCGCAGCCATGGGCCGGCAGCCTCGGCCGGCGCGCCGGTCAACCCGTCGAGCGCGCCGACCGCGCCCTCGAGATCGCTGCCGGCCAGGGCGCGCTCGGCGGCGCTCACCGCGGCGGCGGCGCTGCCCTCGGGCTGATCGTGCCCAGGCTCGCCGATGCGGCGGACCCTGACGAGGCCGCGCAGCCGCGCCAGCGCCTGATTGATCCAACCGGGCGCAGCGGTAGCGATGCTTGACGAACTCTCCGGTGGCGCGTGTGCCGCGGCGATCGCGCCGGCCAGCTCGCGCAGCCGCTTGGCGAGGACCGGGCGACCCGCCAGACCGGTTTTCGCCGGCTCGGCCAGCGGTGCGGCCGCCGCGGCGATCTCCGGACGGGTGCGGGCCAGCCCGACGAGGGCCTCGTAGGCCGCCACAAACGGCCGTCCGGCCTCGACCGCATCGCGTATCTGCAGCAGCGCGAGGACCAGCGCGATGTCGATCGGATCGCCGGCGGTTTGGCTGTGGACGGCCTTGTCGAGCGCCTCGATCCGCGTCGCCAGATCGGCGGCGGTGCTTTCGAGGCCTGCGATCTCTTGCCGAAGCCCGGCGACATCGCTCGCCGGCGCGACCGGCTTTGTTTCGAGCGCGCCGACCCGCCGGTCGAGGTCGCGCAGCGCCGGGTTCGCCGCCGGTTGGCTCGGCGCTTCACGCGGCGGCGGCTGCGCCACGCCATTACCCGCCGGCGTGACCGCGCCCCAGGGCAACAGCGGCGCCCAGAGCGGCCCGGTGGCGACCAATGCGGCGACCAGCACGATAACCGGCAGCAGGGCGGCGGCGAGCCCATGCCCCCACCCTTCCCTCCCCCGCAAGCGAGGGAGCGTTAGGGAGGGGGTGCGATGACGCGCCGCGGGCTGTTCGCCCGTCCCGCCGCTCGCGCCGGTCGGGTTGCTGTCGTCCCGGGGATCGCTCATGCGCAGGGCCGTCCGGCGAGCACCCGGTCGAGCGCCGCCAGGAGGCTCAGCTGGTCCGGCCGCTCGGCGACATGCCGCGCGCGCCAGCGCAGGGCGCCGAGCGCCGCATCGGCGGCGGCGCTGATCGAGATCGCGGTGACTAAATGCATCGGCGCAAGGACACCGGCGCGCTCGGCGAGCTCGACGAAAATGAGCGCGGTGCGCGGCGAAAAGAACAGCGCGAAATCAACGTTTCCTTCGGTGAGCGCCCGCACACACGCCGCGCTGAGCCTGGCGACCGGGCGCGCCTCGTAGAGCACGGCGCGATCGACGGTAAAGCCGTCCGCGCGCAGCGCACCGGCCAGATCGCCCGCCACATCGCTGCCCGCGACATGGAGGAGCCGCCCCGCATCGGGACCCAGCCGCTCGCGCGCGAGGAGGGCGAGATCGGCACTCGACCCACCGGCGCTCTCAACCCGGGCAAATCCCTCACCGCGCGCCCGCGTCGCACTCGCGTCGCCAACCGCGAATAGCGGCAAGCCGCGCTCGCCGGTCAGCTTGGCGAGCGCACGCACCCCGTTGGCGCTGGTGCACAAAATCGCCTGTACCCCGGCGAGGTCGGGGACGGGCTCGCTGCGATCATGGATCTCGATCAGCGGCTCGATCAACGCCTCGATGCCGCGCGCGGCAAGCGCCTCCGCGAGGCTTTCGGCCTCCGCGCGCGGCCGGGTCACCAAGGCGCACAGGCCATGACGTCGCGGCTCGATCGATCGACGGCTCCGGCACAATGCGCCCATGCGAGCCTTCATCGCGCAAGATCGCCCGGGTGACAAGCCGGGTGCGTAGCCGCGTCGGGCGATTTGCGGCATAATTCGCGATCATCTTCGGAGAACGCGCGATGTCCGATCTTCCCCAATCCGTGCAGATCAACGAGGAGGGCCCGCGCGAGGGCTTTCAGTTCGAGAAGGGCCCGATTGCCACCTCTCGCAAGGTCGAGTTGATCGACGCGTTGTCCGAGACCGGGCTCAACCACATCCAGACGGTCTCCTTTGTCGATCCGCGGCGCGTGCCGGGCATGGCCGATGCCGAGGAGGTCGCCGCCCGCTTCGCGCGCAAGCCGGGAATCGCCTATACGGGCTTGTGGCTGAACGAGAAGGGTCTGGAGCGCGCGATCGCCTGCGGGCGGCTCGACCTCACCGGTACGATCTCGCTGACCGCGTCGGAGCCCTTCCTCCAGCGCAACCAGAACCGCACCCTCGCCGACAACATCGCGATGCAGCACAACATGATGCGCATCTATAAGGCAAACGGCGTCTTGGTCGAGCGCGGCTCGATCATGGCCGCGTTCGGCTGCAATTTCGCCGGCGACATATCGATCGGGGCGGTGCTCGACATCGCCGAGCAGATTGTCGACATCGCCGACGAACATGATATCGACCTCCAGGTGCTGTCGCTCGCCGACACGATGGCGTGGGCGACGCCGTTGTCGATCAAGCGCGTGGTCGGCGCGGTGCGCGACCGCTTCCCGCTATTGGACATCGCGCTGCATCTGCACGACACCCGCGGCATGGGCATCGCCAACGCCCATGCCGGCCTGGAAATGGGGGTCGGCATCTTCGATTCGGCGGTAGCCGGGCTCGGCGGGTGCCCATTTGCCGCGCATCGCGGCGCCGCGGGCAATGTTTGCACCGAAGATCTGGTGTTCATGTGCGAGGAGATGGGGATCGACACCGGGGTAGATCTTACGGCGCTGATCGAGGCGGCGCGGCTCGCCGAGGACATCGTCGGCCACGCGCTGCCCGGGTCGGTCAAAATGGGCGGCCCCCTCACCGCGTTGCGCGACCGGATTGGCTGACCCGCTCGAATGGCTGACGATGGTTTTGGGGACGCGATGGATTACGCGAGCTGGCGCAATCTGCCGGCGATGTTCTTCGAGATAGCGCGGCAGCGCGCGGCGCGGGGGTTTTTGTGGGCGAAGCGCGATGGTCACTATCGCCCCTTAAGCTGGACCGAGGCGGCTGATGCGGTGAGCCGGCTGGCACGCGGTCTGGCAATCCTTGGCATCGAGCCCGGCGACCGGATCGCCCTCGTCTCGGAGAACCGGCCGGAATGGGTTGTCGCCGATCTCGCGATCATGAGCGCCGGCGCCGTCACCGTTCCCGCCTACATCACCAATACGATCGAAGACAACCGCCATATCCTCGGTAATAGCGGCGCGCGCGCGGTCATCGTCTCAAACGAGGCGCTGGCCGCCCGCGTCATCCCCGCCGCCCTGCAGGTGCCGAGCGTGCGTGCGGTCGTCACGATGGAGCCCACGGCCGACGCGCCGGCGAACCTCGATCTGCGCAGCTGGGCGGAGGTACTGGCGCTCGGCGAGGAGAGGGGCGATGCCGCGGCCCAATGGGCCACCGATCGGGTCGCCACACTGGCCCCGGACGACACCGCCTGCATCATCTACACCTCCGGCACCGGCGGCGTGCCCAAGGGCGTCATGCTGAGCCACAAGAACATCATCGCCAATTGCCGCGGCGCCTATCGGCTGTTGGAGATGCTCGGGCTGGGCGACGAGAAATTCCTCAGCTTTCTGCCGCTGTCGCATTCCTACGAGCACACCGCCGGGATGATGTTCCCGATCTCGCTCGGCGCCGAAGTTTATTTTGCCGAAGGCGCCGAAACCCTGGCGACCAACCTCCTCGAAGTGCGCCCGACGATCATGACCGCGGTGCCGCGGCTCTATGAGACGATGCACCAGCGCATCCGGCTCCAAATCGAGCGCGAGCGCGGGCTGAAACGCGGCCTCTTCGAGCGCGCCGTTGCGATCGGCAGGATACGCCTGGCGGGCGACAAGCTGTCGCGTGGCGAGCGCATCCTCGACTCCGTGCTCGACAAACTGGTGCGCGACAAGGTGCGGGCGCGGTTCGGCGGGCGCTTGAAGGCGATGATCTCGGGCGGCGCGCCGCTCAACCCCGAGATCGGCAGCTTCTTCCTCGCGCTCGGCGTGCAACTGTTGCAGGGCTATGGCCAGACCGAAGCGGCGCCGGTGGTGTGCTGCAACCCGCCCGGCCAGATCAGGGTCGACACGGTCGGGCCGCCGCTCGACGGGGTCGCGGTTCGGATCGCCGAGGATGGCGAGATCCTGGTGGCCGGCGACAACGTCATGAAGGGGTATTGGAACGACCCCGAGGCAACCGCGCGCACCCTCATCGACGGCTGGCTCCATACCGGCGATATCGGCCATCTGGGCGCCGACGGCTATCTGAGCATCACCGATAGGAAGCGCGATTTCATCAAGAATTCCGGCGGCGACATGATCGCGCCGGCGCGGGTCGAAGGGGCGCTCACGCTCGCGCCGGAAATCGCCCAGGCGATGGTGTTCGGCGACCGCCGGCCCTATCTCGTCGCGGTCATCGTCCCCGACCCCGATTTCGCCGCCGCCTACCTCGCCGGGCAGGACAAGCCCATCAAATTGGACGCACTCGCCGAGGATGCCGCCTTCCACCGCTCGCTCGGCCACGTCGTCGAGCGGGTCAACCGCGAATTGGCGGCGGCCGAGCGGGTGCGGCGCTTCGTCATTGCACCGGAGCCCTTCAGCCTCGCCAATGCGCAACTGACGCCGACCTTGAAGATCCGCCGCCACGCGATCCGCGAAGCCTATCAGGCGGCGTTCGAGACGCTCTATGGCGACACCGGAATGGCGGCATGAAGATCGAAAAAAACAACGCTGTAACGCAAGGGGCGCGGAGGATACGCAAAGGACGCTAGGTAAAGGTTTAACCGGGTTCCCGGCGAAGGCCGGGACCCATCGACGAGGCGATCGAGCGGTCGAGGATGGATCCCGGCCTTCGCCGGGAACACGGTTGGTTGTTGGACGTCTGCGTCATTCGTATCCTCGCATCCTCTGCGTCAAAGCTTTCTTTTTCGGAGGCATCACCATGCGCCTTGCTAACAAGATCGGCATCGTCACGGCGGCGGCTTCCGGGATGGGACGGGCCGGGGCGCTGCGCTTCGCGAAGGAGGGCGCTGCGGTTGGGGTGTGCGACATCGATGAAGCGGGCGTTGCCGCCGTGGTCCAGGAGATCACCGGCGCCGGCGGGCGCGCGCTCGGCATCGTCGGCGATCTGCGCCAGGACGATTTTGCGCGCGACATCGTCAAGCGCACGGCCAACGCCTTTGGCGGGCTCGATTTCGTGTGGGACCATGTCGGCCACCCCGGCCCAGCGTCGATCGAGGGCATTGACATGGCCGATTTCGAGTTGGCGATCGACCTCAACCTGCGCACGATCCTGGTCACGACCGAGGCGGCGATCCCGGAATTGCGGGCGCGCGGCGGCGGCGCGCTGCTCTTCACCGCCTCGACCTCGGGCCTTGTCGGCTCGGCGTTCAGCCCGGTCTATTCGATGGCGAAATTCGGCGTCGTCGGGTTTGTGCGCTCGCTGGCCAAGCGCCTGGCGCCCGAGAAGATCCGGGTCAACGCGATCTGCCCCGGCCCCATCGACACGCCGATGCTGCGGGTCTTCGTCGCCCGCCCCGACCAGCAGCAAACCGGCGGGCAGGACAAGGAGGCGCTGATCGTGCAGCGCAGTCAGCAGATCCCGATGCGCCGCACCGGCAAACCCGAGGAGATCGCCAACGCCGCCCTGTTCCTTTTATCGGACGAAGCCTCGTTCGTCTCGGGCGCGGCGCTCCCGGTCGACGGCGCCGCGACGGCATGAACGATCCGCGGGCGGCCGGCGCCTCCCTCCTCGGTTCGACGATCGAGGAGCGAATCAAGCATGCGGCAATTCCTGGCCGTGTGTATATCCGCTACCGCGCCGCCAAGGAATGGCTGTATGGCGAAGCCGAGATCAAATTCCTGTCGTCACTGATTGACAAAGAACGAAATGCTATCGACGCCGGCGCCAATAAAGGGGTCTATACGTACTTCATCGCAAAGCGGGCGCGGCACGTCTATGCATTCGAGCCTAACCCGAAAATGTTCGCGATTCTGCGGCAGACGAGCGGTCGTAATGTGACCGCATCGCCGATCGCGCTGTCTGATCGGCCGGGAACGGCGACGCTCCGCATCCCCTGCGGCAGAAAGGGGCCCTCCAACCAGGGCGGCTCGCTCAGTCAGGTGAAGGTCGTTGGCGACTTCATCGGGGTGACGATCGAGACCAAACGGATCGATGATCTCGATCTATCCGATATCGGTTTTATCAAGATTGACGTCGAAGGCTTCGAAAGCCAGGTGCTTGCCGGCGCCGCCAACACGATAATTCGTGACCGGCCGAACCTCCTCATTGAAATAGAGGAGAAACACACCGGCGTGCCGATTATGGATTCGCTGAGATGCGTGTGCGATCTCGGCTATCGCGGCTTCTTTGTGCACGACCATCGGCTCCAGTCGCTGAGCGCCTTCGATCCGGCGGTGCATCACCGACCCGGGGGCGCCGCCTATATCTTCAATTTCATCTTTCGGCCGGAGAGCTGACAGCGCGCGCGGTATCCGGCGTCTCACCCCTGGCGGAAGTAGTGCACGCTGAAGAGCTGGTCGCGGTCGGTCCAGGTGTGCACCGCGACGAAGCCGGCGCGCCGGGCGAGGGCGCGGAACTCGTCAACCGCGTATTTGTAGGAGTTCTCGGTGTGGATCAGTTCGCCGTCGGCAAAACGAAAGCGCTGGCCGGTGATCGTCGCGGTCTGGTTGGCCAGGCTCTTCAGATAGAGCTCCATCCGGCCTTTTTCTTCGGAGTAGAAGGCCAGATGCTCGAAGCGGTCGATGTCGATGTCGCCGCCGAGCTCGCGATTGACCCGCTCGAGGAGGTTGAGGTTGAAGGCGGCGTTGAGCCCGGCCCGGTCGTTATAGGCCGCGTTGAGAATGCCGATGTCTTTCTTCAAGTCGACCCCGATCAGCATCTCGCCCTCGGGCCCGAGTAATTCGGCACAGTGGGCAAGAAATCGAACAACCGCGTCGGGCTCGAAATTGCCGATCGTCGAGCCCGGAAAGAAGCCGACGCGCTTGCCCGCAGGGCCGGGCAGCGGCGGCAACGGAAACGCCTTGGTATAATCGGCGCACACCGCGATGACGGCGAGCTTGGGGAAATCGGCGGCGAGCTGAGCGGCGGCTTCGCGCAGGTGCTCGCGCGAGATGTCGACCGGCACGTACGCAGCGGGCGACACGAGCGCCTGCAACAAGATGCGCACCTTGATGCTGGCGCCGCTGCCCAGTTCGACGAGGCGGCTATGCGGCCCGATATAGGCGGCGATCTCGCCGGCATAGCGGTCGAGGATCGCGATCTCGGTGCGGGTCAGATAGTATTCGGGCAGCCGGCAGATCTCTTCGAACAGGGCCGAACCGCGCGCATCGTAGAAGAATTTGCAGGGTAGCGATTTCGGCGCCTGCCCAAGCCCGGCGAATACGGCGTCACGAAAACTCTCTTCGCTCGGCGCCAGGTCATGAAAGGCGAAGTCGCCGCCATCCATAGTCAGGCATCCTCCGCCAGGCGCAACCCCGAGAATGCCCAGCGCGCCGAGGGTGGGAAGAAATTGCGGTAGGTGATGCGGATGTGGTCGGCGGGCGTCACCGCCGCGCCGCCGCGCAGCACCATCTGGTTCGACATGAACTTACCATTGTATTCGCCGATCGCGCCCGCTACCGGCCGGAAGCGCGGATAGGCGATATAGGGGCTCGCCGTCCACTCCCAGACATCGCCGATCATCTGGTGCGCCCCCGCTGCGCCGCCCGCGCGGGAAGGAGCGGGACAGGGATGGAAATGGCCACTGTCGGCGAGGTTGCCGGCGAGTGGTGCGCCATCATCGCCCCCTGGGCCCGCTGGGCTCGAGGGCGCTGCGGCAACCTCCCATTCGGCCTCGGTCGGCAGCCGTTTCCCGGCCCAGCGGGCAAAGGCGTCCGCTTCGTAGAAGCTGACATGGCAGACCGGCTCCGCGGGTTCGATCCGGCGCTCGCCCGACAGGGTGAACAGGCGCCACTCGCCCTCCTCGCCCTGCCAATATAGCGGCGCCTGCCAGCCCTGCTGCTGGACCGTCGCCCAGCCATCCGACAGCCAGAATTCCGCCCGGCGATACCCGCCGTCGGCGATGAATTCGCGGTATTCGCCGCAGGAGACCGGGTGGCTGGCAAGGCGGTACGGGTCGAGCCAGACCTTGTGACGCGGCCCCTCGTTGTCGAAGGCGAAGCCGGGGCCGGCATGACCGATCTCGCAGAGGCCACCGGCGAATTCGACCCAGCCGGTGGGCGCCGAGGTCGCCAGCGCATAGGGTCGCGGCGCCTGGTATGACGGCAGCAGCGGATTGACCGAAAAGACATGCTTGATGTCCATCAGGATCAGCTCCTGATGTTGCTGCTCGTGATGGAGGCCGAGTTCCAATCGGGGCGCCACCTCGCCCCATGTCGTCGCACCGGCCCGCTCGATCAGGCGGAGGATCGCTGTCGTGACGTGGTCGCGATAGGCGCCGACCGCATCGACCGTGGGGCGCGACAGGAGGCCACGCTGCGGGCGCGGATGGCGCGGCCCCACCGCCTCGTAATAGGAGTTGAACAGATAGGCGAAGGCCGGATCGAACACCCGATATCCGGAATCGAACGGGCCGAGGATAAAGGTCTCGAAAAACCAGCTGGTGTGCGCCAGATGCCACTTGGTCGGGCTGGCGTCGGGCATCGACTGGATCGCCTGGTCCTCGGGCGTCAGGTTGGCGGCGAGCGACTCGGTCTGCTGGCGGATGGCGTCGAACCGGTCACGCGCCACATCGCGGTCGTCGAGGTGTGCCGGCTGCTGAACGGCTGTATCGAACAATGGGGCTCCCCCGTTGGCGTTGTCTCCCGCTAACACCCTGCCGACGGCTTTGTCTCCGTTCCGCGCCGCGGCGCATGACATATGATGGTTGACGCGGCCCTGTAAACCTTCGCGTCGCAAGAAGGGCTATTCGAGATAGCGCTGGCGGAGATGGCGCTCGAAGGCGGCGGTACCGAGCGGCGCGCCGGTCGCCCGTTCGACGAGTTCGGCGGTCGACAAGAGCGACCCTTGCCCATGGACATTTTCGCGCAGCCACCCAAACAGCGGCGCGAACTCGCCGCGCCCGATCGCCTCGCCGAGGCCCGGAATCGCGGCGCGCGCGGCAGCAAAGAGCTGGGCCGCGATCAATGCGCCCAGCGTATAGGTCGGGAAATATCCCCAGTTGCCGTCATACCAGTGAATATCCTGCAGAACGCCCTCGCGATCGGATTCGGGCACGACGCCGATCAGCGCCTTCAGCCCATCGGCCCAGGCGCCCGGCAAGTCGCGCGGCTCGAGATCGCCGGCAATCATCGCCCGCTCCAGCTGGTAGCGCAGGATGACGTGCGCCGGGTAGGTGACCTCGTCGGCGCCGACCCGGATCGGGCCGGGCCGCACCCGGGTCTGGCGGCGATACAGCGCCTCGGGTTCCCATACCGCGGGCTCGCCGCCGAAGATCGCCTGCAACAGCGGGGCCGCGAAGGCGGCGAAGGCCCGGCTGCGGCAGACCTGCATTTCGAGGAACAAGGACTGACTTTCGTGCATCGCCATGCCGCGCGCCGCGCCGACCGGCTGGCGCCGCCATGCGGGCGGCAGGCCCCGTTTATAGAGGGCATGCCCGGTCTCGTGCAGCGTCCCCATCAAGGACGTCGAGAAATCCGCCTCGTCGTAGCGGGTCGTCAGCCGAACGTCGTCCGGGGTGCCGCCGCAAAACGGGTGGGCGCTTTCATCGAGCCGGCCATGCGCGAAATCGAACCCGATCGCCGCCATCAAGGCCATCGCCGCTCGGCGCTGGGTGGCGACCGGGAAGGGTCCTCGCGGCGCCGGGGGCGCCTGTCGCGCCGCCTGGCGGGCAAGCGCCGCATCGAGCAGTTCGGGCAGAAAGCCGGCGATTTCGCTGAACAGGCGGTCGATGAGCGCGACACTGCCGCCCGGCTCGTATTGATCGAGGAGCGCCTCGTAGGGCGTCGTGCCGAAGGCTTCGGCCTTGGCCGCGGCAACCTCGCGGGTCAGCCCCAGAACCCGCTCAAGCCCGGGCAAGGCAGCGGCGAAATCGTCGGCCGGGCGCGCCGCTCGCCACGCGGTTTCCGAGGCCGAGCAGGCGCGCGAGCGAGCCTCGATCAGATCGTCCGGGACGGCGGCGGCGTGGCGCCAGCGCCGCCGCATCTCGCGCAGATTGGCGCGCTGCCAATGGTCGAGCGAATTGTCTCCGGCCTGCGCGGCAAGAACGAGGTCACCGATGTCGGGCGCGGCCAAGGACTGGTGGGCGATGACCCGCAGGGTGGCGAGCTGTTCGGCGCGCGAGGCCGCGCCGCCCGGCGGCATCATCGCGGCCGCGTCCCAATGCAGGACCGCGATCGCTTCCTCGACCGCGCCGAGGCGGCCGAAGCGCGCTTCAAGTTCGAGGTATGCGCTCATCGTCCCGGCTATCGCCACCTACTGCGCTGCGACAGGACATAAATCACGAGCGCCGCGACTGCGAGCGAAAACCAGGTGATCGCGTATTGCAGGTGATTGTTGGGCAAGGCCGGCAAGGTGACGCCACCCTCGGGCCAGCCGCCCGGGTTCGGGCTCGCGTCGGCATCGATATAGAAGGGCGCGACATCGGTGAGGCCGTCGGCCGCGCTCATCGCCGCCAGATCGAGCCAATACCATTCGCCCTCGTTGGGGCGGTTATCGGGCACGAACCAATTGGGCTTCTTCTCGGGGGGCGGCCGCAACAGCCCGGTGATCCGGACTTGCCCAGAGCGCTCGCCGGCGGCGCGCTTTGCCGGGTCCTTGAGCGCGGTCGGGACAAACCCGCGGTTGACAAAGAGGACTCCGCCATCCGCCTCGCGCAGCGGCGTCAGCACGTCAAAGCCGGCGGCGCCCTTGGGTCCGATCGCGTGGAGAGCGATTTCCTTGTCGTGCCGGAACACGCCTTCGGCGATCACGCGATGTAATTCAAGCGCATGAGCGTCGCCGAGCGTCCGCGGCGGGGCGACCGGGGCCGCGGCAAGCGCCGCCGCGCGCTGGGCAATGAGGCCACGCTTCCATTCGAGGCGCTGGAGCTGCCACACCCCGAGCCCGGCGCAGATGAGGACGACCGGGATGGTGAAGAGCGTCGGCGCGAGTTGCGGGCGAAACCCGCTCATGCCCTAAGTCAGGCCCGGGGCGGCGAATTTAAGAGATCGTGCCGGTATTGCAGCGCGATCATGCCGGCCTTCAAGGGTCGCAGCAAGAGGATCCCGCCAATGAGGATGAGGGGCGTCCACAACACCACGTGAACCCAGATCGGCGGGGCAAATTTGAGTTCGACCACAGCAGCGAGCCCGACAACGATCAGCCCCAGAAAAAAGATCACGAACACCTGCGGGCCGTCACCTGCATCCTCGCCGGAAAAATCGAGGGCGCAGCTCGGACAGGCCGGGCGCACAGTCAAGAGGCCGGTGAACAGCCTCCCCTCGCCGCAGCGCGGGCAGCGACAGGCGAACGCCGCCCGGGCGAGGGAGACCGGCGCGAAATGCCTTCCTTCGCCTATCATACCGCCATCACGTCACCGCATCGGGATTGCGTCGTCGCCTCACTCGCCGAGCGGCAGAGCGCCACCCATGCCCCACCAATAGATGCAGACGAACAGGAACAGCCAGACCACGTCGACAAAGTGCCAGTACCAGGCGGCCGCCTCCAGCCCGAAATGGTGCGCCGGGGTGAAGTCGCCGCGCTGCGCCCGCCACAGGCACACGGCGAGAAAGGTCGTTCCGATGATGACGTGGAACCCGTGGAACCCGGTCGCCATGAAGAAGGTCGAGGGATAAATCCCGCCGGTGAAGTGGAAGGCGGCGTGGCTGTACTCGTAGGCCTGGACCGAGGTGAAACAGAGGCCGAGGATCACGGTCACGATGAGCCCCTGAACGAGGCCCTTCTGGTTGCCTTCCAACAGCGAATGGTGCGCCCAGGTGACCGTTGTGCCGGACAACAGCAGGATCAGGGTATTGAGGAACGGGAATTCGAACGGATCGAACGGGTGGATGCCCTTGGGCGGCCACACGCCCCCGGCCGGGAACAGGCTGGAAGAAAAAAACGCCCAAAAGAATGCCGAAAAGAACATCACCTCGGAGGCGATGAACAAGGCCATGCCATAGCGCAGGCCGAGCTGAACGACCGGGTTGTGATAGCCCTCGAAGGTGGCTTCGCGAATGACGTCGCGCCACCACACCGCCATCGTCAGGGGCACCGCGATAAGGCCGAAGATCATCAGCGCGACGCCATGCCCGTGCATGAACAGGACCCCGCCGGTGGCCAGGAGACCGGCGGCGGCCGCGCCGACGATCGGCCACGGGCTCGGATCGACCAGATGGTAGGGATGCTTGGGCTCGCCGTGGGCATGCCCGTGGGCATCGGCGACGGCATGAGGGTCATGGGCGTGGGTGTCGGTCATGTCTGTCTGCCAAGATCGCTCTGTCTATCGCTCAATTCAGCGCCCGGACCGGTGCCGGAGCCGCTTCGCTCGGGCTGGCTGCGGCAGCCGGGCCGCCGGAGGCGGGCGCCCGGTACATCGTGTAGGACAAGGTTATCGTGCGCACTTCGCGCGTGCCCGGGTCATGCAAGAGACCGGGATCGACGAAGAAGGTGACCCCCATATCGCGGCTCTCGCCCGGGCCGAGGCGCTGCTTCGTAAAGCAGAAGCATTGCAGCTTGTCGAAATAGATGCCGATCTTGGTCGGCGTAACATTGTCTTCCGCCGTTCCGGTCACCGTTTCGGCGCTGTGGTTGACGGCGCGGAAGAAGACTTGGCGCTGCTCGCCGGGATGAACCTGCACTTCCGGCGTAACCGGGCGGAATTCCCACCCGAGATCGGGCGCGGTCTCGGCATTGAAGCGCACGTTAATGACGGCGTCATCGACCTCTGTGGGCGCGGCCGCGGCGCGCTGGGTCGTGCCGCCGTAGCCGGTGGCCTGGCAAAACAGCCGATAGAGCGGTACCGAGGCGAACGACAACCCGACCATTCCGGCGACGACCGCGGCGAGCAAGAGCGCGGTCAACCCGTTGTAGCGACGCGGCGTGGGCACGGCCATGGCGGCTAACCTCCGCTGATCCGCACGATGGTGATGACGTAAAACAGCGCCACCAGACCGAGGAGGAGCGCGAGGAGCGCGCGGTTGCGCCCCCGCATCCGGCGCTCGCGCTCGTTGGTCCCGTTGGCATCCATGACGGCGCCGGCGTTCAAAGGGCACCCGCGCCGATACGGTCGACCAAGAGCGCGGTGAAGATCAGGAACAGGTAGAGCAGCGAGAACGCGAACATCTGCCGCGCGCTGCGCTCGGTATCGTCGCGCCACACCCGTATCGCGGTGACCGTAAAGACGAGGCTGAGCGCGCCGGCGCCGATCGCGTAGGCCGGGCCGGCGAGCCCGAGGAGCCACGGCGTGACGCTCGTCGGCCACAGCATCAGCGTATAAATCAGCATCTGGCGTTTGGTTTCGCGCGCCCCGGCGACGACCGGCAGCATCGGCACCCCGGCGGCGGCGTATTCCCCGGCGCGGTAGAGCGACAACGCCCAGAAATGCGGCGGGGTCCAGAAGAAGATGATGGCGAAGAGCGCGACGGCGCCCCAGCCAACATCGCCCGTGACCGCGGCCCAGCCAATCAGCGGCGGCAAGGCGCCGGCCGCCCCGCCGATCACGATGTTCTGCGGCGTCCGGCGTTTCAGCCAGATCGTATAGATGAAAACATAGAAGGCGATGGTCAGCGCCAAGAGTTGCGCCGCCACCCAGTTGACGGCCAACCCCATGACCACGACGGCGCCGACCGCCAGCACGATCCCGAAACCCAAGGCCTCACCCGGCATCATCCGCCCGGCCGGCAACGGCCGCATCGCGGTCCGCCGCATCACCGCGTCGATGTCGCGGTCGTACCACATGTTGATCGCACCCGACGCGCCCGCCCCCACCGCGATGCACAACACCGCAACCATGGCCAGCACCGGATGGAGGTGCCCGGGCGCGACGACGAGCCCGACAAAGCCGGTGAAGACGACCAGCGACATGACCCGGGGCTTGAGGATCTGGACGAAGTCGCCGACCGCGGCTCCGGCGTAGGGAGCGACGGAGGTTGAGGGAATTTCGCTCACCTCGATGCCCGCCGGGCTTGCACCTGCCCTCGCCCTAATGCGCCGTCGAGGCGATCACCGGCACCTCGTCATAGCTGTGGAACGGCGGCGGCGATGAGACCGTCCATTCCAATGTCGTCGCCCCTTCACCCCAGTAATTGGCGCCGACCCGCCGCCCGGCAAGGAAGGTGTGGAACACGATAAAGACAAAAAACAAGGTCGAGCCGTAGGAGATAAAGGCGCCGATCGACGACACAAAGTTCCAGCCCGCGAAGGCGTCCGGATAATCGGAGATGCGCCGCGGCATGCCGGCCAGCCCGAGGAAATGTTGCGGGAAGAAACACAAATTGACGCCGATGAAAGTGGTCCAAAAATGAATTTTGCCAAACGTTTCGTTGTACTGGTGGCCCGACATCTTGCCGATCCAATAATAGAATCCGGCAAACAGCCCGAACACCGCGCCGAGCGACAGCACGTAATGGAAATGCGCGACGACGTAATAGGTGTTGTGGAGAGCAAAATCGACGCCGGCATTGGCCAGCACAACCCCGGTCACGCCGCCGAGCGTGAACAGAAAGATGAAGCCGGGCGATAAAGCCCCCACGACGATTGAAATCGAGCCAGTGTTGAGCAAAGGCGAAGAGAGTCGGCCCATGATCGGGGTGCAGCCAAGCCAATCTCTCGTGCTGGCGATCCGCCGGGACCTGCCGCCGAGCATGAAGCACCCCGTGTGGCTCGAAAGTGCCGCCAAAGCGGCCAGCGCAGCTTTTGAACTCGGCGATCGGATCATCGCTACTACCGATCCGGATAATCCAGAGCAAATCAAAGACCTGCCTCTCGATCCACGTAAGCCCAAGAGCAATCGGCGCGACTACTTCGAGTTCTCACGCCGGATGCAACTGCTGGCCGGCAAGAGCGTGGTCATTCGCGTGGAGCGGGGGACAAAGGAAAAGAACAACAGTTGATATCACCGTTCCCCCTTCGTTTTCTCACACCTTCGGCGCCCGCATGCAAATGGGCGAGATCACGGCCGTGCGCGAGGGCTCAGCTGCCGACGGTTTGGTCCAGGTCCGCAATCGCCTTGAGGGGGATGTGATTCTCAAAGTCGAGGTCACCGAGCCCGATGGCAAGACGCGCACATCCTGGGGACGACTTGAAGCGGACCTCAAGAAGAATGCCTCTCTTTCGCCCATCGATCCCCTCCGGTTGCCGTTCGACTTGCAGTCATGGGCCGATCGGCTCTTCCGCAAAAAGCCACAGCCAACCACGGATGAGCGCACTGTAACGTTGTACGTCCGCCGTCACAACAAGCAGGGCGGCGAGCAATATCGCGAAGAGGCGATCAAGCTCGCCTGGGATAATTCGTGGCGCTTTCGACAAGGTTATCCCCTTTTACTCATCGTCGCCCCTGGCCATACCCGAGCTCGGCCTGGCCTACCAAGTCAAAACGAGAGTCATCTCCGTTGAGCCCGGGCAGTCGAGCACGCTCAAGCCTGCGCCGACATCCGGCCCGATGAACGAGTGCTTTTGCCGGATGCGCTCGTCGGTCACCCCGGCCAGGTTCGAGAACTCGGCGCTGGATAGCGTGGTCGGCACCGCGACCTGCCGCACCGGCGAAGGCCGGATATCCGGCACCTGCCGCTTGCCGTCGGCACCGATCGAGACGTGCAGGCCGTCAAGCGCTTCGGCCGAGTCGACGTCGTGGGCGAGGCAGATTTGCAGGACCTTGACGGTATCTATCGCGGTGCCGCCTCCCACCGTGAGGATGAGATCGGGTGCCGCCGCCCGCACCGCGCGGGCCGCGGCGATGACGCTGGCGCGCGGACTGTGCTGCACGCAGCCGTCGAACAGGCCGACATAGTGCCGGCCGAGGGCTTCGGCGATGGTGCGCACCACCGGCGTCTTGGTCGCGAGCGTCTTCGACGCGACGATAAAGACCCGCGTGGCGCCGATCCGCGCCGCCTCCTCCACCACGGCCTCGGCCGCCGGACGGCCGAATACCACGCGTTCGAGAGGGAGGTAGGCGTAGCTGCCGAGCTTAGACATTGCTTTTCGCCCTTATACGCCGTCACGCGGCCGCTCGCCAAAATATCTCAAAACAACCCCGAAAGTACCCAGAACAGACCTGCTGGCGTATTGCGGACTCCCGAGTGGAGATGTGTGGCAATCCGTCCCGCATGGACGCTGCCGGACACAGCGTTGGTAAGTAGGCAGCCCGCAATCTTGTTCTCATTGCATCCGGTTTTCCGCTAACGGCATTGTCGCAGCCGCTTCGAAAAAAGATGAAAAAAAGATAAGCCTTTTGTGAATTTTTTTCTGGAACTGCATGCATTGGTGCACTATTATAAATCAAGCAGGGCATCATTGAATGGGGAGTAATTCCCATGTGTCCTGAACCTATCCAAAAATTGCAAAGTGAGCCGACTTCGCAGGAGCGGGGGGCGACGCGTAATAGTGTCGAGCAAACCACGGCCAAGGCCGCCCTTGCTTCTGAACGCGACACGCCCTCGCGACAATCTAAGGCCCCCACCTCAGATATATCGACCGCGATCGAACGCAAAAACGACACCGGCAAACCGGAGGACAAATCTGTCGAGCGCGAGCACGTTGTCCGCGAGCAACTCCGACGACCTCAAACGGCAACGCCGGCACCACCCGCCGACGCCCGACCTTCAGGAACCCCGCCAGATCCCGAGGATTGCGAGGCCGCCATGAAGGCGATCGGAACGACGGAACGCGGCTTTCTCAAGGGACTTTCCCAACAGTTGCTCGATGCCAGTGCGAGAGGTGATGACAAGTTTGACAACGGATTTGTCTTCTCATTCGCGGTTCTGAAAGGCGCAAAGCCTAAAGACGAGCTCGACGCTATGCATGTGGCACAAATGGCCGCCGTCCATATGGCCATAATCAGGTTCTCTGGAGAGCTTGCCCGGCTCGAATATGTGCCGCATCTGGAAAGCATTACGCGCTCGATAACCCAGCTAGCACGAACCTACACCGCTCAGTTAGACGCCCGCGAACGATATCGCACTGGGGGTGAGCAAACAACAGTCAATGTTTCCGTTACTGAGGGAGGGCAGGCCATCGTCAACAACATGACCCAGGGCGCACATGGAGTCCGGCCGGATGCGCCTAGTAATGCGACGCCGGCTCTCACAGATGCCCGGCAACACGCGATGGATATCATCGGCGAGTCGGAGCGAGTGCCGGTTCCCTTGCGCAAAAAGTCAAAGACATGACTTCACGGGGCGTCTGCCTTTAACGCCCGCACTTCCCGATGGGCAGCAAGCTCCGATGGAGATTATTGGCGAACGGCAGCGTGCACCGGTTTCGTGGCGTAGGCGAAAAGGATGACGACCAACCATCCGCGTAATACCGGCCCGATGCTTTCAAGCCGGCGCTGCGGGGCCAAGACGCGTTCCGGTAAACCATGCAAATCTCCAGCGGTGCGCGGTAAAACACGTTGTCGGATGCATGGCGGTGCGCCGGGATCAGGGGCTCCACGCGGCAATCAAAACGCGCTCAAGCACGGGATGTATACGCGCGAAGCCCTTGAGGAACGCCGGTCGGTGCAGGACTTGCTACGTCAATCGCGCATGCTATTGGAACGGCTGAAATGATGGCTCTCACGATCGTCGATGTTGCAGCGTGTGCCGGCCGATAACTCGCCGGTCCGTGAATTGTCGGTACGACGTAAGCCATAGTTAGTCCTCTCGGCGAGACCGGGCCGTAGGCGCGACTTCGTCTTGAACTACACTCGTTATCCTTTCTTCAGTTGCCGCTTTCGCAACCGTACCCCTGGGCCGCCGCCGTTCTCGTCGATGAACTCGACGCCGGCGACCTCCGAGGCGCAACGTTGCGCCGGGCAAACGCCAGAATAGGCCGGACGTATTGCCGCGATCGCATGAGTGGCGGACCCGCCATCACCTATTGATCAATGGCAGCTCTCCGCGAACTGCTTGAGCAGCGCACTGTCGAGGCTGGCTTCGAATTTCAGCAGCCGCATCGGCAATTTTGCTGCTGGATCGAAAATAAAGGCCAGCCCATATCAGGATAGTTTCCGCTTTCGAGGTTCTGGACCAGGGTTCCAGTCAAGGACAGGCTCTTAACCAACCGGGTCCCGAGGACCTGGGCGGGCGCCTGTTTTGCAGATAGCGAAAGCGGGACAAACTGGCCGCTGAGCATCAGAACGTATTCCTGCACGGCGCCGACCACATTTTGCGCGTTGGCGTCGGCGCGCGCATGAAGGAAAAGGGCGATGAGTACGGTCTCATCAGGCGCGAGGGGATCGCTTTCATCATTCCCGGACGCGGCGTCGCCGCCATGAACATGACGCATGTGGAGACGCCGCTCGATCCGCTGGAGGCCTCGGCCCGCACGCTCGACGGTCGCGACCAGGCCGATCGCGCCGTCGCCTTCCTGCGTTCAAAGACACAACCGAATATGCTTTGCATACAGTCAATGGACACAAGATACACAAGATAAATGTGCGTGAGGCCGCGTGACCCAGATTGAACCGGAGATCACATTCGATCCATACCCACGCAGGATTGGGTTACAGTGGCGCGTGATTGCGACCCTCCCAAACCGACAGAAAGAGCACATTAGCGGCTTCGAAAGCAAAGCCGAAGCGGTCGAATGGCTCGCAAGTGATGGCTCTCAAGCGTGGCGTACGGCTCGGCTTATAGCGCGCGGCCCAGTTGGCTGGTTCAGTGATCGAAAAGCTCAGCGCTCCTCCGAGCCTAGCGTCTTATCTTAGCTCTCTTCTGGTCGACACTAGAGCGGCATTCGGCGGAAGTAACGAGGGGTGAAAGGGAAGGACGTTATGGCAATCAAACGGGCCATCGTTACCGGCTTGTCTATGACAAGCCTCGTCTTCGCGAGCGGACTGGCTTGGGCCGCGGGTCAATATGGACCCGGCGTCAGCGACACCGAGATCAAGATCGGCAACGCGATGCCCTATAGCGGCCCAGCTTCGGCATTCGGCGCTACTGGAAAATCGGAGGCGGCCTATTTCAATATGATCAATGACCAGGGCGGCATTAACGGCCGCAAGATCAAATTCATAAGCCGCGACGATAGCTACAGCCCGCCGAAGACCGTCGAAGTGGTGCGCAAACTGGTCGAGCAAGACCAGGTGTTGCTATTGTTTAGTGTACTAGGCACGCCGCCAAATACTGCGATACGGAGCTATCTTAACGACAACAAGGTGCCACAACTATTCGCCGTCACCGGCGCCGACAAGTGGAACGATCCCAAAAACCATCCCTGGACGATGGGCTGGCGCCCTAGCTACCGCCTCGAGGCGCGCATCTATGGCCGCTACATCCTCAACAACCTGCCGGACGCCAAGATCGGAGTGCTCTATCAGAACGACGATTTCGGAGAGGACTATCTCATTGGATTGCGCGAAGGGCTGGGCGACAAGGCGACCAAGATGATTGTCGCCACCCAGACCTATGAAACCACCGATCCGACCGTCGATTCGCAAATCGTGGCATTACAGGCGAGCGGCGCGAACGTTCTAGTGACCGCAGCCATCCCCAAAACCGCGGCGCAAGCAATCCGCAAAGTTTACGACGTCGACTGGAGGCCGACACATTTCCTCACCTCCGTTTCGATCTCAGTCGGCGCCGTGATGCAGCGCGCCGGACCGGAGAAATGCATCGGCATCGTAACGGCGGGTTATCTTAAGGAGCCAACCGACCCGCAGTGGCAGGACACGCCTGAATACAAGGAGTGGGTGGCCTGGATGAAGGAATATAATACCTCGGGCAATATCGCCGACAGCCTGACCGTTTATGGTTACTCGTTGGCGCAGACCATGGTCGCCGTGCTCAAGGCGAGCGGCGACAATCTAACGCGCGAGAACGTGATGAAGCAGGCGACCGGCATGCACAATCTTATTCAACCGATGCTGCTGCCGGGTATTACGCTCTCCACCAGCGCGGATGATTTCGCCCCGATCAAAAAAATGCAATTGGAGAAGTTCGACGGCACAACTTGGCGTCTGTTTGGCGAGGTGATCTCGGGAACCGGCCACTAACGATGTTTGCTAGGAGATGACGCCGCTTACGACCATCCAGGCCCATCGGCCAAGCGCCGCACGCCATCGTCGGTCAATCGCGCGGTGAGGGAGGGTCCGCCAGCGCCAAGGCTTTGATCATTGCTGCCCCAACGCGGTCGCAACTTGCCGCAGTTCGACAATCAAAATCTTGTTGGTTGGCGTCGAAAGGCTAATTCTGGCCCCGCAGTTAACGCAGGCAATAGCGTCCTTCCTGACCAAAACTGTCACGATCTTCTCCGTGTGCTGCCCACATGACGGTAAGTAAGCGGCGCCGAACAAACCGACTCGTCTGCACTTAGGTTCGCGAGTTACGGTGGTTCAGGACCGCAAACTTGTAAGGCGGGGCTCTACTTTCTCGTCAATAACTGGTGAGTATGTAGACGCGGTCGAGCAGTTGGGCGCCGCCGCGAAATCCGTCGCAATGCGACGGGCGCTAAGGAGTGCTCCGGGTCGACGAGGCAGCCTCAACAAGCGCCAGGGGCCAGTGGCGATCGGGACCACCGCCGCATCGCCGGCGGTCTTTACTTCGGTTGACGCAGCGGGGGCGAGCGCC
>CAVTGB010000083.1:0-117640 GCA_963734125.1 uncultured Alphaproteobacteria bacterium
GGCGCACCGCGTGATTCGCGAGATCACTGGGCGACACGCCTCGGCGCGTCTGGATCGCCTCGTCCCGCCACCGCCGCAATCGGAACACGCCGCCGGCCGTGATACCGTCCGTGTCGAGGCCGAACCGTGGACCCTTGTTGCGCTCCATCCGCAGCACGCGCCGCGCCTCCGCCATCACGTCCTCCCACCCGGGATCTCGCCGCTGGTCTCTCAAGGGATTCCGATGCGTGTCTCGCAGTCTCCTCTGTCGCATGCGGCACGGCGGAGCAGGCGGCCGCTTCCCGTCACGGTCCCTGTCGATTCAGACCGCATCGCGGTCGGCAACGAACGTGTCGCTCCGCGCGATCGGCGTCAAGCCGCGCCGCACGGACGCCATCAGTGGCCCCCGTGGTGTTCCACAGCCTGTTGCATGATCGTACGGCTGTCACTCTTGAGGGTCGCCTGGGTGCACATCACCCGTGCTTTCATCCAGGTCGCCATGGGGTGACGCCTCCAAGCGGAGGGCCACACTGCTGCGGCGCCGAACACCTTCGCCGGCCAATGGCTGGGTGCGTACTGCCGGGATGCACCGTCGGATGTGTTGGGGATCCACACCGTCCTGCGCCTGCGGCCGTGAGGTCGGCGTTCGGCGGTGATGTGCACCGGTGCCGGGTGAGCGGATACCTCGTCGTCAACGTGTACGGTGCCGGCTACGTGGTCGACCCGCTGCACACCCCTGATCTCCACACGCCCTCCCGACCCTCTCGGTGCGACGGACCGGTTGACGGCGGACCCTCCGGCGGGCATCGCGATGGCTGACCTTCGCACTCTTGGGATGGAACTCGCCGGCCGGGTCGAACCCGAGCGTCTGCGCGATCTCACGATGCGGATGGTGCGTGTGCCGAGTTGGCCGGGCGACGAGCGCGCCATGGCCGACTGTTACTCCCAAATCCTCGAACGCGCCGGGCTCGCCGTGGAATGGGACCGCGCGTGCCCCGAGAGCCCGAGCGTCATCGGACGGTGGCGGGGCGCCTCCGAGGGCCCGACGCTGCAGCTCGACGGGCACACCGACACCGTGCCGGTGGACCACTCGCCGCCCTACGAAGAGGGTGGCGTCCTGTATGGGCGGGGCACCGCGGATATGAAATCCCGCCTGGCGGCGAGCGCCGAGGTCTGCCGGATTCTGATTGCGTCCGGGATCCCGCTGCGCGGTCAACTGCTGGTCACGGCGCACGGCCAGCATGAGAAGCCGGCGCCGGGCCGACGCCTGCACGAGCCGCTCCTCGCCCTCTTTGAGCGGGGGGTCAAAGGCGACGCATGCATTATTCCCGAGGGTCCCGAGCACGAACTGGTGATCACCGGCAAGGGGCTCATGATCTGGGAAGCGGTCTTCCGGCGGGACGGAGAGCCGGTGCATGAGGTCTGGGGGGGGGCGAACATCCCGAACCCGGTCATGGGTGCGCACCGCTTCATCTCCCTCTTGCAGGAGCGGGCGGAGCGCTGGACACTCGTCGATCCGCTGGTCGGCGGGGAGTCGTTCTTCGTGGGCGCGTTTCAAGGAGGGGCCCTCTACAACGTGATCCCCACGACGTGCCGGCTCGAGGGTGTGCGTCGGTACCCCGTGGGACGGAGCTTCGACGCGGCGGCCCAGGAGTTTCGAGAAGTCGCCGCCCAGGTGGCGAGCGAGACGAAGCTGATGGTGGATCTGCACCTGATGAAGAGCGGTCAGCCATATCGGCTATCGGAGACGGCCCCGGTCGTTCGGGCGGTGCGGTGGGGATACGAAGCCGTGACCGGCAAGGCGATGCCCGTCGCCGGTATGCGTTTGTCCGCGGACGCGGCGCAGTTCAACAACCAGGGCGGGATCCCCGCCGTCTACTGCGGGCTCGACAGCGAACGCGGCCACGCCACACCGGAGCACGCGCGTCTCGCGGAAATCGTGCGTGGGACCAAGGTCATGCTGATGGCGGCGTTGCACTTTCTCGCCCCGGTCGAGGTCGCCTGAACCCGACGCACATCGCTGTCGGTCATGACACGGCCATCCGCCGGTCGGGGCAGGGGGTGCACGGTGTGCCGACCGGCGGGGTCTCAACCTTCCGCGAGAGGGGAACCCGCCGTCAGCCCCGTAACGGGGGGCGGGCATGGTCACGGATCTCCGCGCTCCGGATCTTGTATCCCAAGGAGATGATCGCCTGATGCGCGCCGTGTTGCGCTCGTCCGCCATCGTGTTCGTGCTGATCGTGGGCGCGTCCGCGCCCCCCGTACTCGGTCAATCGGCCACCGCGACGGGCAGCCTGTCGGTGTACTTCAGTCCCCAGGACCGGCCCGGGGACGCCGTTGTCCGGGCGTTTACGTCGGCGCGACGGGAGATCCTCGCCGCGATCTACGAGTTCACCGAGACACAGATCGCCGACGCCCTCGTCGCCGCCTCTCGTCGCCACGTCGATGTCTGGCTGTTGATGGACGAGAGCGTGTCGCGTGATCGGGGGAGCCAGGCATTCCGTCTGGCGCAGACGTTCGGCTCGCATGCGCGGATCCGCGCCGGCATCAGCGGGGCGTCCGGAATCTTGCACGACAAGTTCGCGGTCGTCGACGACACCCGCGTCCTCACCGGGAGCTTCAACTGGACGTACAGTGCAGAGGATCGGAATTGGGAGAATCTGGTGATTATCGAGAGCGTGCCCGTCGCGCAGGCGTACGCGCGGGAGTTTCATCACATCTGGGACGCCCCGTAGGCCCGAGTCTCGCCGCCGAGCGTGTGGTAGTCCCCGACGCTCAGTTGGGGCGCGGGACCACCTCTCGCGGGGCGCCGCCGCTGCGCACGTACGTCGCCACGAGATACGATCCGATGACGAAAAGGAACGCCAACACTTGGGCCGCGATGCTTTCCCGGCTGTTGTAGAGGGAGAACCAGACGTTCATCCAGTCCGGCAGTTCGAAGTGCAGCAGCTTGGCGGTCGCGATCCAATGGGGGATCGCGCTGGGTCCGTGTCGTTATCCGGCGTCGCGACTGCGGGCGCTCGCCCACGGATGAGTTTCTGCGCCCCACGCTTTCACCGGTCCGGTGGCGCGAATGGTCACGGCGGTGCCCACCGGGAGCGGCGGCCGCCCGGCGAGGCGCGCACGAATTCGCGTGCCCGGACCGACGGACTGGGCCGTTTCGACCGCGATCACGACGTCGTGCCCGTAATAGTGGAACTCCGTGACGCGACCGGGGAGACCGTCGGCCGCGGCGCCTGCTTCCACCTGGACCTGCTCGGGGCGGATCAGCACGAGGACGTGCTCTGCCTCGCCGATGGCGGGAGTGCCCTCGCTGACCGGCAATGCCCCGAGCGACGTCACCGCCAGCCGTCCGCGCATGACGCCCTGGATGAGGTTGGCTTCGCCGACGAAGCCGGCCACGGTCGGGTCCACGGGCGTAGCGTAAAGTTCTTCCGGCTTGTTGCACTGCACGACGCGCCCGCCGCGTAGCACGGCGACTTGATCCGCGAGCGAGAGTGCTTCGTCCTGGTCGTGGGTGACGAGCACCGCGGTGATGCCGGTCTCGCGCAGCACCCGCCGCACATCGGCCCGTACCGCCGCGCGTAGCGCAGCGTCCAGGGACGCGAACGGTTCGTCGAGTAGGACGAGGCCCGGCCGCGGGGCGAGCGCCCGGGCCAGCGCGACCCGCTGCTGCTGGCCGCCGGAGAGCTGGTGAGGATAGCGGTTCTCGAGCCCGGCCAATCCGACGAGGGCGAGGAGCTCCTCGACCCGGCCTGCCCGTTCGCGGCGCGGCAGCCCGAAGCCGACGTTGCCGGTCGTGGTCAGATGCGGAAAGAGCGCGCCGTCTTGCGGTACGTACCCGATCCGCCGTTGTTCCGGCGGGAGATGGATCTGATCGTCCTCCACGACCGTGCCGTTCAGCGCCACGCGGCCGAGGTCGGCGCGCTCGAATCCGGCGAGGATGCGGAGCAGCGTGGTCTTGCCGCTTCCCGAGGCGCCGAGCACGGCCGTGAGCGATCCACCCGGCACCTCGAGGTCGACCCCGGTCAAGACTCGATGCGCGCCAAACGTCTTGCACACCCCCGAGATGGTGAGCGTGGTCACGGCGATCGGGGAGCGTTCGATGTGAGGCGATCGAGCCAGCGTCCCAGCACGTAGATGGGGACCACGGACACGCCGAGCATCGCCGCAGCGAACGGCGCCGCCGCCCGGTAGGCGAGGTCGTTGGAGTAGGCCCAAAACTGCGTCGCGAGGGTCTGCACCCCAGTGGGCACCAGCACCAACGTCGCCGTGAGCTCGGTGACCGCGGTGAGGAAGGTAAGGAAAAAGGCGGCCAGCACGCCCGGGGCAATCAGCGGCAGCGTGACCCTCGTCAGAACCCCCAACGGACGCTGACCCAGGGAACGGGCGACCTCTTCGAGTGCTGGGGGCACGCGGGCGACCGACGCCCGCATGGCCACCAAGGCCCGCGGAAAGAACATCACCGCGTACGCGACCACGAGGAGCGTCGCGCTTTGGTAGGCGAAGCGCGCGTAGCGCACCGCAAAGAACACAAGCGCGAGGGCGACGACCAAGCCCGGAAGCGCCTGCACGAGCAGGCTCGCGCGCTCGACGGCCGCGACGAGACGCCCGCGGTGTCGCACCGCCAGAATCGCGGCAGGCAACGCGAGCAGCGTGGTGAGTGCGGCAGCGGACGCACTGTAGGCCGCGGTATGCCAGGCTGCGTCGGCGAGGGATGACGTGAGGGGGAGGCTGGTGCGTTGGTGGGAGGCGAGCCAGTAGCCGATCGCCCCGGCGGGAACACCCACCGCCAGCGCGAACAGGACCGTCATCCCCGCGAGCACCGGCAGCGTGGCCCGCCCGAGTGGTGCCCGGCTGACGCCGCGGGCCCGGGGTTGAGGCCGGGCCCGCCGGCCGCCGCGGCCGCATGCGGCTTCCCCGCTGAGAACCGCCAGCCCGAGCGCCACTACCACGAGCGACAGCGCCGCGGCCGCCGGGGTATTGAAGCCGACCTCAAACTCGGTGAAGATCTCGGTGGTGAAGGTCTGGTATCGCATGATGGAAAAGGCACCGTATTCGGCGAGCAGGTACAGCGCCACGAGGAGGCACCCGCCGAAGACTGCCACCTGGGCCTGACGCAGCGTGACGAACCAAAACGTCCGCAGGGGCCCGAGGCCGAGACTCCGCGCCACTTCCTCTTGGGCGGGGTCGGCGCTCCGAAAGCTGGCGGCCACCGGGAGATACACGAGCGGATACAGACCGAGGGTGAGCACCAGGGCCGCTCCGGCCAGTCCCGCGAGCGACGGGAAGAGGGACGCCCAGCCCCACGCGATCACGAAATCGGGAATCGCGACGGGTAGCACGATGAGGGCTGCCCATACCCGTCGGCCCGGCACCGCCGTTCGCTCGGTCACCCATGCCAGCGCTGTTCCGATCGCCGCGCTGGCCGCCGTCACCACGACCGTGAGCTGTATGGTGTTCCAGAGCAGGGTCCCCGTCAACCCGCGGAACAGGAGTTGTGAGAGGGCCCAGGCTGGAGGATTACCTCCTCCTCGAAGGCTCGAACTAAGGATCGCGGGATGCGTGGTCATGAACCTGGGTCATGTGTGAGGTACTCGCCATGAATCTGTCGGACCTTCAAGGCTCGCAAGCAGTGGCACCGAGTCCCTGGTTAACCGTTGACGAAGCGGCTCAACGCGCCCGCTGCGGCGTCAAGACTATTTATCGCGAGGTGCGCGCCGGCCGCTTGCGAGCGGCACGGGTTGGAGGCCGCCGCGAATTGCGGTTGTTGTCGGCGTGGGTCGATGAATGGCTGGTGGAGTCTACCGCCGTTCCGACTTGACACCTCGGCTACGATGCCAGCAGACGCTCAATGATTGAGCGTCAGAAAGGATGAGCGATGCCGAACAATCGCAACGGCGGGTTACGAAAACGCTGTGCGTGTCCACGGCGAATCTGGGCGAAGTGTGCCCACGGCTGGCACTTGAATTTCAAGTGGCATGGCGTGCACTATCGCCTGAGCCTGGATCGAGAGATGGGCCGACCCATCACGAGCAAACGCGAAGCGCAGGCTGAGGCGGATCGGATTCGAGCTGACATTCGAGACGGACGGTTCAGGGCGCTCGCTGGCCCCTCTGCAACGCTCGAACAACTCGGAGAACTATATTTCGGCAAGCATCTCAGTAGGAACGGGGAGCCCTTGCCGAAATACGAGCGACACCGCTGGAACCTGATGATGCGGACTAGCGTTCCACGCGCGAACGGGATCAGGCAGCGCCTTGGCGCAATCGCGGCCAGCGCCGTCACGAAGCACGACGTTGAGGGGTTCCAGGAATTCCATCGGCAGGTTCATCGGGAGCCATTCGTTGATGGTCGCGGTCGCCAGCGGGTTCGACGACGTGGAGGACCCGTGGGGGCGAATCGGTGTCTGCTGCGTTTGCGCGCGTTCTACAACTGGGCGCTCGCCAACGACTACGTCACGCAGACGCCGTTCAAACGGGGCCCCGCGACTGTCATTCACATGTTCAAGGAAATGGAGCGCGAACGGCGGCTTGAGCCAGGCGAGGAGGACCGGCTGCTTCCGGCGTGCAGTCCACATCTCCGGGCACTGGTGACAGCCGCGTTGGAGACGTGTTGCCGCGTCAGCGAATTGCTCAAGTTGCAGTGGAGGCAGGTGCGCTTCGACCTCAATGAGCTTCGCCTTCCGGCGCGCAACACCAAAGCCCGGCGACTGCGCATCTTGCCGATGTCAATGCGGCTGCGCGCGCTCTTAGAGATGCGGTCGCATGCGCCGACGGGCCAGGCATTTGGACCAGAGGCGTTCGTCTTTGGGAACGAGGTGGGGGAGCAAATCGAGTCGGTCGACACCGCTTGGAACGCGGCGTGCCGTCGCGCGGGCATCATCGGGCTCCACTTTCACGACTTGCGCCGGGAGGGCGGTTCGCGTCTACTAGAAGGCGGCATGCCCGAGCATTACGTGCAACGTTTTCTGGATCACGCGAATCTGTCGACCACGTCGCGCTACTTGAAGACGACGCGGCGGGGGATGCATGAGGCGCTCAGGCGCGTCGACGAGCGCCGCACCCGTTGCACAACTGTTGCACACGGCGTCGATTCTGCGCTAGCGTTGACAGAGCGTTCCCCTGAGCCTCAGGCGACAGAAATTCCTCTCGCTGAGGCATTTACAGGTCAGCTACTCACCAATTAAGGCGCCGTCGCCAAGTGGTCTCCGACGCGCTGGTCGATCATTTCTTGACGGACGAGCCCGAGGCCCGGTGCGGTATCGAAACGCTGGCAACGACCAACCATGTCGTCCTGGCCGGCGAAGTGCGCGGCCCGAAATCATGGCATCTGGATGACGGCCGGCTGTCGCCGCCGACCAAAGACGCGCTGATCGAGGTGGCGCGGCATGCGGTGCGCGATATCGGCTACGAGCAGGACGGTTTCCACTGGGAGCGCGCCCACGTCGAATGCCTGATCCACGGGCAGTCGCCGAATATCTCAATCGGCGTCGACGAGAAGGGCAACAAGCCCGAGGGGGCCGGCGACCAGGGCATGATGTTCGGCTATGCCTGCAGCGAGACGCCCGAATTGATGCCGGCGCCGATCTTTTACGCGCATGCGATCCTGCGCTCGCTGTCCGAGGCGCGCAAATCGGGGGCGGAGCCGCTGCTCGGGCCGGATGCCAAGAGCCAGGTGACGCTGCAATATATCGGCGGCAAGCCGGTGCGGGCGGCCGCAGTCCTGGTGTCGACCCAGCATTCCCCGACGATTGGCCAGGACGAAGTGCGCGAGATCGTCCGGCCGCATGTCGTCAACGTCCTGCCCGAGGGCTGGATGTGCGACGAGGACCATTTCTACATCAATCCGACCGGGCTCTTCGTCATCGGCGGTCCGGACGGCGATTGCGGCCTGACCGGACGCAAGATCATTGTCGATACCTACGGCGGGGCGGCCCCGCACGGCGGCGGCGCGTTTTCCGGCAAGGACCCGACCAAGGTGGATCGATCGGCCGCCTATGCGGCCCGCTACCTCGCCAAAAATGTCGTCGCCGCCGGCCTCGCCGAACGCTGCACGATCCAGGTTGCCTACGCGATCGGCATCGCCCAGCCGCTGTCGGTCTATGTCGAGACCGACGGGACCGCCAAGGTGGATGAGGACCGGCTGTCGCGCGTGCTGCAGGAGGTGATGGATCTGTCGCCGAGCGGCATCCGCAAGCATTTGGGACTGAACAAGCCGATCTATGCCCGCACCGCCGCCTATGGCCATTTCGGCCGCCCGCCCGACCCCGATGGCGGCTTCTCGTGGGAGCGGCTCGACCTCGTCGCCGAGTTGCGCCGCGCCTTCTAAGACGGCTGTGCCGAGGGGCCTTGCCAGGGACCTTGCCGAGGGACCTTGACTGAAGAGGCGCCGGGTCCGACGCGGCGGCTGTACGGCCGTCGCCGTGGGCGCCCGTTGCGGCTGGGGCGGCGCCGGCTCGCCGAGAGCCTCCTGCCGCAGATCGCGGTATCGCTCCCCCAGCAACGGCTGCTCAACCCGCAAACCCTGTTCGCGAGACCACGGGCAGCGGTGTGGCTCGAGATCGGCTTTGGCGCCGGCGAACATCTGACCGCACAGGCCCAATCCCACCCCGAGATCGGGTTCATCGGCTGCGAGGTGTTCGAGAACGGCATCGCCCGGCTCGTCGGCGACATCGCGCACCAGGGTCTCGACAACATCCGCATCTTCGCCGACGACGCTCGGGAGTTGCTCGATTGCCTCATGCCGGCCTCGATCGGGCGGGTGTTCGTGCTGTTCCCCGATCCCTGGCCAAAGCAGCGGCATCACAAGCGCCGTCTCGTCGCGACGTCGACGCTCGACCGTCTCGGAACCGTCATGCAACCCGGCGCCGAACTGCGCCTCGCCACCGACGATCCCGGTTATCTGGTATGGATGCTGGAACTTCTTACCGCGCGCCCCGATTTCGTCTGGGCGGCGCGCAGCGCTGCCGATTGGCGCGAGCGCCCAGCAGACTGGCCGGCGACGCGCTATGAGGAAAAAGCCCGCGCCGCCGGGCGCAGGCCGGCGTTTCTGCGGTTCATCCGGCGGTCGAGTTAGCGGGCATCTGGGTGGTTCCGCCTTGCCGGATGCGCCGGTTTCACTATATATCACCGCAAAAGTCCCATAGGGTCCGCCCGGGCAAGAAGGCCCAGGCCGGGCCGGTTGTTGGAGTGGGCCCGACGGCCCACTTTTTGTTTCTCTGCCAGGATAGGAATCGGTTGCCGATCGATACCAACGAGATTGCCCGCATCATCGAGCCTGCGCTGGAGGCGATGGGGTATCGCCTGGTGCGGGTTGCGCTGACCGGCGTGAAGCGGCCCACGCTGCAGGTGATGGCCGAACGCGCCGACGAGGCGGCGATGACGGTCGAGGATTGCGCCGGGATCAGCCGTTCAGTCTCGGCGCTGCTCGACGTTGCGGACCCGATCGCCGGGGCCTATATGCTCGAAATCAGTTCGCCCGGGATCGATCGCCCGCTGGTTCGCCCGGAAGACTACGACCGCTTTGCCGGGTTCGAGGCGAGGATTGACCTGATCGCGCCGCTCGACGGCCGCAAGCGCTTCCGCGGGCGGCTCCTGGGACGCGCCGAAGAGCATATCCGCCTGGTGGGCGACGCGGGCGAGGTTCGCCTGCCGCTCGCCGCGATCGCGAGCGCCAAGCTCATTCTAACCGACGACCTTCTCGCGGCGGCGCGGCCGAAATCCGCACCGATCCATTGACACGGGGAACACCCATGGAGACCACCACCTTCGCCCGCCCCGAGCTGTTGCAGGTCGCCGACACCGTCGCGCGCGACAAGGGTATTGACCGCGACGAAGTCCTGGAGGCGATGGAGCAGGCCGTCCAGAAGGCCGGGCGCTCGAAATACGGCCAGGAATACGACATCCGGGCCGAGATCGACCGCCGCAGCGGCGAGATAAGATTGCTGCGCTTCCGCGAGGTGGTCGACACGATCGAGAACGAGGCGACGCAGATCGCGCTGGAGGCGGCGCAGCGGCTCAACCCCGAGGCCGAGATCGGCGATTTCATCACCGATCCCTTGCCGCCCATCGATTTTGGCCGGATCGCGGCGCAGACCGCGAAGCAAGTGATCGTGCAGAAGGTGCGCGATGCCGAGCGCCAGCGCCAATACAAGGAGTTCAAGGATCGGGTCGGCGAAATCGTCAACGGCCTTGTCAAGCGCGTGGAATTCGGCAATGTCGTCGTCGATCTCGGGCGGGCCGAAGCAATGCTGCGTCGCGACGAATTATTGCCGCGGGAGAGCTTCCGGCAGGGCGAGCGGGTACGCGCCTATATCTACGATGTCCGTCAGGAAACGCGCGGCCCACAGATCTTCCTGTCGCGCACCCATCCGCAATACATGGCCAAGCTGTTCGCGCAGGAGGTGCCGGAAATTTATGACGGCATCATCGAAATCAAGGCGGTCGCGCGCGATCCGGGCAGCCGGGCCAAGATCGCCGTCATCTCGCGCGACAGCGGCATCGACCCCGTGGGCGCCTGCGTCGGCATGCGCGGCAGCCGGGTTCAGGCGGTGGTCGGCGAATTGCAGGGCGAGAAGATCGATATCATCCCATGGTCGTCGGATCCCGCCACGTTTGTCGTCAACGCGCTCGCCCCGGCCGAAGTGACCAAGGTGGTGATGGACGAGGACCAGCGGCGGATCGAGGTTGTCGTGCCCGACGATCAGCTGAGCCTTGCGATCGGCCGGCGCGGCCAGAACGTACGGCTCGCCTCGCAGCTGACCGGGTGGGACATCGACATCCTGACCGAAGCAGAGGAGTCCGAGCGGCGCACCGAGGAATTCCGCTCCCGCAGCCAGCTGTTCATCGACGCGCTCGACATCGATGACGTAATCGCGCACCTGCTGGTCACCGAGGGGTTCGGCTCGCTCGAGGAGGTCGCCTTCGTGGCGGTCGACGACCTTGCCGAGATCGAGGGGTTCGATGCCGGGGTCGCCACCGAGCTTCAAGAGCGTGCGCGCGCCGCGTTGGACCGGCGCGACCGCGAGTATGAGCTGCGCTCTCGCGAACTGGGTGTGGCTGATGATCTGGCGGCGCTCGAGGGCCTGACCCCGGGCATGCTGGTGACGCTGGGCGAAGCCGGTATCAAGACTTCTGGACGACTTCGCCGATCTCGCCGGCGATGAGCTGGTCGAGATGCTCGCCGCCTCCGACAAGGGTGGCGTCAAGCTCGATCTCGACGACGCCAACGCACTGATCATGGCGGCCCGCGCTCATTGGTTCGACGAGGCCGGCGCCGACGCGGCCGAGAAGGCGTGACCGCGACGGCCGCCGCGGAGCGCCGAGCGCGTGAGACGGGGGCGGGGCCGACGCCGGCACCGCAGCCGCCTCAGCGACGTTGCATCGTAACCGGCGAAGTTCGCGACCGCGGCGCGCTGTTGCGTCTTGTCGTCGGTCCCGACGGCGCGATCGTGCCCGATATCGAGGCGCGGCTTCCCGGACGGGGTTTGTGGTTGACGCCGCGCCGGGATATAGTGGACCGGGCGGTGGCAAAGCGGATCTTCGCGCGGGTAGCGCGACGGCCGGTCGTGGCGGCGCCCGAGCTTGCCGACCGCATCGAGAGCCTGCTGGCGCGGCGGTGTTGCGAGGGCCTCGGCCTCGCTCGCCGGGCCGGGGTGGCGGTAGCCGGGTTCGAGCGGGTGAGCGAAGCGGCTCGCCGGAGCCCGGCCGGGCTTTTGCTGTTTGCGCTCGACGGCGCGGAAGGCAGCCGCCGCAAGCTTGCCGGGGTCGGGCGCGATCTGGCCTCGGCCCGCGTGCTGACGGCGGCCGAGCTCGGCGGCGCGTTTGGCCGTGAGCGGATCGTCCACGCGGTGGTTGCCGGCGGTCCGCTGTGCCGGCGGCTGCTGGTCGATCTGCTGCGGCTCGCCGGTCTGCGCGCCGCGGCGCTGGTGGACCCGGGGGTGGACCCTGGAATGGATTTCGCGCCGATCGGGTCGGCGTCACAGGATGGTGGTACCGAAGCCTATGACTGAAGCCAACGAGCAAGAAGCCTCCGAGCAAGAGCAGAAGCGGCCGTTGACGCTGGGACACAGCGGCACCAGGCTCGAACTCCGCCGCCCGGTCGAGACCGGGCAGGTCCGCCAGAGCTTCTCGCACGGGCGAACGAAGACCGTCACGGTCGAGGTGCGCAAGAAGCGGACGCTGATCCCGGGCGCTGCCTCCGAACCGGGCCGGGCGGAACCCGCCGAGCCGGCCGGGGCGAGCCCCGGGGCGAACGCAGGGGTGAACCCAGGGGCGAACATCGTCGCGCGCGCCCAGCCGGCCACGCCCTCTCCGGCGGTCGAGCCCATTCGCCGTCCGGTAACTGTGCCCCGCGCGCTCACCGCCGAGGAGCGGGCGGGCCGCGTGCGCGCCCTCCAGGACGCACGCAAGGCCGACCACGACTTGCGCTCGCGTGCCGCCCTGGCCGAGGCCGACCGGCAGCGCGAGCAAGAGGAGCGCGCCCAACAGGAAGCCCGCCAGCGCGCCGAGGAAGAGCTCCGCCAGCGCGCCGACGAGGAAGATGCCCGCAAACGGGCCGACGAGGAGGCCAAGAAGCGCGCCGAGGAGGAGGAGACCCGCCGCCGCGAGGAAGAATCGCGCCGCGAGGTCGCCGAACGCGCCGGCAAGGCGGCCGCCGCCAAGGTTGCCGCACTCACCGCCGCCGGCAAGATGGCGGTACCGGCCGAAGAGGAGGAGGAGCCGACCGGGGCTCTGCGCCCCGGAAGGCGGCCCGAGATCAAGCGCCCGGCCGCTCCGGTGCGTCGCGACGAGCACCGCCGCCGCACCGGCAAGCTGACGGTGACCCGCGCGCTCGACGACGATGCCGGCGAGCGGATGCGCAGCCTCGCCTCGGTCCGCCGCGCCCGCGAGCGCGAGCGCCAGCGAATGCTGCACCAGGACCAGCCCAAAATCGTTCGGGAAGTCGTCATTCCCGAGACGATCACGATCCAGGAGCTGGCGAACCGCATGGCCGAGCGCGCCGCCGATGTGATCAAGTCGCTGATGCGCATGGGCGTCATGGCGACGATCAACCAGGTCATCGATGCCGATACCGCCGAGCTCATCGTGACCGAATTCGGCCACCGCCTGCGCCGCGTCGCGGAATCCGATGTCGAGATCGGGCTGCGGGGCGAGGCCGACGATCCCGAGATGACCGAGCCGCGCGCCCCGGTGGTCACGATCATGGGGCATGTCGACCACGGCAAGACGTCGCTGCTCGACGCGCTGCGCGAAACCGATGTCGCGGCCGGCGAAGCAGGCGGCATCACCCAGCATATCGGCGCCTATCAGGTCACCCTCAAAGGCGGCAAGCAGATCACCTTCATCGACACTCCCGGCCATCAGGCGTTTACCGCGATGCGCGCCCGCGGCGCCAATGTCACCGATATCGTCGTTCTGGTCGTCGCCGCCGATGACGGCATCATGGAGCAGACGGTCGAAGCAATTCGTCACGCCCGGGCGGCGGGCGTGCCGGTCATCGTCGCCATCAACAAGATGGATCGGCCCGATGCGAGGCCCGACCGGGTGCGGCAGGATCTGTTGCAGCATGAGCTCGTCGTCGAAGAGCTCGGGGGCGAAGTCCTCGACGTCGAGGTGTCAGCCCTCAAAAAAACCAACCTCGACAAGCTCGAGGAAGCCATTCTCCTGCAGGCCGAGCTGCTCGATCTCAAAGGCAATCGAAACCGGTCCGCCGAGGGCGTGGTGCTCGAAGCCAAGCTCGAGCGTGGCCGCGGCCCGGTCGCCACCGTGCTGGTCCAGCGCGGGACGCTGCAGGTCGGGGATGTTTTCGTCGCCGGCGGCGAATGGGGCCGAGTGCGCGCGCTGGTCGACGATCGCGGACAAAGCCAGCGCGAGGCGGGTCCCGCGACCCCGATCGAAGTTTTGGGGCTCAACGGCATGCCGCTCGCCGGCGACGATTTTGTCGTGATCGACAGCGAGAGCCGCGCCCGGGAGGTTACCGATTTCCGCCAGCGGCGGCGCCGCGATGATGCCGCCGCCGCCGGGAGCCGCGGAACCCTCGAACAGATGTTCTCGAAGATCGCCTCGGGGACCGCGAAAGAGTTGCCGGTCGTCGTCAAATCGGATGTTCAGGGGTCGCTGGAGGCGATCGTCGGCTCGCTCGAAAAACTCTCGACCGATGAGGTGGCGGTCCGGGTCCTGCACTCCGCGGTCGGCGGGATCAGCGAAAGCGACGTGATCCTCGCCAAGGCGACCGGAGCCCTCATCATCGGTTTCAACGTCCGGGCCAACCCGCAGGCGCGCGATCTGGCGCAGCGCGACGGCGTCGAGATCCGCTATTACGCGATCATCTACGATCTGATCGACGATGTGCGCAACGCGCTCTCCGGCATGCTGTCGCCAACCCTGCGCGAGCAGTTCCTCGGCAATGCGGCGATCCGCGAGGTGTTCAACATCACCCGGGTCGGCAAGGTGGCCGGTTGCATGGTGACGGATGGCGTGGTTCGGCGCGGCGCCAAGGTGCGCCTCTTGCGCGACAACGTCGTCATCCACGAGGGCGCCTTGAAAACACTGAAACGCTTCAAGGACGAGGTGCGCGAGGTCCGCGAAGGCTACGAGTGCGGCATGGCCTTCGAGAATTACGAAAACATCCAGCAGGGCGACGTCATCGAGTGCTTCGAGGTCGAGGAAATTACCCGTACCTTGTAGCCGCCGATGATGAAGATCGCGGCGAAGGCCGGGACCCATTTTCCCGCCGACCAGTTGGTTGCAGCATGGATCCGGCCGGAGTTTTCCTCGGGCCGCGCGAAGCGCGGACCCGTGGGCCGGGAACGACTGTTTTTGGCTTGGTCTTTCGTATGCCGAGACGACGCGAGAAGAACCACGCATCCGATGCGGCCAGCCAGCGGCAGTTGCGCGTCGGGGAAGAGCTGCGCCATGCGCTGACCCAGCTGTTGCGGCCTGGCGCCATGCGCGATCCGGCGCTGCGCGAGGCGAACATCACGGTGACCGAGGTGCGGGTCAGCCCCGATCTGCGCAACGCCACCGCGTTTGTTATGCCGCTGGCTGGCGCCAACACCGTCGAGATCATGGCCGGGTTGAAGCGCGCCGCGGTCTTCCTCAAGGGGCGGATGGCGCAAATGGTCGAGCTTAGGCAGGTCCCCAATATCGTCTTCGCGCTCGACGATGCGTTCGACTATGCCGCGCGGATCGCGGCGCTCTTGGCCCGCCCCGAGGTCGAGCGCGATCTGCATCCGCCGACGGACGCTGACGATGACAATTCTGGATAGCCCCCGCCCTACACCTCCCCTCCCCGGGCTTGACCCGGGGGAGGGAAGGGTGGGGGCCGGCGGGGTGCATGGCTGGCTCATCATCGACAAGCCTCATGGCATTAGTTCCGCGCGGGCGGTCGCCTTGGTGCGGCGCAGCAGCGGCGCGGGGAAGATCGGGCATGCCGGGACCCTCGACCCGCTGGCAACCGGAATCCTGCCGCTGGCGCTGGGGGAAGCCACCAAGACCGTGCAATTCGCCGCCGGGGGCCAGAAGCGCTACCGGTTCCGGGTCCGCTGGGGCGAGGCGCGCGACACCGACGACCAGGAGGGCGCGGTCACTGCGCAAACCTCCGCACGCCCGGATGCGGCCGCGATCACCGCCGCCCTCGCGTCGTTCACCGGTACGGTCCAGCAGCGCCCGCCGGCCTATTCGGCGATCAAGCTGGCCGGCCGGCGTGCCTACGCGCTGGCCCGAGCCGGGGAACCGCCTGAGCTGGCGGCGCGCCCGGTCGAGATCGCCGAGTTGCGCCTGATATCGGTTCCCGATCCGGATCACGCCGATTTCGAGGCGGTGGTCGGCGGCGGCACCTATATCCGCGCCCTCGCCCGCGATCTGGCTGAGGCGCTCGGCACGCTCGGCTATATCGCGGAGTTGCGCCGGCTCGCCGTCGGTCGCTTTACCGAAAACAACGCGATTTCGCTGGATTGTGCGGTAGGCCTTGGGCATAGTTTGGCGGCTTCCGAGCATCTCTTGCCGCTCGAGACGGCGCTGGACGACATCCCGGCGTTCGCCCTGACGGCGGAAGAGGCGGCTCGATTGCGTCACGGCCAGCTGGTGACGCCGCAGGAAGCGCTCGATGATCTCGCCGACGGCACGATCGTCGGCGCGCGGCTGGATCAGCTTCTTGTCGCCGTGGTGCGGATCGAGAACGGCGCTCTCCGGCCGGTGCGCGTCATCAATCGTTGAAGAAAGGAACCCGATGTCGATTACGGCCGAGCGCAAGCAGACGCTCATTGGCGAATATGCCATCAAACCCGGCGATACCGGCTCGCCGGAGGTGCAGGTCGCGATCCTGTCGGAGCGCATCCGCAACCTGACCGACCACCTCTCGACCCATAAAAAGGACTTTCATTCCCGGCGCGGGCTCCTCGTTATGGTCGGGTTGCGCCGCCGGTTGCTCGATTACCTGAAGAGAGCCGACGCCGCGCGGTACACCACCGTGATCGGCCGGCTTGGCCTGCGGCGTTGACCGATCGCTGGCCGCCACCACACGCCCTCATCGAAATCGCCGGCCGGATTGCGGCCGGAGCAAGAATTGCCATATGCGTGGGGACATTGCGTCGACGCGATTTTCGCGGCGTGCGTCGCTGCGCAGACGGCGCGCCGGGGGATGGCCTCCGGCGGCGCCGACGTTCTGTTTGGAAGGATCAAGAAGGATGTTCAAGGTTTACCGTAAGGAGTTGATGTGGGGCGGACGCCGCCTTGTGCTCGAGACCGGTAGGATTGCCCGCCAGGCCGATGGCGCGGTGCTCGCCACCTATGGCGAGACGACGGTGCTGTGCACTGCCGTTGCGATGAAATCGTCGAGGCCCGGGCAGGATTTTTTTCCGCTCACCGTCAATTACCAGGAGAAGACCTTTGCCGCCGGCAAGATCCCCGGCGGTTTTTTTAAGCGCGAAGGTCGTCCCTCGGAAAAGGAGACGCTGACCTCGCGGCTGATCGACCGGCCGATCCGGCCGCTGTTCGCTCCCGGCTTCCTCAACGAAACCCAAATCGTCTGCACGGTGTTGAGCCACGACCTGGAGAATGACCCGGATATCGTCGCGCTGGTCGGCACCTCGGCGGCGCTGACCCTGTCGGGGATCCCGTTTCTTGGGCCGATCGGCGGCTGCCGGGTCGGCTATATCGATGGCGAGTACGTGCTCAACCCGACGCTCGACCGGCTGCCGCACTCCGAACTCGACCTCATTGTCGCCGGCACCGGCGAGGGTGTGCTGATGGTCGAATCGGAAGCCAAGGAGCTGTCCGAAGAGGTCATGCTCGGCGCCGTGACCTTTGGGCACAAGAGCTTCCAGCCGGTGATCCAGGCGATCATCGAACTGGCCGAGGTGTGCGCCAAGGAACCCTGGGTTCTTGCCGAGCCGCCGGCCAACAAGGCGGCGGTCGAAGCCAGGCTGCGCGACGCGGTCGGCCCGCAGATCGAGGCCGCCTATCGCGAACGCGGCAAGCAGGTGCGCAACGACCGGATCGAGACCGCCAAGGCCAGTGTCCCGGGCCTCTTCGACAACGAGGACGAGCGTGCCCTCGCGTTCGACCTGTTCGAGGACATCGAGAGGGAGATCGTCCGCGGCGCCATCCTGCGCGATGGCACGCGGATCGACGGGCGCGACACCAAAACGGTGCGCCCCATCGAATGCCAGGTCGGGCTCCTGCCGCGGGCGCACGGCTCGGTCTTGTTCACCCGCGGCGAGACGCAGGCGATCGTCGTCGCGACCCTCGGCACCGGCCAGGACGAGCAGATCATCGACGCGCTCGCGGGCGAGTATCGCGAAAACTTCATGCTGCACTACAATTTCCCGCCGTATTCGACGGGCGAGGCCAAACGGATGGGGTCGCCCGGGCGGCGCGAGATCGGGCACGGCAAGCTTGCCTGGCGCGCGGTGCGCCCGCTCTTGCCCTCGAAGGAGAGCTTCCCCTACACGATCCGCGTCGTCTCCGAGATCACCGAGTTGAACGGCTCCTCGTCGATGGCCTCGGTATGCGGGGCTTCCCTCGCGCTGATGGATGCTGGGGTGCCGCTGGCCAGTCCGGTCGCCGGCATCGCGATGGGGCTGATCAAGGAGCCCGAGGGCTTTGCCGTCTTGTCCGACATTCTCGGCGACGAGGATCATCTCGGCGACATGGATTTCAAGGTGGCCGGGACCGAGCGGGGGGTCACCGCGCTGCAGATGGACATCAAGATCACCTCGATCACCGAGGAGATCATGCGCGTTGCGCTGGCCCAGGCGAAGGACGGGCGCCAGCACATCCTCGGCGAGATGGCCAAGGCGCTGACCGGCGCGCGCGACGAGGTCAGCGAGAACGCGCCGCGGATCACCACGATCTCGATCCCCAAGGACAAGATCCGCGAGGTCATCGGCTCCGGCGGCAAGGTGATCCGCGAGATTACCGAGACGACCGGCGCCAAGATTGATATCGGCGATGACGGCACCATCAAGGTGGCCGCCGTCGACGGCAATGCGGCAAAGGCGGCGATCGACTGGATCCGCGGTATCGTCGCCGAGCCCGAACTCGGCTCGATCTACAACGGCAAGGTCGTCAAGGTCGTCGATTTCGGCGCCTTTGTGAACTTCCTCGGCGCGAAAGACGGGCTCGTCCATATCAGTGAACTGGCGCAGCAGCGGGTCGGCAAGGTGGGCGACGTCGTCAAGATGGGCGATGCGGTCAAGGTCAAGGTCCTCGGCTTCGACGATCGCGGCAAAGTGAAGCTCAGCATGCGCCAGGTCGACCAGCAGACCGGGGAGGATCTGGGCGCCGCAAGACGGCAGCCGGAACCGGCGCAGGCGGCGGTCTGACGACGCGCATCGCCGCGAACGCGCCGTACCCCTCTGCGCCGCTCGGGCCGGTGATCGGCCATCGCGGCGCGGCGGCGAGCGCACCGGAAAATACGCTGGCCGGGCTGCGGCGCGCCAAGACGCTCGGCTGCACCTGGGTCGAATTCGACGTGCGGCTGACCAGTGACGGTGGGCTCGTGCTGTGCCACGATCCACGCCTCGACCGCACCACTAGCGGCAGCGGGTTGGTTTCGGCCCAGCCATTGGCGGCGATTCGAGAATTGGATGCCGGGCGCTGGTTCGGTCCGAGCTTTGAGGGCGAGAGGGTGCCGACCTTGGATGAGGCCTTGTCGCTCGCCGCGGAGCTCGACCTCGGTGCCAATGTCGAGATCAAGTCCGATCGCGGCCGCGAATACGCGACCGCCGCTGCGGTCGCGGCCGCCGTCGTGCGGCTGCGCGGCCGTGCCCCCGCGCTGCTGGTGTCGAGTTTTCTGCCGGCGGCGCTGACCGCGCTCTGCGATCTGGCGCCGCAGATCCCGCGCGGCGTGCTCTTCCGCCTGATCCCGCGCGACTGGACCGAGCTGGCGCTGCGGCTGGGCGGCGTGATGATCGGCGCCGACCAGCGCCGCCTGCGGCCGCGCCACGTCGCCCAGATCCGGGATGCCGGCTACCGGCTCGCCGCCTACACCGTCAACGACCCGGCGCGCGCGCGACTCTTGTTCGATTGGGGGGTGACTTCCGTTTTTACCGACGCTCCTGATATAATCCACGCCGCAATAATGCCCAATGGGAGCGCGGGTCACAGCCCGGCCTTGGCGCGCCAGGGAGTGATGCGGTGAAGCCGCTCAATCCGATCGTCATTTCCGGCGTTGAGGTGATGCCGCTCGTTGAAGGCGGCAAGGGGATTTCGATCTCAAACGGCGAGAGTTCGGGCGCCTGGGCCGCCTCGGGCGCGGTAGGCACCTTCTCCGGGGTCAATGCCGACAGCTACAACGAGGCAGGCGAGGCGATCCCACAGCTCTATTTCGGCCGCACCCGGCGCGAGCGCCATGAGGAGCTGGTCGCTTACGCCATCGCCGGCGGCATCCAGCAGGCCCGCGTCGCGCATGAGCGGTCGAATGGCGAAGGCCGGATTCATATGAATGTGCTGTGGGAGATGGCGGCGGCCGAGCGGGTGCTGCACGGCGTCCTCGAAGGGGCGCGCGGCCTGATCCACGGCGTTACCTGCGGCGCCGGCATGCCGTACCGGGTCGCCGAAATCTCCGCCCGCTACGGGGTCCATTACTATCCGATCGTGTCGTCGGCCCGCGCCTTTCGGGCCTTGTGGAAGCGCGCCTACCACAAGTTCTGCGATTGGCTGGGGGGCGTCGTCTACGAGGATCCCTGGCTCGCCGGTGGCCATAACGGCATCACCAACAGCGAGGACCCGGAGCGGCCGGAGCCGGCACTTCCACGGGTGCGCGAGCTGCGCAGCCTGATGACCGAATTCGGCTTGGCGCAGACGCCGATCTTCATGGCCGGCGGCGTGTGGTACCTGCGCGAATGGGCCGACTGGATCGACAACCCCGAGCTCGGCCCGATCGCCTTCCAATTCGGGACGCGGCCGCTCCTGACCCGTGAGAGCCCGATCTCCGAGGCATGGAAACGCCGGCTTATGACGCTGCACGAGGGTGACGTGCTGCTCAACCGGTTCAGCCCAACCGGGTTCTACTCGTCCGCCGTGCACAATGATTTTCTGAAGGAACTGCAGCAGCGCTCCGAGCGCCAGGTCGCCTTTACCGTCGAGCCGGTCGGCGAGCACGTCGCGCCGTTTGGCGTCGGCGCGCGCAACCGCATCGTCTATCTGACCGCGCACGACCGGCAATCGGCGCAGCACTGGGTCGCGGACGGCTTCACCGAGGCGTTGCGCACCCCGGATTCGACGCTGATCTTCGTCACCCCGGCAAAGGCGCTCGAGATCCGCACCGACCAGATCAACTGCATGGGCTGCCTCAGCGCCTGCCAGTTCTCCAACTGGGCGCAGAACGAGAACGCCACCACCGGCAAAAGAGTGGATCCCCGCAGCTTTTGCATCCAGAAGACGCTGCAGGCGATCCGCCACTCCGAGGATGTCGAGTTTCAGCTGATGTTCGCCGGACACAACGCCTATCGCTTTGCCTTCGATCCGTTCTACGCGAACGGCAACGTGCCGAGCGTAAACCAGCTCGTCGAACGCCTGCAAACCGGCGATTGAACGGACCCCTTTTCAGTGTGCTTTATTTTTGCGGCGGCTCCGCCTATCATCCAGTCATGGAACTGTCACAGCTGCCATCGGCGGTGATCGAGCGGTTGCGCGCCGTGGGGCTGCGGCCGACGCGGCAGCGCCTCGCCCTGACGCGGCTTCTCTTCGCCAACGGTGATCGGCACGTTACCGCCGAGCAACTGCACGGCGAAGTGCTCGCCGCGGCGATCCCGGTCTCGCTTGCCACCGTCTACAACACGCTGCATCAGTTCACCGAGGCCGGCCTGTTGCGCGAGGTCGTGGTCGAGCCCGGGCGATCCTATTTCGACACCAACATCGCCGACCATCACCATTTCTTCTGCGAATCGAACGGGTTGTTGCAGGACATCGCGGCCGGCGATTTGACGGTCATCGGCCTGCCGTTGCCACCGTCGGGAACCGAGATCGGCCGGGTCGAGGTCATCGTCCGCGTGCATCCGGAAGCCCGCTGAGCCGAGGCGCGGGCGCAACTTTCCAGTTTGGAATTTTTCTTATCTGTTGACTCGACCCCTGCCTCAATTTATACCAGGGCATCGCGTCGGTCCGGTCGCAGTTTCGCGATCGCCATCCGAATGAACATCGAGGGACGGATGCCGTGTCCTCGCAATCTCAAGAGCGAATCGGTGATCGCGGAGAGTGCCGGCGGGCGCCTGCCGCGAGGGCCGTGCGCCGTTGGCGCGCTCCGCGATTGGTGATTCGACTGCAACAGTTCACATAGGGAAAAGGAGACCCCGGGATGGCATACCAAGAAGACATCGCTTTGATGGCGCATCTGATGCGGCGGGCGGGCTTTGGCGCAGGCCGCGACGAACTCGAGGCGCGCGCCGCCAAGGGCTACGAGGCGACGGTTGAGGAATTGCTCAATCCCGAGACCCAGCCACCGGTCGACGCCTACACGCTGTTGCGCTATCAGCCGGCGTCATTGCTGCCCGGCGGCCAGCCGCCGATGGGCAACGTCAACTGGCTGTATTATCTGGTCAACACCAAGCGGCCGCTCGAAGAGAAGATGGCGCTGTTCTGGCACCATGTGTTCGCGACCGGCAATTCCAAGGTCGACAATTACGACCAGCTTTTGGAACAGATCGAACTGTTCCGCGAGCACGGCATGGGCAACTACCGCGAGCTGCTGTCGACCGTCGCCACGAACCCGACAATGATCTTCTGGCTCGACAACCAGCAGAACCACGGCACCGCGGTCAACGAGAACTGGGGCCGCGAACTGTTGGAGCTGTTCAGCCTCGGCGCCGGCAACTACACCGAGAAGGACGTCCGCGAGTGCTCGCGCGCCTTCACCGGCTGGACCTTCGAGACCAAGATCCCGCGCGCACCCTATGGCCGCTTCCCCTGGAAGTTCGAGTACCGCCCGGAAGACCATGACGACGGCGAGAAGGAGTTCCTCGGCTACAAGGGCCATTTCAACGGCGAAGACATCCTCGACATCATTGTTCAGCAGCCGGCATGCGGCAAATTCATTTGCCGGCACCTGTACAATTTCTTCGTCGCCGACGAGCCACAGGTGCCGGCGTGGCCGATCGAGGCGCCGCGCGACCAGAAGGCGGTTGACACCCTGGTGGAGACGTTCCGCGACTCCAAGTTCGACATGACCGCCGTCTTACGCGTGCTGTTCAATTCGGACTTCTTCAAAGAAGCCCGCTTCCAGCACGTCAAGTCGCCGGCCGAAGTGGTGGTCAGCACACTGCGCCTGGTCGGTGGCCACGAGCTGCCGATGCCGGGCTACGGTGAATTGTCGATGAACACGGCCTATATGGGTCAGGATCTCTTGAACCCGCCTTCGGTCGAGGGCTGGCACACCGGCAAGGAGTGGATCAACAGCGGCTCCTTGATGGCCCGCATCAACTTCATGGCGGAGAAAATCGGCAACACCTCGGCGCCCGGGGTGAAGAGCATCGTCGACCGCCTGAAGACCAGAGGTTCGCTCACCCCGGAGCAGCTGGTCGACGGCTGTCTCGACCTCTTGGGTCCGGTCGAGGTCAACCCCGATACCAAGCAGCAGCTGCTCAGCCAAGCCAATGAGTGGGGCCAGATCTCGTGGAGCAATGGCAGCTCGCATGCCGCCGACCAGCACGTCGGACAAATGCTGCAGCTGATCGTCGCTACCAGAGAGTATCAATTCGCCTAAGTATCTGAACCAAACCTACAAGCCACCGAAGGAGGAATGCGTTATGGCAGCCAATGACCCGTGTGTCGTGGTCTTGCAGCTTACTGGCGGTAACGACTACATCAACACGATGATCCCGTACAACAACCCGCTGTATCGCGACAACCGGCCGGCGGTCGGACTACCCGATGACAGCATGATTCACCTCGACAAGGACTACGCCATCCCGAACTACATGGCGCCGATGAAGAAGTTCTGGGATGACAAGAAGCTCGCCGTTCTGCACGGCGTCGGCTTCAAGGATTCGCCGCGCTCGCATTTCCGGGCGATGGACATCTGGCATACCTGCGAGCCGGAAAAGGTCGGCACCGAAGGGTGGCTCGGCCGCGTCGCGCGCGAATTCGATCCCAAGAAGGAAAACGTCGTCCAGGTTGTCAGCATGGGACCGAGCCTGCCGCGCTCGCTGGTCGCCCCCGGCGTCCCGGTGGCCTGCGTCGCTGGCCCCTTGGAGCGCTACGGCTTCCTGCCGCAGGTGCAGGGCAACGAACGCGCCCATGTGCTCGATCGCTTTGCCAAGATGTACGCCCCGGCGATCGGCCGCGGTGCGGTGATGGATTACCTCAGCGAGACCGCAATCAATTCGCTGAAGGGTGAAGACATCATCAAGGTCGTGCCGGCGAGTTACTCCTCGACCGTGCAGTATCCGAACTCGCCGATCGCCCGGAAGCTCAAGGGCATCGCTCAGGTCCATATCGGCGAGATCGGCAGCCGGATTTTCTACTGCGACCACAGCACCTTTGACACCCATGCCGGGCAGAACCCCGGTCACGGCAATCTGTGGAGCGCCGTCAGCCAGGGCATCGAGGCGTTCTTTGCCGATCTGCGCGAGCACAACAAGTCCGACAACGTGATCATGCTCTTGTTCTCCGAGTTCGGCCGTCGCGTTCACGACAACGGCTCGGGAACCGATCACGGCGCCGGCGGCGTCGCCTTCGTGATCGGCGAAAAGGTCAAGGGCGGGCATTACGGCGAGATGCCGTCGATGAAGGCGGAGCACCTGGTTCAGGGCGATCTCGACCCGAACATGGACTTCCGCAGCGTCTACTCGACGATCCTCGACAAATGGCTGAAGCTGAACCCAGCCCCGATCGTCAACGGCACGTTCGAAAAGCCGGCCTTCCTCAACTAGCGGAAGGCTCGCCCGCGCATCCTCCCACCGCCGCCTCTCCCTCCGCACGATCGGAGGGGGTTGGCGGCGAGGGGTGCCGACGAAGGCGAATGCAAGCGATGCCTTCCCGCTCGGGAAGGTCGAGAGCGAATAGGAGGAAAGCATGCCGTTGACAACGGTTGCCCGCGGACGGGTATTCGACTGGAGCCACGCCGTCGGGCGAGGCGCAGCGCGGGGTACAGGCTTCAACTACATCCAAGGGATGTGCCTCGGTAAAGACCACACCCTCTACACGACTAATCGGGGCAACGAGAACAATTTCGGGATGCACGCCAATAAGGTGACAATCGGCGGCCCCGGCGAAGAGGAACTGGTTTGCGACTTTTTCGAATACGGCGAGGGCGACGGTCATTCGACATGGCCGTTCGGCATCGCGGTCGATGAAGGCCGGAACCGGGTCTACTGCTCGGACGAGTGGACCAATACAATCTCGGTGTTCGATACCGCCGGCAAGTTCATCACCAAGTTCGGCAAGCCCGGCAGCGGTGATGGCGAGCTGTCGCGCCCGGCGGGCCTGGCTGTCGAAAAGAGCGGCAACGTCATCGTTGTCGATAGCGGCAACAACCGGCTGCAGGTCTTCAGCCCGGACGGCAAATTCGTCGCGAAATGCGGCGAGCCCGGCAAGGGACCCGGCCAGTTCGATCAGCCGTGGGGCGTCACTCTCGACAAAGATGGCAACATTTGGGTCGCCGACTGGAACAACCACCGCGTCCAGAAGCTGTCCGGCCAGGGCAAGCCGCTGATGAGCATCGGCAGTTTCGGCAAGATCGAAAAGCCGCCGGGCGCTTACGAAGTAACGATCTTCGGGCCCTATATCGCGGCCGACAGCGAGAAGGCCGGACACCCGCGGACCGATCAGTTCAACCATCCGACTGATGTTGCGGTCGACAGCGACGGCGACATCTATGTGTGCGATTGGGGTAACCACCGGGTCTGCGTCTTCGACTCCGAGGGCGGCCCGATCACCACGCTGATCGGCGATGCGCAGGTCCTGTCCAAGTGGGGCCAGCAGAGCATCGACGCCAATCCGGACATGATGAAGGCCCGCCGCCGGGTGAAGAGCCTGGAGCCGCAATGGCGGTTCTGCTTCCCGACGCAGGTCGAGTTCGATTCGGACAGCGACTCGGTGATTGTCGCCGACAGCCAGCGCAATCGGTTGCAGATCTACAAGAAGGTCCGCAACTACTCCGACTTCCAAGCCAACCTGTAAGCACCAGAGGGATGGCGGGCCCTCCGGCCGGAGGGGCCCGCCATAACCTCGGTTCTTTCCGGTCCCTGTGGGCGGAACATAAGGCGGGCGAGGTGGCGGGACCGCGGTCGGTTGACTGTGGTGCCGTTGCGCTTGGTGATGCGTCTCCCTATATGGCTGACATGAAACGAATGTTGCCACAAGCGATCGTTTTGGGGCGCCTACGCGCGGCGGGGCTGCGGCCGACGCGCCAGCGCCTCGCCTTGGCCCGGCTCCTCCTTGAAAACGGCAATCGCCACGTCACCGCCGAGCAGTTGCACTGCGAAGCGCTGGCCGCGGCCATCCCGGTATCGCTGGCGACCGTCTACAACACGCTGCACCAGTTCATCCACTGCGGGATCCTGCGCGAAGTGGTGGTCGAACCGGGTCGCTCCTACTTCGACACCAACATCGAGGATCATCACCACTTCTTCTGCGAGTTCGAGCGGCATGCTGCAGGACATTCCGAGCGAACTGGTCTCGGTCGGCAATCTGCCGCCGCCGCCCGCCGGCGCCACGATCAGCCGGATTGACGTCATTATCCGCATTCGCCCGCAACCGCATCCGAGCACCTAAATTTAAAATAATTCTAATCTGCATTGATTAGGCCGCCCCGCCCTCCATATGAGGGTCGAAGACGGGGCTGGGCCGCAGGTGACGCGACCCCCTCCCGCAAAATCGTGGAGGGATCGACGGTGTCTCCGAAAGACATGGAAAGCGAAACCAAATGCCCGTTCACGGGCGGGAGCCGCGCACACACGATCCGTGACTGGTGGCCGAACCAGGTGAACCTTCAGGTTCTCCACCAGCACTCCGCCCTGTCCAATCCGATGGGCGAGGCGTTCGACTACGCCAAGGAATTCAAGAGCCTCGACCTGGATGCTGTGATCAAGGACCTGCATGCCTTGATGACGGATTCGCAGGATTGGTGGCCGGCGGACTTTGGCCACTACGGGGGGCTGTTCATTCGGATGGCGTGGCACGGCGCAGGCACGTACCGCATCGGCGACGGCCGCGGCGGGGCCGGAACCGGCCAGCAACGCTTCGCACCGCTCGATAGCTGGCCGGACAACGCGAACCTCGACAAGGCACGCCGCCTCTTATGGCCGATCAAGCAGAAGTACGGCCGGAAAATCTCCTGGGCTGACCTGATGATTCTCGCGGGCAACGTCGCCCTCGAGTTCGATGGGCTTCAAGACGTTCGGTTTTGGGGGCGGGCGCGCCGACGTCTGGGAGCCTGAGGAAGCCGTCTACTGGGGCCCCGAAGGCCAGTGGCTGGCGGATGCGCGCCACACCGGCGACCGTCATCTTCAGGGTTCTCTCGCCGCCGTGCAAATGGGTCTGATCTACGTCAATCCGCAAGGACCAAACGGCAATCCGGATCCGGTCGCGGCGGCGAAGGATATTCGCGAAACCTTCGCCCGGATGGCGATGAATGACGAAGAAACGGTCGCACTGATCGCTGGCGGTCACACTTTCGGCAAGAACTCACGGGGCTGGCGATGCCTCACTGGTGGGCCCAGAGCCGGAAGCCGCCCCGATCGAGGAGCAGGGCCTCGGCTGGAAGAGCAGATTTGGCTCGGGCAAAGGAGGTGACGCGATCACCAGCGGCCTCGAAGTCATCTGGACCACGACGCCAACGAGGTGGAGCAACAACTACTTCTGGAACTTGTTCGGCTACGAATGGGAACTGACCAAGAGCCCGGCCGGGGCCTATCAATGGAAACCGCAGCATGGCGCCGGCGCCGGTACGGTGCGGGATGCGCACGACCGGTCAAAGCATCACGCGCCATCGATGCTGACTACCGACCTCGCCCTGCGGTTCGACCCTGATTACGAAAAGATTTCACGGCGCTTCTTGGAGAATCCGGACCAGTTCGCAGACGCGTTTGCGCGGGCGTGGTTCAAGCTGACGCACCGCGACATGGGCCCGATCACGCGGTATCTCGGCCCGCTCGTTCCGAAGGAGCCGCTGCCGTGGCAAGACCCGATCCCCGCGGTGGATCATCCGCTGATCGAGGAAGCGGACATTGCGGCGCTGAAGGCGAAAATCCTCGCGTCGGGCCTGTCGGTTTCTCAGCTGGTCTCGACGGCGTGGGCGTCGGCGTCGACATTCCGCGGTTCTGACAAGCGCGGTGGAGCGAACGGCGCGCGCATTCGTCTTGCGCCGCAAAAGGACTGGGAGGTCAACCAGCCCGCTCAGTTGATGACGCTGATGCAGACGCTCGAAGCGATCCAAAAGGACTTCAACGCTTCGCAGTCCGGCGGGAAAAAGGTCTCACTTGCCGACCTGATCGTTCTCGGCGGCTGCGCGGCGATCGAGAAGGCCGCGAAGGGCGCCGGGCACGATGTGAAAGTCCCCTTCACGCCGGGGCGCATGGACGCCTCGCAAGAGCATACCGAAGTCGAATCCTTCGCGCCGCTCGAACCGACCGCCGACGGGTTCCGCAACTATCTCCGCGGCGAGCACCGCTTTTCCGCTGAGGAGCTGTTGGTGGATCGGGCGCAGTTGCTGACGCTGACGGCGCCCGAAATGACGGTTCTCGTCGCCGGCCTGCGCGTTCTGGGTGCAAACGCCGGGCAGTCCACGCACGGCGTCTTCACCGAGCGGCCCGAGACGCTGACGAACGACTTCTTCGTCAACCTGCTCGACATGAGCACGCAATGGCAGCCGTCCGCTGGCTCTGATGGCGTGTACGAGGGGCGCGACCGGAAGACCAACGAGGTGAAGTGGACCGGCACGCGTGCCGACCTGATCTTTGGTTCGAACTCCCAGCTGCGAGCCCTCGCGGAAGTCTATGGGTGCGCGGATTCGAAGGAGAAGTTTGTGAAAGACTTCGTGGCGGCGTGGACCAAGGTGATGGACCTCGATCGCTTCGACCTCGCCTGATCTCAGACAGGGCCTTGCCCTCAGGAGCCGGATGGTCGGACCAGGCCTCGAACCGAAGATTGCTTTTTTGCTGTCATTGTGAGCAAAGCGAAGCAATCTCGGGGCCCGTGCGTTCCGTGCTGGAGGGCCGATGACATCGATCGATGAAAGCTGGCCGGCGCTGGATTACGACGCCTGGAAAGACAGCTGCGCCACGCTGCACCTGTGGACCCAGATCGTCGGCAAGATCCGCCTCGCGCACGCCCCGTTGTTGAACCATTGGTGGCAGGTGCCGCTGTACGTGACCGCGCGGGGGCTGACCACCTCGGCGATGCCGCATCGCGGGCGGACATTCCAGATCGATTTCGACTTCATCGATCATTGCCTGCGTATCGATGTCAGCGACGGGCGACGCGACAGCTTTGCGCTCTACCCGCGGCCGGTGGCGGAGTTTTATAGCGAAATCACCGGCCGGCTGCGCGGGCTCGACCTGGAGACGCGCCTGTGGCCGATGCCGGTCGAGATCGCCGATCCGATCCGGTTTGACGCCGACCGCATCCACACCGCCTACGATCCGGAACGGGTCAATCGGTTCTGGCGTGCGCTCGTCCAGATCGACCAGATCTTTGCGGCCTTTCGCGCGCGCTTTATCGGGAAGGCGAGCCCGGTGCATTTTTTCTGGGGGAGCTTCGATCTTGCGGTCACCCGGTTTTCCGGGCGGCGCGCGCCGGTTCACCCCGGAGCCCCCAACATCCCGGATTTCATCACCCGTGAAGCCTATTCGCACGAGGTCAGCAGCTGCGGGTTCTGGCCGGGCAATGGAGGTTTCGGACAGCCGGCGTTCTATTCCTACGCCTACCCGGAACCGGCAGGGTTTGCCGACGCGGCAGTCGCAACGCCCGGCGCGTTTTACAGCACGGACCTCGGCGAGTTCATCCTGCCCTATGATGCGGTGCGCGAGGCCCCGGATCCGTGCGACGTCCTTCTCGATTTCCTCGAGAGCACCTACGCGGCGGCAGCCGATCTTGGGAAATGGGATCGTCCCGTATTGGAACGGTCGCCGGCATAGCTCCGGTCGCGATCATCGCGGATTGCGGCGCCGCCGGTTTCGGAGCGATCCGCAGGAGACAACGAAAGATGCCGAAGTTAGCGCCCTCGCTCCACCTGGACGTGCTCAAATCTTGGCAGGAGCAGCGCGACAACGATGACCAGCAGATTTATGGACTGCAGTGGGGAGATCCCCAAAATCATGCGGTTCTGCGAAAATTTCGTGATCGCTTCCTCTTACCTTATCTTCACCCCGATCATACGATCGTGGAGATCGGCCCAGGCGGTGGCCGTTGGACACGCTATATGCTTGCCGCTCTGAGGCTCTACGTTGTTGACTTTCACCAGGAGCTGCTGAACGAGCTTGCTGCGAACTTCAAAGCTCCGGGGTTGCGTTTGATAAAAAACAACGGAGCCGACTTCCCGGGAATTCCCGACGGCTGTGCTGATTTCATCTTTTCCTTTGCCGTTTTTGTCCATCTTGATGTGGACGCCATTGGTACGTACCTCTCCAATATGAGGCGGCTGTTCAAACCAAATGGCTGTGCAGTGATACAATACTCCGATAAGACAAAAATTGCTGCTCAACAAAACCCGACCTTCAGCATGACCGATCCCACAATCATGCGGAAATTGGTACTCAAGTATGATTACCAAATTCTCGAGGAGGATACTGAAGATCTCTAAGGCATAGCAGCGTCATTCGTTTCACCATTTAAGTCCGGGCCGACAGCTGGATGGCCGGACATGGCGCCGTGTAATGCGGCTGCTATTGCGGCGCCAACGCGAGGTCGTTAACCTTCGACCAGCGCCCCTCGTTCGATCACATCTGGCAACGGAGCTCCCATGTCGATCCTGATCATTGGCGGCACCGGGTTCATCGGCCGCCGCCTCGTTCCCCTGTTGGCGAAGCGCGGCGAAGAAATCGTGTGCATGGACATGAACCCGCAGACCGCCGATTATACCGAGTTCGGCAAGCAGGTCCGCGTGATGCGCGGCGATGTCAGCCAGTTCGACGACGTGATGGCGGCGATGACCAGTTCGAAGCCGTCGCGGGTCATCAACCTGGCGTACTTCCTCGGCAGCGAGCACATGCCGCGGGTCGCCTTCAAGCTCAACATTCTCGGCATGGACAACTGCTTCGAGGCGGCGCGCCTCGCCGGGGTCAACCGGGTCGCCTATGCCAGTTCGCTCGCGGTATCGGGCGAGCAGAAATTCTATGGCGACCGGATGGTCGACCGAAGACGATTTCCGCCACGGCCACGTGCAATACGCGATGCACAAGATCTTCAACGAGTGGCAGGCCCAGGATTACCGCGAGAAGCACGGCATGGAGATCACCGCGATCCGCCCGGCCAACGTCACCGGCCCGGACAAGATCGTCGGCTCGGTCGACCATGTCTACTGCATCACCACCCCGGCGCGCGGCAAGCCGGTCAGCTTCCCGTACAAGGATGCGATGCGCTGCCCGGTCCATGTCGACGAGATCGCCGAGATCTTCGCGCGCGTCATCATGACCGACAACCCGAAGCACATGGTCTACAACACCGGCGGCCAGGCGATCAGCATGGGCGAGCTCGCCGACATCGTGCGCGAGTTCCTGCCCGACGCGCAGATCACCTTCGACAAGGAGACCGGCGGCAAGGAACTATCGGGCAACTACCTGATCGACAATTCGCGGCTCGTGCAGGAGTTCGGCGTGCAGTACCGGCCCTATCGCGAGCGGGTCTTGCAGATCATCAACGACATCCGTCGCGAGGAAGGCCTGCCGCTGGTCACCGACCGCTAACGATCGATCGCCTGGGCTGACCAAAGGGTTGCCCTGTCTACGATGATGGCGTCGCAACTCCGTTGGACGGCGCAAAAACGCCAAAGGCCGCCCGCGGGGGACGGCCTTTGCGCCGGAAGGGGGCCCTGTCAGCGGCCTGCCCTGGAGTGGCCGTGATGAGGCTAGCGGCGGTATACGTTAAGATTTCAGCTAACAGCCCGTGAATTCTAGCGTTTGAACAGCGCTTCTGCGCCGCTGCGCTGCTGTCTGCTTGGCGGCGATCTCGACCCGCGCGCGGGCGATCTCGCCATCGAGCCCGGCGATGTACTCCTCGAGCTCGGCGATGCCCATCAGGCGTCAAATCCTTGAGTTTCGGCGTCTGCCGCTGCGGCGCCAGATCCTCCTCGTCCATGCTCGTCCCCTTCGTCCCGTCTCTTGCCTTCCCTCGGCCGGCTGCGCCCATTATATCCTGAGCCAAAGCCGCATGTTAGCGCGGGCTCATTCGGGAAAGTTGCCATGCTCGCTCCGTTGATGCCGAAAGCGACCGCCGTATGGCTGGTCGAGAACACCTCGCTCACCTTCGAGCAGATCGCCGATTTCTGCGGGCTGCACCCGCTCGAGGTGCAGGCGATCGCCGATGGCGAGGTCGCCATCCAGATGCAGGGGCTCGATCCCGGTCGCCAACGGCCAGACCACCGCCGACGAGATCGCGCGCTGCCAGGCCGACCCCGCCGCGCGCCTCAAACTTGTCGCCGCAGGCGATCCCGCAGCAATTCGTCCGCCATCGGGGCCCGCGCTACACCCCGATCTCCAAGCGCCAGGACAAGCCCGACGCGATCGCCTATCTGGTGCGCAACCATCCTGAACTGTCCGATGCGCAGATTTCCAAGCTGATCGGCACGACCAAGCCGACGATTGCGGCGGTGCGCGAGCGCACCCATTGGAACAGCACCAACATCAAGCCGCGCCACCCGGTCGGGCTGGAATTGTGCACGATGGAGGAGCTCGACGCCGCGATCGCCCGCGCGACGCGCGGCAAGGCCCGCCCGGCCGACGCCGAAGCCGGCACCGAGGAGAGCGAGCCGGTCGAGACGTAAGCGGGAGGCAGCCCCAAAATTTTCCGTATTCCCGGCGAAAGCCGGGACCCATCCCTCAGCAGGCTCGGGCGCGGATAAATGGATCCCGGCTTTCGCCTGGCTCCCTCCCCATCGCCCCGCAGCCGCGGCAGACCAGCAGCGCTTGCGCTTGGGCGCCGTATTGACTAAGTTTATTTAGTTTAGTCGAGTACAGATCGATGCGGACCGTCAACATCCACGAAGCCAAGACGCACCTGTCACGGCTGGTCGACCGCGCCGCCAAGGGCGAGCCGTTCGTCATCGCCAAAGCCGGCAAGCCGCTGGTCAAGGTGGTGCCGCTCGATACGCCTGATGCCGGCGCAGTCAAGAGGCTCGGGTTTCTCGAAGGGCAGATCAAGGTCCCGGACGATTTTGACACGATGTTCGCCGACGATATCGAAAAGATGTTCTACGGCGAAAAGTGAGACTGCTGCTTGATACCCACCTGCTGCTGTGGGCCGCCGGCCCGCTGGAGCGGCTCTCCGCAGCGGCGCGGCGTCTCTTCGATGACCCGGGTAACGAGTTGTCGTTCAGTGTCGTCAGCCTGTGGGAAGTCGCAATCAAGCAGCGCCTCGGACGCGCCGATTTTCAGGCCGATGCGCGCGTGTTGCGGCGCGGTCTGCGCGACAACGGCTATGTGGAGCTGTCGATCAGCGGTGAGCATGCTGTCGCCGTTGCCGGCCTGCCGCCGCTGCACAAGGATCCGTTCGACCGGATGCTGGTGGCGCAGAGCGTCGTCGAGGGCATCACGCTCTTAACCGCCGACCCGCTGGTCGCGCAATACCCCGGCCCGGTGCAGCTTGTGTGACCGCGATGCGGCAGCCGACGCCCGGTTCATTCCGCCTCGCCATAGCTGGTCATTGCTCTTCTCCAGTCTCTCCGGCTGCCAGCCGCAGGCCCTCGATCCGCAACGCATAGTCTTGCGGCCGCAACCAGGGCGGTCTTTGCTGATAACGCAGGTCTCGAAGCTGCGACCCGGCACGCTCCAGAACCTCGCGGGCTTCGTTCAGACGCCCCAGAAGGGCCAAGGACCCGGCGAGCATTTCATAGCCGGGGCCCCATTCCGGACGCAGGCGAACAAGCTCATTGAGCGTCTCCAGCGCCGCATCGAATCTGCGCGAGTAAAACTGTATAGTTCCGCTCCACACCGTCCAAAGCCAGGTTAGCGGGTCATGCGGGCTGGCGCGCATCGCTTGCCACAGCCGATCGAGCGCTTCATCGTGATACCCGCCATAGCCAAGCACGCATCCGAGCATGCTAATCACAAATGCGCTGTTCGGGTTGAGCGCGAGCGCGGTGCGCGCTTCTGAAATCGCCGCTTCCCATTCGCTGCCCCACATCCTCATGTGCGCCAGGACGGCGTGCGCCATCGCATCCTTGTCGTCGAGCGAGACGGCAATGCGCGCCTCGTCGCGCGGAGTGCCTTGAACCTCCGAGAAGGGGCGCTCGGAGAAGTGCCAGATGTCCCATTGGAGTGCCAGCGCATACCCATAATGGCCGGGGGCAAAGTTCGGATCGAGCCCGATCGCCTGGCGGAAAAAGCCGAGAGCGATTTGGTTCTCCTCCGGTGCGTATTTGTTGAAGTGCCAAAGGCCGCGCTGGTACGCCTCCCAAGCGTCGAGGCTTCCCGGCGGCTTGCGCAGCACGCGCTGCTGCTCGGCCTCGGCCAACGCGGGTTCGATGACGCCGGCGACGCTCGCGGTAATCTCGTCCTGGACGGCAAAGATGTCGCTGAGGTCGCGGTCGTAGCGGTCGGCCCAGACATGAGTGCCGGCTATCGCATCGATCAACTGGGCGGTAATTCGCACCCGGTTGCCGCCCCTGCGCACCGAGCCTTCCAGCACATAGCGCACCCCAAGTTCGCGGCCGACGTGCTTCACATCGACCGCCTGCCCCTTGTAGGTGAAGCTCGAATTGCGCGCGATGACAAAGAGCCAGCGGATGCGGGACAGCGCGGTGATGATTTCCTCGACCATGCCGTCGGCGAAATATTCCTGCTCGGGGTCACCGGACATGTTCTGGAACGGCAGCACCGCAATCGACGGCTTGTCGGGCAACGCCAGCGCCGGGCCACCCTCGCCCGCCTCTGGGCTGCGCCCTCCGGCACCCTCTCCCGCATTGCTGGAGAGGGGGGACCCCGGCGCGGCGTTAGCCGCAAGCCCGCGGGCTTGACCCGCGGGGACGGGGTGGGTGAGGGTCGGTCCAACCCGGTAGACGCGCACCCGGCGGGCGATGTTTTTGAGGGTCTGCTCGCCCAGATCCTCGAAGGCGCACTGGAGCCGGCCCTCGACCTGGCTCTGGACAATCGCGGAGACGCAGATCGCGCCGGGCTGCGCCAACGCTTCGAGCCGCGCGGCGATGTTGACGCCGTCGCCGTGGATGTCGCCGTCCTCGACGATGACGTCGCCGGAATTGATGCCGATGCGGAATTCGATGCGTTGGTCCTGCGGGGTAGCCTTATTGCGCGACGTCATACCCTGCTGCGCGGCGAGCGCGCAGGCGACCGCTTCGACGACGCTGGGAAACTCGATCAAAAGCCCGTCGCCGGTGGTCTTGACGATCCGGCCCTTGTGCTCCCTGACCTGCGGATCGATTACTTCGCGACGCAGCGCGTTGAGGCGCGCCAGAGTGCCGACCTCGTCCAGCCCCATCAGCCGGCTGTATCCCGCGACATCGGCCGCGAGAATGGCCGCGAGCCGGCGTTCGACCCGCTGCGCGCTCAAAATGCCCCTCCCTGGCCGCGACCCCTTAGGCGTACTCTGCGCCTAGGGTGGAGTGCGATCAACGGCCGAAGCGTCTCGACACCCCCGGCGGGTCGGAGGAAGATGACGGAAACGCCCGTCCACCGGAGGGAGCCATGAGCGCCGGCCAGCAACAGAGACCGATCGTTCATTATGTCGGCAGCATTCCCTTGCCCGATGCCGAAACGGTGTTCCGCACGCTGTCGGCGGCGACCGGGCCGCACCTGAAGCGCCTGCCCGATGGCGAAACCGGCATCCGCAAAACCTGGATCCGCTTTCTCCAGGGCGTCCTGGCCGACAACCCGGCGATCGAGGTCGCCGATGTGGCGCCGTTCAAGTTCACCCAATGGGACGGCAAGCTCTTGCGCGAAATCCCGCGACTGCGCCTCAAGCCCGGGATCGTGCCCGATCCGGCGACCTTCAAGACCGGCTATGCCGGGATGGCGATCCAGTCGTGGCAGATTTTCGACCGTTTGCAGCACGCCGGAGCGATCCCGCCCGGCGTCAAGTTCCAGATCTCGCTGCCGACGCCGATCGCGCCCGTCTACAACAACATGGTGCCCGCCGACCGCCCGGGCCTGTTGCCGGCCTTGACCCGGCATTTCAGGGGCGAGGTTGCCGCGATCGCCGCGGCGCTGCCCCACGATCGCATCGCCGTCCAATGGGACGTATGCCAGGAGGTCTTGGCCTGGGAGGGCTATTACGAGCCGGGGCCGATTGATTTCCCGACCGAGACGATCGCCGTCCTGACCGAGATTGGTGACGCTGTGCCCACGGGAATCGAGCTCGGCTATCACCTCTGTTACGGCAGCCCGGCCGACGAGCACTGCGTGCAGCCGAAGGATGCCGGGATCATGGTCGAGATCGTCAACCGGATCGCGGCCGGGGTGCGCCGTCCGATCCAGTTCTTCCACCTGCCGGTGCCCAAACCGCGCACCGACGATGCCTATTTCGCGCCGCTCGCGGGGCTGAAGCTGGGGCCCGACACCGAGCTCTATCTCGGCCTCGTCCACCATGACGACGCAGCCGGAAATGCCCTTCGGCTGACCGTCGCGCGGCGCCATGCCCAAGTCGACGGCATCGCCACCGAATGCGGCATGGCGCGCGGCGATCCGGCCCGCCTGCCGGCGTTGCTCGCCGCCCACGCGAAGGCCGCCGAACTGTGATGGCCGAACTGTGATGGCCGAACTGTGATGAGCGACCGCTCCCCCAACCGCTACGACACCGGCCTCGGCAAGAACCCGGCCAATTTCGTCGCGTTGTCGCCGATCGGGTTTCTCTTGCGCTCGGCTGCGGTCTATCCCGAGCGTACCGCGGTCATCCATGGGACCCGCCGCTATAGCTGGCGCCAGAGCCTTGAGCGCTGCCGCCGTCTGGCGAGCGCGCTGGCAGCGCACGGGGTGAAGCGCGGCGACACTGTGGCGCTGATGGCGCCCAATGTACCCGAAGCCTTCGAGGCGCATTTCGGCGTGCCGATGGCCGGCGCCGTCTTGAACGCGCTCAACATCCGGCTCGATGCCGAGACGATCGCCTTCATTTTGAAGCACGGCGAGGCGAAGGTGTTGATCACCGACACCGAATTCTCGCCCACAATCGGCGCGGCGCTGGCGCTCCTCGGCAAGAAGCCGCTGGTGATCGACATCGCCGATCCGCAGGGGCCCGGCGGCGAGCGCCTCGGCGCCCTCGATTATGAAGCCTTCCTCGCCACGGGCGACCCGGGTTTTGCCGAACTGACGCCAGCGGACGAGTGGGACGCGATTTCGCTCAACTATACCTCCGGCACCACCGGCAACCCGAAGGGCGTCGTCTACCATCATCGCGGCGCCTATCTGAACGCGCTCGGCAACATCCTGGTGTGGAGCATGCCGCAGCACCCGGTCTATCTGTGGACGCTGCCGATGTTCCACTGCAACGGCTGGTGCTTTCCGTGGACGGTGACGGCGCTCGCCGGGACGCACGTGTGCCTGCGCCGGGTCGAGGCGGGGGCGATCTACGAGGCGATCGAGCGCCATGGCGTGACCCACCTGTGCGGTGCGCCCATTGTCATGAACCTGCTGCTCAACGCCCGCAACCGGCCCCTCCTCCGCCCGGTCGCGATGATGACCGCGGGCGCGGCGCCGCCGGCCGCGGTGATCGGCGGCATGGAGGGGCTCGGCTTTCAGATCGCCCATGTCTATGGCCTGACCGAAGTCTACGGCCCGGCGGTCATTTGCGCCTGGCACGACGAATGGGACGGGTTGTCCGCCGACGAGCGGGCGCGTCTCAGGGCGCGCCAGGGCGTCCAGTACCCGGTGCTCGAGGGGCTGATGGTCGCCGACCCCGACAGCCTCGCCCCGGTGCCCGCCGACGGTGCGACGATGGGCGAAGTATTCATGCGCGGCAACATCGTCATGAAGGGCTATCTGAAGAACCCGGCGGCGACCGGGGAGGCCTTTGCCGGTGGCTGGTTCCACACCGGCGACCTCGCCGTCACCCACGCCGACGGCTATATCGAAGTGAAGGACCGCTCGAAGGACATCATCATCTCAGGGGGTGAGAACATCTCGACGATCGAGGTCGAAGACGTGCTCTACCGCCACCCGGCGGTGATGGAAGCAGCAATCGTCGCGCGTCCCGACCCGAATTGGGGCGAGACCCCATACGCCTTCGTGACCCTGAAAGACGGCGCCGACGCCGACGCCGCCGAGATCATCGCCTTCTGCCGCCGGCACCTCGCCCATTTCAAGGCGCCGCGCCAGGTTGTCTTTGGCCCCTTGCCAAAGACCTCGACCGGGAAGATCCGGAAATTCGTGCTGCGCGAGCGGGCGAAGGAGGGGGAATGAGGAGGGAGCGATGACCGTAGACGCCGAGGCTCAGATTGTCCGCCAGCCGAACCCGCTGATGCTGCCGCCGCGCACCAGCGTGATGGAGGCGGCGCAGCAGATGCACGCTCGCCATGTCCGCGCGGTATTGGTAACCGAAGGCAATGCCAATCTGGTCGGCATCTTTACCGAACGCGATGCCATCAGCCGCGTCCTGGCTGCCGGAAGGGACCCGGTTGCGACGACCCTCGCCGAAGTCATGACCAACAACCCCGAGACGATCCCCCCGCAGCACCCGGCAATCGAGGTGTTGCGCTTGATGCGGGAACTGCGCGTTCGCCACCTGCCCGTAATCGATGACGGCAAGACTGTCGGGGTCGTCGTCCGCAACGATTTCCCCGAATAAGATCGGTCAATAAAAAAGCCGGGGAGGGGGTGCCTCTCCGGCTTTAGGGCGCGGCCCCAAGTTTGGCGCGCTTAGGGCTTCTCCAGTTGAGCGAGCTCGTCCTTGATGCGGAGCTTCTGGCGCTTCAGATCGTAGATCGCCTCCTGGTTCGGCAGCGGGCGATGAGTTTCTTCATCGATGGCGCGGTCGAGCAAAGCATGCTTCTCTCGGAGCGCCTCGATGCGATCCTGCACCGACATGTCTGATCCTCCTCGTAGACGCTGGCAGCTGGCGATGGTAACCCCGGAGCGGCCCGCCGGCCAGAGGGTGCATCCGGTTCGTTGCGAGCGGAAAGCGATGCCGGTCGAGCGGGGCGGAGATCGGAGCGGCAAAGCCAAAGAGGGGCCGCCATGCGAGACAAACCGGGGCCGTCGCGCCTCGTCATCGGCATCAGCGGCGCTTCGGGAGCGATCTACGGCGCGCGGCTTCTCGAGCTGGTGCGGCCGCTGGCGGTCGAGACCCACCTGGTGATGAGCCGGTCGGCCGAGGTTACCCTCGCCCTCGAAACCGATCTGAAGCCCGCCGATCTGCGCGCCCGCGCCGATGTCGTGCACGGGATCGGCGATCTGGCGGCGCCGATCTCCTCGGGCTCGTTCCCGACAATCGGCATGATTGTGGCGCCGTGCTCGGTGCGCAGCATGGCCGAGATCGCCACCGGGGCGACGACGACGCTGTTGACGCGCGCCGCCGACGTCACCTTGAAGGAACGCCGCCGCCTCGTCCTCATGGTGCGCGAAACCCCGCTCCACACCGGCCATTTGCGGACGATGACGGCGCTCTCCGAAATGGGTGCGGTGATCGCCCCGCCGGTCCCGGCCTTCTATGCCAAGCCGCAGTCGCTTGCGGAGATGATCGACCAGACCTTGGGGCGCATCCTCGACCTGTTCGGGCTCGACGCTGGAACGGTGCGACGCTGGGGGGAGCCGGCGCTGCCGAAAAACCCGGGGCGCGCCAAACCGCGCTGAATTAAGACGGTCAGGTGCGCCGGGTCAGGGCGCCGAGCGCCGCGCGCAAGACGCCGGCCTCGGGTGAGCCCGCCTCGCCGCCGAGAATGAGGGCAAGATTAGCCTGTGCGATCGCGAGCCGGTCGCCTGGCGGATGCACGCCAGAGGCGCCGGCGACCCACGCCGCCAGCCGGTGCTGCATCCGCCGTTCGGCTTCGATCTCGAGCCCGGCGACGCGCCGGCGCAGCGCCTGGAGATCGGGGTCGGAAGCGCCCCCGGGCGGCCGGCCCTTGCGGGCCGTCCCGGAAGTGAGCTGCCGGCGTAGGCGGCGCAGCGGCGCGATCGCCCGGCTCGCGAGCGGGGCGATCGCAGTTGCGACCGGGGCAAGTTCTCCTTCGGCAAGCTGGCGGCCCTGGCTCGCCCCGAGCCAGAGGCCGAACAGGATCAGATTGACCTTGAAGGCCGCGCGGTCCTGGGCCGCGCGGTCCTGCAGCGCCAACAATGCCTCGGCAACCCCGGGCCGGGCATAGAGGGCGAGCGAGAACCGCCAGAACGCCTCGCCGCCCGACGTCGGTTCAGGACCCGACTGTCGCATTCCACCGCCCGATGAAACACGTGCGATTCGTGCTATATGAAACCGGTGGCGCCGCTCTTTGTGCCGCCCTTGTTGTCATTATGCTCGGACAACGCGCGCTGGCGATGGATCTCAACGTCGAAGCCCTGAAGGCCAAGCTTGCGGCCCTGAAGTCTGAGCATCGCGACCTCGACGACGTGATTGCGGACATTGCCGGCCGCCGGCCGTTCGATCAGTTGCAACTGCAACGATTGAAGAAGCGCAAGCTGCTGCTCAAAGACCAGATCTTGAAAATCGAGAGCGAGCTGTTGCCCGACATCATCGCCTGATCCGCCGCCGTCGCCGATCAGGGTCCGGAATGCTCGGTTGCACGCTTTTGCTCATACATCGCCCGATCGGCCGCCTCGATCGCGTGCTGGGGATTGTCAGTTCCGGAAAACGCATGGACGCCGTAGGCGGTCGATATGGCGATCGTCAGATCGCCCTGCCGCAGCGGCGTTTCGGCGATGGCCTTGGCCAGCGCGGCGGCCTTGCTGTGGGCCTGCGCCTCGTCGGTTTGCGCGAGGATGACGCCAAACTCATCGCCGCCGAGGCGCCCCACAATGTCGCTCGAGCGGATATTCTCGCGCAGCACCGTGGCGAGATGGCGCAGCGCCGCGTCGCCGATCGGGTGACCGTGCCTGTCGTTGATCTGCTTCATGTTGTTGAGGTCGAAATAGACGATGCTCGCCGGCACGCCGTAACGGTGGGCGAAGGCGATCGTGCGGGTCAGCTGGCGCACGAAGGCGCGCCGGTTGGCGACCGTGGTCAGCGGATCTTCATCGGCCAGGCGCTCGAGCGCGGCGATCCGGCCGCGCGCCTTGGCGAGTTCGTCGCGCAGCCGATCGCGCTCCGCCGCCAGCCGGGCCACCCCCTCGCGCAGTTCCGGGGTCAACGCCGCCTCCGATAGAGGCGCGATCCCCAGAGCCGAGCCTGCATCGCCGCTTGCCGCGTCGTCGCGCGCCGAGCGGCGCCGATTCCGACCAGTGGCGGCGGCCCGATTTGAACCACGCGGTGGCATGTCCAGCGATTTCCCTGTCCGGGTCGCGAGGTGGCGTTCCCACGTAAGTCTATAGTCGAGTCGGGAGGCTTTGCTGAAACAAATTCGCCGCGCCATGCGGCAGCGCGTCACACCCACCGGGCGCCCATGGCGCCCGCTTGTGGGGCCGAACACCGCTTCTATAATTGGACCGCGGTGGGACCCGAACCGAAAGGCAGGACATGACCGAGGCGGCGTGTGTGATCGGCATCATCATGGGCAGTCAATCCGATTGGGAGACGATGCAACATGCCGCCCGGGCGCTCGACCGGCTCGGCATCGGCTACGAGACTCGCGTCGCCTCGGCCCACCGCACGCCCGATCGACTGTCCGAGTATGCGCGAAGCGCGCAGGCCCGTGGCATCAAGGCGATCATCGCCGGGGCCGGCGGCGCCGCGCACCTGCCGGGCGTGACCGCCGCGCTGACCCCGCTGCCGGTGCTCGGGGTGCCGATCGAGAGCCAGGCCCTGCGCGGCCTCGACAGCCTGCTGTCGATCGTCCAGATGCCGGCCGGCGTACCGGTCGCCACCTTTGCGATCGGCCGCGCCGGCGCCGTCAATGCGGCGCTGTTTGCCGCCGCCATCCTCGGTCTCAGCGATCCCGCCGCGGCCGCCGCGGTCGACGAGTGGCGGCGCGCCCAGGCCGAGGCCATCCCCGAGCATCCGCAGACTTGACGCCGCAATCAGCGGGACGGGCGCAACACACGCAGGGGGTTGGGCAGGTTTGCCGCGGCGCTCGCCAGGCGTTCGCGCAGGCCGGTCAGGCGGTGCAGGTCGGCGAGCCGGCGGTCGATAAAGGCCGCGGTATCGGCGCCCTCGGGCGAGCGGTCGTCGAGCCAGAAGAGGGTCGCGGCCGCGATGATCCCGGCGAGGGTGGCGCGCTTGGTATAAAAGCTGAAATCGGTCGATGCGTCGCCGACCCCGTGCCACACCGTGTCGACCGTGTCGTAGAGCAGGCGCACGGCGAGCGGCGCGTTTTGCGGCATCGCCAGGACCGCAAGGCCGCGCCGCACCGCCTCGCGCCACGGCGCCAGTAATTCAAAACGCAGTCTGAGCGCCAGGGCCACCCGCCGCGACAGGCTGTCGGGAAGCGGCGACGCCGCCGCCAGCCGCTCGAGCATCCGGAAATCGGCCCACCGGCTGAACGCCGCGATCAGGTCGGTGGCGCCGCGCGGAAACAGCGCCAGCGCCTCGCCGGCCGGGATCTCGGTGCGGCGGGCGGCGTTGCGCAGGGCATGCCGGCTCCAGCCGTCGAAGGCGACATCGGGCAGAATCGCCGCGAGCAGCCGCTCGCGCTCCCTCTCGGCGAAGGGGCTCTTCATGGCTCCGTCTCGCCGGCAAGGAACGCTGCGAGATCAATCGGATGGCGCTGCAGCTCCTCGACAAAGACGAGGAGGCGGTGGTCCTCCATGCGCTGCGGATAGAGGATGCCGTTGAGGTGGTCGCATTCGTGCTGGACGACGCGGGCGTGAAACCCGGCGACCTCGCGCTCGATCGTGGCGCCGTCGAGACCCTGGCCGCGATAGCGGATATAGAGATCGCGGGGGACGACGCCGCGCAGCCCGGGCACCGACAGGCACCCCTCCCAGCCGAGCGCGCGCTCGGACCCAATGGGTTCGATGACCGGGTTGATCAGCACCGTCAGATCAACTTCGGTATCGCCGGGCAAGTCGGTCAACCGCTCGGGGCCGACGCGGAAGACGACGAGGCGGTCGAGGCTTGTGCACCTGAGGCGCGGCAAGCCCGGTGCCGCCGGCATCCTCCATCGTCTCGATCATGTCGTCGACGAGCTGGCGCACCCAGGGTGCGGTTGCGTCCGGGATCGCGGCGGCCACCGCGCGCAGCACCGGATGCCCCATGCGGGCGATCTTCAACAGAGCCATGCCGCCACTATGGAATCGCGCGGGGCCCGGGTAAAGCCGCACCGGCATCCTTCACAGGGCCTCCCGGGAATGCTAAGTGTTGATCGGAGAAAGGCCGCCATCGCGGCCCGATGAGGTCCACCCAACTGCAGAGAGACGCAGCCGTGCAAGTCGTCGTTCGCGAAAACAATGTCGATCAGGCGCTCCGAGTCCTCAAAAAGAAGATGCAGCGCGAAGGGATGTTCCGCGAGATGAAGCTGCGGCGCAGCTACGAAAAGCCCTCCGAGCGGCGCGCCCGAGAAAAGGCCGAAGCGGTGCGCCGCTATAGGAAGCTGCTGCGCAAGCGCATGGAGCGAGAGGGGTACTGAGCCGCTTGCGGATGCTCGTGCCCGGCGCCACCTAAGAGCATGCTCGATCCGCTGACGGTATCGGAATACCTCCTTCCCCCGCCGGACGCGTTCGCTAACGGCGTTTTGAACGAAGAATATGGCCCACAGAGCGATCCGTTTGGTCGTCTCGCCGTAGTTGCTGCTTCAATTGCCAAGGGCGGGGCAATCCTGAAAGCGCAAAACGATCGGTTTGATGAGCTGTATGGCAAAGCCGAGCAAACCAACGCGCCACCCGAGGAGTTAGAACAAGCGGCGGCGATAATTTTCGACAACGAACGCAAGGCCGCCAGTGCTCTTGTTCCGCAGATCAAGCAGATCGAACAAAAGTTGGCTCGGAAGCATCGACCCACCGATTTCGCTCGGTCCGCCCGGCGGTCGGCTGAGGAAGCACTCGATATCGGACGGACCTGGCTCGAACTTTATCAGAACCTCAGAATTCGCCTGTTGAAGCTCGCCTCGGATCGCCGGGTTGCTGCCGGTGAAACGGGCAGCCCAATCCTCTCCGATGCCGATGAAATGGAGCGATACCTCCGCAGGATTGCCGGGGGATGAAACCGCGGCGCGTCAAGACCGCGCCGGGGTTCGACAAGGCGTTGCGGGATCTGCCCCCGAATTTGCGGGCCCAGACCCATCGAGGCGGTAAAACGGTTTATCGATCGCACCGCCGAGCGCTCCGTCCACAGCGAACTCTTCCACGTCGGCCCGCATGATGATTATCGCACCGTAACGCGCAGAAAGCGCTGAGCGGACGCCGCTATTCCAGCGCCTTGATGATTTCCTCGCACATCTTTTTGGCGTCGCCGAACAGCATCATCGTGTTGTCGCGGTAGAAGAGTTCGTTCTCGACGCCGGCGTAGCCCGAGGCCATCGAGCGCTTGACGAAGAGCACGGTCTTGGCGCGTTCGACGTCGAGGATCGGCATCCCGTAGATCGGCGAGGAATGATCGGTCTTGGCCGCCGGGTTGGTGATGTCGTTGGCGCCGATCACGAAGGCGACGTCGGTCGAGGCGAAATCATGGTTGATCGCATCGAGCTCGAAAACGTCGTCGTAGGAGACGTTGGCCTCGGCCAACAGCACGTTCATGTGCCCGGGCATGCGCCCCGCTACGGGATGGATCGCATAACGCACGTGCTGCACGCCTTCCTTCTTCAATAGGTCAGCCATTTCGCGCAGCGCGTGCTGGGCCTGGGCGACGGCCATGCCGTAACCCGGCACGATGATGACCGAGCCGGCGTTCTTGAGGATGAAGGCGGCGTCTTCCGCGCTACCCGACTTGACGAGCTTGTCGCCGGCCCCGGGACCGGTGGGCGCGGTGCCGCTCTCGGTGCCGAACCCACCGAGGATCACATTGACGATCGAGCGGTTCATCCCCTTGCACATGATGTAGCTGAGGATCGCGCCCGAGGAGCCGACGAGGGCTCCGGTGATGATCAGGAGGCTGTTCGATAGCGTAAACCCGATGCCGCAGGCGGCCCACCCCGAATAGGAGTTCAGCATCGAAATGACGACCGGCATGTCGGCCCCGCCGATCGGCAGGATCAACAGGAAGCCGAAGGCAAGCGAGAGCGCCACCAATAACGCAAAGATGCCGGGCGCCTCGGTCATCACGAAGAGGGCGATCAAGAGAATGAGGAGGATACCGAGCCCGGCATTGACCAGATGCTGACCGGGAAAGACGAGGGGTCGGCCGGAGACCAGACCCTGCAGTTTGGCGAAGGCGACGATCGATCCGGTAAAGGTAATGGCGCCGATCGTCAGCCCGATCGCCATTTCGACGAGGCTCGACCCGTGGATCTCGCCGCGGATGCCGATCCCGTAGGCTTCGGGCGCGGCGAAGGCGGCGCTGGCGACGCAGACCGCGGCGAGGCCGACGAGGCTGTGGAACGCGGCGACCAGCTGCGGCAGCGCCGTCATCTGGATCTGCCGGGCGATATAGGTGCCGATCGCGCCGCCGATCAGGAGGCCGACGATGATCAGCCAGAAGCTGACGATCTGCGGGGTCACCAGCGTCGTCAGGATGGCGATCGCCATCCCGGCGATGCCGTAGATGTTGCCGGCCCGCGCCGTTTCGGGCGAGGAGAGGCCGCGCAGGGCCATGATGAAGCAGACCGAGGCGACGAGATACAGGAGGGCCGAGAAGCTGTCGCTCATGGGTTGAGTTTGGCGCTCCGCTATTTCTTGCGCTGGAACATTTGCAGCATCCGCTGGGTCACGATAAAGCCGCCGAAGATGTTGACCGCCGCCAGGGTCACCGCGACGAACCCCATGATCTTGGCGAAGCTGAGCCCCGAGGGCCCGGCGGCGATCAGCGCGCCAACGATGATCACGCTCGATACCGCGTTGGTGACGCTCATCAAGGGCGAATGCAAGGCCGGCGTCACCCGCCATACGACGTAGTAGCCGACGAAGACGGCGAGCACGAACACCGTCAGCTCAAAGACGAACGGCGTGCCGGCATGGGCGCCCTGTTGGGTCGCCATCGTGAGCTGCTGCGACAAGGCGTCGAGCTTTCGCGCGAGGGCGCCGGCATCGCCGGCAAGCTCGCCGGCGCGTTGCGCGAGCGATGCGGGATCCGCCATGCGTTCTCCGTCAGCTGGTGGCGCCGGGGATGGCGCCAGGGGAGGCTGGCGCCGCCGCCGGCTCCGGCGCGAGGGCCGAGTTGACAACGGCGCCGTCGAGGGTCAACAGCGCGGCCTTGACAATTTCATCCGAGGTGTCGATCCGCAACTTGCCTTCCTTATCGACGAGGAGCGTAAGAAAGGCCAGCAGGTTGCGGGCGTAGAGCTGGCTGGCGTCTGCGGCGATGCGCGAGGGCATGTTGAGGTGGCCGACGATCCTGACCCCATTTGCCGTCGTCGCGACTTCGCCGGGCCGGCTGCCCTCGACATTGCCGCCGGCCTCGACCGCAAGATCGACGATGACCGAGCCCGGCATCATGCCGGCGACCATGGCCTCGGTCAGCAGCACCGGCGCGCGCCGGCCCGGCACCAGCGCGGTGCAGATGACGATGTCGGTCCGGCGCAATGTCTCAGTGATCTTCTCGCGCTGGCGGCGCTGATAATCCTCGCCCATCTCGCGCGCATAGCCGCCCGCGGTCTCGGCGCCGCGCGCGGCCTCCTCGTCGACGGTGATGAAGCTCGCGCCGAGGCTTTCGACCTGCTCCTTGGCGGCGGCGCGCACATCGGTGGCGCTGACGATGGCGCCCAAGCGGCGCGCCGTCGCGATCGCCTGGAGGCCGGCGACCCCGGCGCCCATTATGAGGACGCGCGCCGCCTTGATCGTGCCGGCCGCGGTCATCATCATCGGAAAGGCGCGGCCGAATTCGCCGGCGGCGTCGAGCACCGCCTTGTAGCCGGCAAGATTGGCCTGCGAGGACAAGACGTCCATCGTCTGCGCCCGGGTGATGCGCGGGATCAGCTCCATCGCAAAAGCGGCAATCCCTGCCTTGGCATAGGCCGCGATCTCGGCCGGGTTCTGCAACGGCGCCAAGAGACCGATCAGCACCGCGCCGCGCTTCAAGAGCTTCAGCTCATCGGTCCCGTCGGCGCCGCCCGATAGCGGGCGCTGGACCTTGAGGACGATATCAGCGTCGGCGAGCGCGGCCGCCGCGTCGCCGACGATCGCGGCCCCCGCCGCACTATAGGCGGCATCGGGGACGCCGGCCTCGGCCCCGGCGCGGCTTTCGACAACCGGCTCGAGGCCGAGGGCGACCATCTGCTTGACGCTGTCGGGGGATGCCGCCACGCGCCGTTCGTCGGCGCGCCGTTCCTTGATGATGGCGACCCGCATCCCCGGATGGTTCCTCTCGTTGCCGCCGCGCACAATGGCGCGCGCTGGTGCGGTTGTGAAGGGCGAAGGGCGCAGGTCCAGCGTAAGTCCCCTGCGGGGAGGTGCCGCGTCGAGCGGTTTGGAACGGCCCAGGGGCCGTGATAGGCTGCGAGGCGTAGGCTATCATGCTCGGCAGGCATGCTCGGCAGGCATGCTCGGCGGGCGCACGGGAATAATCGACGAGGAGGCGCGTTGTCCTTCGGTTGGAAGCATAAAGCAGCGCCGGTCGGCGCGGCAGGACTCGCGGCGCCGACAAGCGCGCGGTTCGGCGATCAGTTGATCGCGGTGTTGCCGCGGTTACGCCGCTTTGCCCGCGGCCTCGCGGGAGCCGCTGCCGACGCCGACGATCTGGTCCAGGCCGCCTGTGAGCGCGCGCTGGCGCGGGCGCATCAATATGAAGAGGGCACCCGGTTCGACAGCTGGATGTTTCGCATCGTGCAGACGATCTGGATCGACCAGCTGCGGGCGCGCGAGGTTCGCAAGGAGGATGGCGATGTTTCTGAAGAGCGGCTCGGATCGGACGCGCCGGTTCGCCGCATCGAAGCACGGCTTGCCCTCGCTGAAATCCGCGACGCGCTCGAGTGTCTGCCGCCGGACCAGCGAACGGTGCTGATGCTCGTGACCGTGGAGGGGCTCAGCTACAAGGAGGCTGCCGCGGTGGCGGGCGTGCCGGTGGGCACCATCATGAGCCGCCTCGCGCGGGCGCGAGTAGCGCTGCACCAGCAGCTCGACGCCGGCGCCGGGGTCCGCAGGAGTGGGAAAAATGCAGCTGCACAGTGACGAGGCGCTGGTGGCTTATCTCGACGGTGAGCTCGACGCTGACGAGCGGCGCCAGATCGATGCGTGGCTGGAAGCGGATCCCGCGGCTCGCGAGCGGGTGATGGCGCTTGCCCAATCGGACGAACTGGTGCGCGCCGCCTATGCAGAGATCGTCGAGGAGCCGGTTCCCGCCCGTCTGATCGCGGCGGCCCGCGGCGCCACCGAGACGATCGAGGCGGCGCCGCACGAAGCCGAGATCCTCGTCTTGAAGCGGCCCGGGCGGTTCGCCATCCCGCAACCGCACCCGCGCTGGCAGATCGGCCTTGCTGCCGCAGCCGGGCTGTTCGGGGTGATGTTCGGCGGCGCCGGCACGTATTTCGGCATGGGGCTACTCAACCCGGTGCGCCCCGGCCTCGAACACCAGCTCGCCCTGGCCGCCGCGAACAACACCTGGCTCGACAACGCCGCCGGATACTACAAGCTGACCGTCAACACCGGCGATACGATGCTGGTCGACGTTCCGGCCAGCAACGATCCGCAGCAGGCGCTGCAAAAGATCAGCCAGAGCCTGCCCCAGCAGGTGCGGCTGCCCGATCTGAAGCCGTGGGGGCTCACCTTCCGCGGCGCCCGTCTGGTGGTTGTCGAGGGACGCCCGGCGGCGGAGCTCGTCTATGTCACCGACAACAAGGCGATCGGCCCCTTGACCCTGGTCATCGGCGCCTCCAAACAGCCGGACATCCCGCCGACGTTCGACCGCCGGCAGGATGTCAATCTGTTGTATTGGCGCCACCACGGGCGTGCCTACGCGCTCGCCGGCCAGACCGATATCGGCTATCTGTGGGGGATCGCCAACGATGTGGCCTGGCAGCTCGACGCGATCTAGCGCCTGATCGCGACGCGGGCTCACTCTGTTGCCGGGGCGCTATGGCACCTTACGCGGCGTGCGTCGTTGCGCTCGTGTGGGCGGGCATGGCATTTGCGCCGCCACGGCGCTGAAACAGCTGAGCGATTCCGGGTCACCTTGGACCTCCAGGAGCAGAGCGAGCTGTGGGCCAACCTCGCCGGGGGTGGGCGGCAAGGCGTCAGCTATGACGGGCTGACCACCGCGAAGCTCGATGTCGACCTCGACAACGCGGTCGGCTGGGCCGATGCCGAGTTCTTGATCAGCGCTTTCGATATCCATGCCCACGGGCCGACGCGCAGCCTCGTCGGCAACCTGCAGATCATCAGCAATCTCGAAGCAACACCCAGCGTCAAGCTGTACGATCTCTGCCGGGCGTGGGCGACCCGCAGATCCGCGACCGCAACGGCACCGCGTTTCGGCTGAACGGCCACACCCTCAGCTTTGGCGAAATCTGGTACACGCCCGATCCCAAGGCGCCCGAGCAGTTGCCGACCACCTACAAGCTGGGGGCGTGGTATGACACCGACCATTTCGTCGACCAGCGCTTCGACAGCGCCGGCGGGTTGCTAGCCAACCCGGCGGGCACCGGGCGGGCGCTTCAGCACAACGGCGATTGGACGATTTACGGCGTCATCGACCAGATGGTGTGGCGGCGCAGCGGGACGAAGGACCAGGGAATCGGTGTTTTCTTCCACGCCATGGTTGGACCGAGCGATCGCAATCTGAGCGATCTGTTCATCGAGGGCGGGATGAATTGACGGGCGCCGTTCCCGGAGCGGCCCGACGACGTCCTCGGGCTTGCCTTCTCCTATCTCGGGATCAGCCCGGCGGCGCGGGGTTTCAGCCACGACCTCGTCGCGTTCGGCGCCGCGGCTTCCGCCTATGCCGCCGCCGAGGCGGTCGTGGAGGCAACCTATGTGGCGCCGATCACCACGTGGTTGACCCTCCAGCCCGACATCCAGCTGGTCCTCAACCCCGGCGCCGGAATACCCGGCCCTTTCGGGCGCATGCCACTGGCAGACGCGATCGTCATCGGGACCCGTGCGACAATCAAATTGTGAGCATCGCCCGGCTGGGGGATGCGCAAGGATGTCGTCGTCGATGTGAGCGCGGCGGAGCGTGCCGCTGCGAGCAGTCTCGAGATCGCCCGACGCCAGTTGGCGATGGGCGCGGTAAATTTTCTGGCTCTGCTCAACGGCCAGAACACCTATCAGCAGGCCCGGAATAACCTGGTTCAGGCGCAGTCCGCGCGGTTTGCCGACACCGCCGCACTGTTCCACGTGTTGGGAGGAGGGTGGCGGGACCCGGACGGTGCGGCACACCAGTAGAAAACACCGCTTCGCGCGATGGCAGCCGCGCGGCTATGCTCGCGCCGATTACCCGCGGAGGAGATGACGCCGATGGCCGATACGCCCACCTTTGGACGCTATGCCGAAATTCCCTACGACCAGATGACCCCGGAACAGCAGGAAGGCTATCGCACGCTGATCGAGACGCGCGGGCGCCTCCCCGGCCCCAACAAGATCTATGTGCACAACCCCAAGTTGGCCAAGGTGATGGGGCCGTTGGGCGCGTATTTCCGCACCGGGTATTCACTCTCGGAGCGCGAGCGCGAGATCGCCGTGTGCATCATCAACAGCAAACGGCATTCGGCCTATCCGACCAACGCGCACGAACGGGCCGGCAAGGCGGCCGGGCTGCCGGACGACAAGGTCGAGGCGATCCTCTCGGGCCTGCCGACCTCGTTCACCGACAAGCGCGAGCAGGTGGTCTATGAGATGGGGATTTGCCTCGCCAATTCGCGCTGGGTGGCAAAGGGGCTTTATGACCGCGCCGTCGAGGCGCTGGGCCATGAGGGCATCACCGACGTCATCACGCTGATGGGGTTTTATACCAGCGTCTCGATGACGCTCGCCTTCTACGACGTGCCGGCCGGCGCCGAGGGCATGACGCGCTAAGAAGTGCAGGACGGGCCGCAAGGCCCGTCCGCGACCGGCCGGTCTAAGCGACCATCCCTTCGATGATGGTGGCGAGGGTGCGGGCGCTGTCGCGGTCGAGCGCACCTTTCGTCGTCGCTTCGAACTCGCGGACCCGATCCCGCGCCTCCAGGTAATGTTGGCTGAGCAGCAACAGGTTGCTCGCCTCCTGGCACAAGACATTGAGATGCATCAGCGCATCGACGCCGAAATCGCTCTCTTTGATCAGCTCGATTTTCCCGCTTATTTTGACGAGCTCATCCTTGCAGCGCTCGAATTCTTCGTCGTATTTGAGGTAATAATCGGCATCGCCGACGATCAGCCGGCGTACCGTCGCCAGTTCGTCCGCTGACAGGGCGTCGCCCGCTCGCAGCTTGCCGATCAGCGCTCCGTAACGATCATCGGACTGGCACGATAGCCGGGCCAATTCGCCGAGATCGTGCAGCTCCAGAGCCAAGTCGTCGTAATTCTGGGTGGTTTCGTCGGTCGAGCAGCGCGCGGCGGCGGCGAGCGTGTCCTCGAGTTTGGCGACGACATCCTGAGGGCCGGGCATGGGTGCGCTCCTCGTCGGTTATGGCAAGTCATGGGACCGGCGCCGGCCGCCATATTGGTGTCCGATGCGGTCGCGGAGCGGTGCCGCCGGCGGCCACTCCTACCGTACCACGGCAATATCGCATAACATGCCCGGTAAATGCGGAATTATGTAGCTGTCTCCCCTAATCGCGACCGGCACCGTCTCGGCAGTGCTCTTCCTCCAGGACACGGAGGCGACTGGTCTCAGGAATGTGCCGGTTGACATGGGGAATTAGGCCGCCAATGTCCTGTGCGACAGTTTCCCACTACCCTCAGGACCAAAACGCACCTAGTCTGTCTTGTCTCGTTTCCCGATGGAGCCGATTTGCCGGTTTTGCGTGACCGCCCATTGCGCTTGACTTTAGATACGGTATGATAACCGCGGCTGACAAACAATTTGTTGAGTGTGTCGTCCGCACCACGGCATATTACCGCCGGGGTTTCGTTGGCGCTGCCTTCTGAGGGGGACGGGTGGCATGCTGGCTCGGGCGATCACTGAGGATTCCGCAATCGCGAAGCGACGGCGGTTGCGCGACCTGATCGAGAAATACTCCCTATTGAAGGACAGAGAGTTCCTGCTCGCCTCAGGCGAGCAGAGCAAATATTATTTTGATATGAAAATGACACTTCACGATCCCGAAGGAGCGTGGCTGGTTGGAGAGGTGCTATTTGAGTATCTCAAGCAATTTGAATTTGAGTATTTAGGGGGCCTGGCCGCGGGCGCTATTGCGCCCATGGAGGCGGTTTGTCTCAGAAGCTGGCCGGAACGACCGATAAGAGGCTTCTTTGTCCGCGATGAAGCCAAGGATCATGGGACAAAGAAACTGATTGACGGCTATATCAGAGATGGCGCTTCGGTGATCATAGTTGACGACGTGACCACGAAGGGCGAGTCTGCGCTGAAGGCGGTTCGCGCTGTCCGAGCGCGACACTGTCGAGTGGTCTGTGTGGTGTCCCTCGTCGACCGCCTGGAGGGCGCAAGAGAGACGTTTGAACGTGAAGGGATCCTCTTCCAATCGATCTTCACCACGAACGATTTCAGATAGCGCCGTCGCGCTTGCAGCGGTGCGGCTGCAAGAACGATTGGTCAGACAAATCGAACAAGGCATCTTCTGCGACGTTGATCCATTGGGCGAATTGGTCATTTACGCTCGCGAGGTGCGCCAGACTGCGCCCTTACCTGAGCACCGGGTATTGGCCTTTATGCTTGAGTGTGTCCTAGGCCGATTGCGGTACGATCAAGAGGATCGGTCGGTTTCTTTATCGGAATCGAGGGCGTTTCGACGCCAGTTCCGTGATCCAGTAACAACTGCTGCAAATTGCTTGACCGGGAAAGGGGGCGATGTCCTCGCGATAGCGGAGGCACTGGTTCGTGCAGCCTCGGAGGCGCTCCCTACTTAGCTAAGGTGAGACAGCTACAAAATTTCGGGCAAATTCTCAACGAAGGCGAACCAACATGCTGATCGTCGACGCGCAGATCCACCTCTGGTCGCAGGGCATCCCGACCAACGCGGCCCATCGGCAGATCCCGTCCTATTCGGCCGAGGAGTGCTTGATGGAGATGGATAATGGCGGGGTGAATGCGGCGTTGATCCACCCGCCGGGGTGGGACCCCAACAGCCTGGTGGTGGCCGAATCGGCAGCGGTCAGATACGGCAACCGCTTTGCGATCCTCGGGCAATTCCCGCTCGACGAGCCGGAAAGCCGCAACCTGATTGCCGGCTGGAAGACCCGGCCCGGGATGCTCGGGCTGCGCTTTGCCCTCCTCCAGCCGCACCAGCAGAATTGGCCGACCGACGGCACCATGGATTGGCTGTGGCCGGCCTGCGAGAAGGCCCAGATCCCGATTGCGCTGATGGCCTCCAATTTCCTCCCGACCGTGGCCAAGGTCGCCGAGCAGCACCCCGGCCTCAAACTCATCATCGACCATTTCGGGCGTGCACGCGGCGGCAAGGACGACGCCGCCTTTGCCAATATCGCCGAGGTTGCCGCGCTCGCCAAATTCCCCAACGTCGCGCTGAAGGCAACCGGCGCCGCGGGCGAATCGAGCGAGCCCTATCCCTATCGCAACATCCACAAATACATCCAGCAGCTCTATGACGCGTTCGGGCCGCAGCGCTTTTTCTGGGGCACCGACATCACCCGCATGCCGTGCTCGTGGCTGCAATGCGTCAAGTTGTTCACCGAGGAACTGCCCTGGCTCAAGGGCAACGACCTCGAACTGGTGATGGGCCGCGCGGTGTGCGACTGGCTCGGCTGGAGGCTGGCGTAGCAGCGCTCCGTAGGATGGGTTGAACAACGCGAACCCCTCCTCTCGATCACGACTGGTATTGTGGCGCAGATCTCTGTAACGGGGAGGGTCGTCCTTGCACTTGCACCCGACTATTTTCGTAGCCGCCACACGATTATGAGCACGACGGCAAGGAAGACCGCTCCCACTGCTAGTGTAAGGATGAAGCCGAATTCGTTCGCTGACATTTGATCCATTTACAATTCAATTAACCGCGGGACTGACTGGGAGGAGCAAGCGGTATGCCACTAGAGTATCTTCCCGAAATTCCCAGGAAGAATCTAAGGAATCCTTGCGATCATGAGAGGATTTGGGAATTCCTCTTGCAGTTTGAGACTCATTTTGCAACGGATTCTGCGAGCGAAAGATCAAAAGCCGAAAAAAATCGAGCCTTCCGCCGCGGATATCACCGTCTCAGCGGCTGCGGGAGCATGGGCTTTGAGGAAACAAAGCATTCCGTCGCGGCAAAGATCGGGCCCGGCACCTTTCCGGCAGCGTTCTTTTTCGCCGTTGTGGGGAGGGGCCCGGTGATCCCGACATTTCCGGCGCTGGTCAGCGCGCTCGCCTTGTTGCTCTATGTCGCCTGCGTTGCCGGCGCCGGCCGGGCGCGGCACCGTTATGACGTCAAGGCCCCTGCCGTCACCGGCGCCCCCGAATTCGAGCGCGCCTTCCGGGTTCAGCAGAACACGCTCGAACAGCTGGTCTGGTTCCTGCCCTCATTGTGGTTGTTTGCGCTCTATGCCTCGCCCGCCTGGGCCGGCATCATCGGCCTCGTATGGATCGCCGGGCGCGCCTACTACGCGCTCTCCTATTACCGCGACCCCGAAACCCGCGGACCCGGCTTTCTGATCGGCTCCGCCAGTGCCGTCGTCCTCTTGGTCGGAGCATTGATCGGGATCCTCGCGCGCCTCCTCTGACCGCCCTCAAGCGGCGCGGCTCAGCTCCCGGCCAGCCAATCGCCGATCAGCCGGCGGGCGATTAAATCAAGCCGCGGCAGCCGGAAGCTGTCGTCGTCGACATGCGAGCGCAGCCAATCGCGTTCGAACCATCTGGCGTCGGCGAGCTCGCCGTAATCGACGGTGATCGCGCTCGATGTTGCCTCGGCATAGAAGCCGAGCATGATATTGGCCGGGAACGGCCAGGGCTGCGAGGAGTGGTAATGGACCGCGCCGACTTCGATCGCGGTTTCCTCGCGGACCTCGCGCGCGACCGCGTCCTCGAGGCTTTCGCCGGGTTCGACAAACCCGGCCAGCGTCGAATACATGCCGGGGACGAAATTCTGGTTGCGGCCGAGCAGCGCCCGGTCCCCATCGGTCACCAGCATGATGACCGCCGGGTCGGTGCGCGGGAAATGCATGGTGTCGCAGCCGGGCCGGGTGCAGCGGCGCATATGCCCGGCTTCCTCGCTCCGGGTCGGGCTGCCGCACACGCCGCAAAACCGATGCCGCAAATGCCAGAACATCATGGCGCGGGCGAGCGCCAACAAGGCGCCCTCGTGAGGTTCGAGCCGGCCGGCGAGCTGACGCAGGTCGGCAAAGCGCACCCCGATCTGCGCCCCGTCGCCCTCGGCGATGCCGGCGGCGGCAAGGGCCGGCGAGCGCAACCTGTCGAGCGGCGCCTCGTGACCCGACACATCGAGGGCGAAATGAGCGCGCTCGTCGATGAGGCCGAGAAAGACGACTTCACCCTGGGTGAGACGCTCCTCGACATCGCCATCGCTCAATGCGCCAAAGAGGGAAAGGAGAGCTTCGACCGTGAGCACCGCGGCGCGCGGGGCGCCGTCCGCCGCCTCGATGACGAGGTTCTGGCTGCGCCAGACCGGGACAAACACGCTCCTCGGATCAATGACCCGCGCGCGGATCCACTCGGGTTCGCGGCGGCGCAGCCCGGCGCGCTCGAAGCCCGGCGCGGCATAGTAATTGGGCGATCGCATGTTTGAAGACTGACACACCGGGCGGCGCCGCGGCAAGCCACCATACTTAGCCATACTGCCTGTGATCGCCCGCGGCCTCGTTGATTGCGGCGACGCCGGCCGTATAATCAAGCCGGCTTACCATCGGCCCCGCGCTCGGCCATGCCGGATCTTTGGGACTCCCGCCGCATGCGTGTCATTTCGACCGAGATTGCCGAGGTAAAGGAGATAAGGCCGGTGCGCCACCGCGACCTGCGCGGTTTCTTCGCCGAAATCTGGCGCGAGGACGTACTGCGGCAGCACGGGATCGAGGTTCTTTTTGTCCAGGAAAATCTGTCGCTGTCGGTCCATCGCGGCGTCGTGCGCGGGCTGCATTTCCAGGTTCCGCCGGAGGGGCAGGCAAAGCTCGTCCGGGTCGGCGCCGGGTCGATCCTCGACGTTGCCGTCGACATCCGCGTTGGCTCGCCCAGCTACGGACGCCATGTCGCAATCGTGCTGAATGCCGCCGAAGGCAACCAGCTGTTCGTGCCGGAAGGGTTTGCCCACGGCTTTTGCACACTCGAGCCGAACACCGAGGTCGTCTACAAGGTGAACCGCTATTATTCGGCCGAACACGACCGCGGCCTGGCGTGGAACGACCCCGAATTGGGCATTGCCTGGCCGGTCGGCGAAACTGAGGCGCTGCTCTCGGACAAGGACCGGCGCCATCCGGTATTGGCCGCGCTGCCATCATACTACCGCTACGAATAGGCGCAGGCCGCGATGAAGCTTCTGGTGCTTGGCGGCGACGGCCAGGTCGGGTGCGAGTTGCGCCGCCTCGCCTGGCCGGCGGATTATCGCGTCACCGCTTTCGATCGCGGCGACCTCGACATCACGGTGCCGGGGGCGGTCGCCGCCACGGTGGCGCGCGAGCGCCCCGACATCGTCGTCAATGCGGCGGCCTATACCGCGGTCGACCGCGCCGAGAGCGAGCCCGAGATCGCCTGGGCTACGAATTGCACCGGCCCGGCCAACCTGGCGGCCGCCTGCCGCGAGGCCGCGATCCCGCTCGTCCACATCTCTACCGATTACGTGTTCGACGGAGAGAAGGCCGGTCCCTACACCGAAGACGATCCGGTGCACCCCCTCGGGGTCTACGGCGCGAGCAAGGAAGCCGGCGACCGGGCGGTGCGCGGCGCACTTCCCCGCCATGTGATCCTGCGCACCGCCTGGGTCTATAGCGCGCACGGCCACAATTTCGTCAAGACGATGCTGCGGCTGGCCGGCGAGCGCCCGCGACTGCGGGTCGTCGCCGACCAGATCGGGTCGCCGACCAGCGCCGCCGACCTCGCCGCCGCGATCGGCGCCATCGTCACCCAGCTCAATACCGGGAACAGCGCCTGGGGCACCTACAATTTCGCCGGCGGCGGAAGGGCGAGCTGGCACGGCTTTGCCGAGGCAATCTTCGAACTGGCAGCGCCGTGGCGCGGGGCCCCGCCCTTGGTCGAGGCGATCCTGACCGCCGACTACCCGACCGCGGCACGGCGGCCCAAGAATTCGGTGCTCGACTGCACCCGGATCGGCGACGCGTTCGGTATCGTGCCACGACCGTGGCGCGAGGCGCTCGCCGAGGTGATCGCCGAATTGTACGCGCGCTAACCCACAGCGCCTCTAGTCTAGTCTAACTTGCAACCCCGGCGCCGGCTGGCATCCGCCGTTCGACCAATTCGGGCGCAGAAGAATGGGTCCCAGCCTGCGCTGCGACCGCGTCAGAGAGCGGCGAGGGCAGCGTTCAGCGTCGCACTCGGCCGCATCGCCGCCAATGTCTTCGCCGGATCGGGCAGATAATAGCCGCCGGTATCCACAGGCTTACCCTGCGCGGCGATCAGCTCGGCATTGATCTTGGCCTCGTTGGCCGCCAGCGCCTCCGCCAGCGGTTTGAAGCGGGCCGCCAGCGCCGGGCTTTTGTCTTGCCCGGCCAGCGCCTGTGCCCAATACAGCGCCAGGTAGAAATGGCTGCCACGATTATCCAGTTCGCCGATCTTCCGCGCCGGCGAGCGGTTGTACTCAAGGATCTTGCCGTTGGCCTCATCGAGCGTCTCGGCCAGAACCTGCACGTCCTTGTTCCCACTTGTCTGCGCCAGATGTTCGAGCGACGCGCCAAGCGCCAGGAACTCGCCCAGCGAATCCCAGCGCAGATAGCCTTCGTGCTGGAACTGCTCCACGTGCCTCGGCGCCGAACCGCCGGCCCCGGTCTCGAACAACCCGCCGCCCGCCAGTAAGGGAACGATCGACAGCATCTTGGCCGACGTGCCCAGCTCCATGATCGGGAACAGATCGGTCAAGTAGTCGCGCAGCACATTGCCGGTGACGGAGATCGTGTCCTGCCCCTTGCGAATGCGATCGAGCGAGAACTTGATTGCCTCGACCGGCGCCAGGATGCGGATGTCAAGACCCGATGTATCCTCGTTCTTGAGGTATGTCTCGACCTTGGCGATCAACTGCGCGTCGTGGGCGCGTTTGGGGTCGAGCCAAAACACCGCCGGGGTGTTGGTCAGGCGCGCGCGGCGCACTCCAAGCTTGACCCAGTCCCGGATCGGCGCGTCCTTGACCTGGCACATCCGGAAGATGTCACCCACTTCGACCGGCTGTGACAAGAGAACCGTGCCGTCATCGGTGACCACGCGCACGGTTCCGCCCGTGGCGACCTCAAACGTCTTGTCGTGCGAGCCATATTCCTCGGCTTGCTGCGCCATCAACCCGACGTTCGGCACGGAACCCATCGTCTTCGGGTCGAAGGCGCCATGTGCCTTGCAGTCCTCGATGACGGCCTCGAACAGCGGCCCGTAGCAACGATCGGGGATCGCGGCGATCACGTCGTGCAGCTTGCCGTCAGGGCCCCACGTGCGCCCCGATTCGCGGATCATTGCCGGCATCGACGCATCGATGATCACGTCGCTCGGCACGTGCAGACTGGTGATTCCCCGATCGGAATTGACCATCGCCAGGCCAGGCCGTTTCGCGTAGGTGGCCTGGATATCGGCCTTGATCGCCGCCTTTTCAGCTTCCGGCAATTTCTCGATTCGGGTCAGCATGTCGCCGACGCCGTTGTCGGGATCAACGCCGAGGCGCGTCAGTGTGGCGCCATGCTTCTCGAACATATCGGCGAAGAACACGGAAACGCAATGACCGAAGATGATTGGATCAGAGATCTTCATCATGGTTGTCTTGACTTGCAGCGAGAGTAGGACGTCGTCCTTCTTCGCGGCGTCGATCTGCGCGGCGAAGAAGGCGCGCAACGCCTTACGGTTCATCACCGCCGCGTCGATGATCTCGCCGGTCTGAAGCGGCGTCTTCGCTTTCAGCACCGTGACCGCGCCATCGCTGCCGACCAACTCAATACGGGCATTGGTCGGCGCCGCAATGGTCGTCGCGACCTCCGAACCGTAGAAATCGCCGCCCGACATGTGCGCCACGCGCGTTTTCGAGTCCTTGGTCCAGGCGCCCATCTTATGCGGATTGTTGCGCGCGTACTGTTTCACGGCGCCGGCGGCGCGGCGGTCGGAATTGCCCTCGCGCAGCACCGGATTGACGGCGCTGCCGAGCACCTTGCCGTAGCGGGCGCGGATTTCCTTATCCGCTGGCGTCGCGTCGCTGTCCGGATAGTCCGGCACGTCGTAACCCTTGCTCTGCAACTCCTTGATCGCAGCCTTCAGCTGCGGGATCGAGGCGGAGATGTTGGGCAGCTTGATGATGTTGGCCTCGGGGCGCATCGCAAGTTGGCCAAGTTCGGCGAGTTCGTCGTTAATCTTTTGCGCTGGCGTCAGTTTGTCGGGGAAGTTGGCGATGATGCGGCCAGTCAGCGAAATGTCTTTCAGCTTCATCTTCACGCCGGCCGCCCCGACGAAAGTTTCGACGATCGGCAGAAGGGAAAACGTGGCAAGTGCAGGCGCTTCATCAACCTTCGTCCAAACGATTTCGAGATCTGACATGCTTGCACCTCCGCGCGCCGCTTTCGTTTCGGCTGAGCTGATCTATTGATGATTATGGCCCGTCTTGTCGCACTGACGTGGGGGCGTCGCGGCCCTCCATATCGAGGTCGTAATATTTCAGGTCGACGCCGAGATACGGCAGGATCAGCATGTTCTTGATAAAGCTCCGGATGATCCGGTCATCTCGTCGCCGTCGAGCTCGACGGCCGGGTTCGCCACCTTGATCTTCGCCATTGCTGTCACCCTCGCTCCAACAGCCGGCTAGTTGAGGGGCGCGACCATAAAGGCCGCCGATTGCGGAGGCAAGCCGACCGGGCAGGCCGACCGGGTCATTTCCCCAACCTGCCGCGACAGCAGGCTCGCCTGCGCCGCAAGCACCCGGTTATTAACAGCGCCGCCGAGGTGGATTGATGAGGCTCAGTTAGCCTAAAAAAGATAGTTTTATCACCAAGTGTTTACTTGCGGTTTAAAAACTGAATCGAACGGTTGACTAAAATTCAATGGATTTCAATAGCTTGGACCAGATGCCTATAAAATAGGCAAACCGTGGTTTGCCACCGAAAATGAGGCTCGGCACCGGTCGATACGGTGGCTTTTCCACCAACTTGTCCACCGCCACCGGGGATAGCAGCGATTGCATTGCCGAAGATCAAGACAGCTCAAGGTCTTGCATAGCGGGCCAGCGATTATAGCAACTCGGAACGGGGCGCCCCACCAGGTCGGGTATATACCAGCGTATTCATCAGCGTGGCGACGTCGGGCACGATCTCCAGTAATCTCGGCACGAGAGGCGCGGTAAAACCATGTGTCGCGAGATGGTCGAGCAAGTCGCGCAAGGGCTTCCAATAGCCCGCGACGTCGACCAGAAAGATCGGTTTGTCATGCAACCCAAGTTGGCGCCAGGTGAGGATTTCGAAGGTCTCGTCGAGCGTGCCGATGCCGCCCGGGAGGACTGCGAACGCATCCGAGCGCTCGGCCATCAGCCGCTTGCGCTCGTGCATGCTAGGGGCGACGACGAGTTCGCTGGCACCCGGATGCGCCAGTTCGGCGCTGCGCAGCCTATCCGGGATGATCCCGACGACCCGGCCGCCGGCCGCCAACACCGCATCGGCCAACATCCCCATCAACCCGATCCGGCCGCCGCCAAATACGAGCTCGACGCCGGCTTTCGCCAGGGCGTCGCCGAGCTCCCGCGCGGCCGCGCGGTAACGTCCGTCGTGCCCGGTGGCAGAGCCGCAATAAACGCATAGTCGGGTCACGCGCTGCATGGCCGGCTCTTCACGCTGGCGAAACCTCAAGCCTCTGACGCATAAAGTTCGCGTGGCAGCGTCGGGGCGGTGCGGCCGCGGGCATGCAGATAGGATTGCCAGAACAGGCACGCCGCCACCGAGCGCCAGGGCTGCCACCTGTCGCCGATGTCACGCAGTTCAGGTTCGCTCGGGCGATCGGCGAGCCCCAGACATTCCGCGACCGCAAGCTGCAGCCCGAGATCGCCGGCCGGCCAGACATCCGGCCGCCCGAGCGCGAAGATCAGATAGATCTCGGCGCTCCACCGCCCGATGCCCTTCAAGTTGATCAGGGCCGCGCGGGCGGCCGCATCCTCGGCCGCGGCGAGGCGGGCGAAATCGAACTCGCCGGTTACGACTGACCCGGCCAGGCGGCGAGCGTAATCCATCTTTTGCCGGCTGAAGCCGCAGCGGCGCAATGTCGCGTCGTCGAGCGCGAGAAACGGCGCCGGCGCCAGTGGCTCACACAGGCTCGCGAGCCGGCGGTGCATCGCCGCGGCGGCGTCGATCGAGACCTGCTGTTCGAGGATGATATGGAGGAGCGTCGCAAAGCCGTTGCGGCGGCGGCGAAAGCACGGCGGGCCGGCGCGCTCCAGAATGGCGCGAAACACCGGCTCCTCGGCGAGGGTTTCGATCCCCTCGGCGAGCCCGTGCGGCGCGTAGATCAGCCCCATAGCGCCGGTTCGGGCGGGTAGAGCGTGCTGCCATCATAGCGCAACCCCGGCACCCGGTCGGATGCGAGCAACAAGGGTGCGTCGAGATCGACGAACTGCGCACGCTGCGCGACCAGGATCGCCGGTGCGATCGCGAGCGAGGTGCCGATCATGCAGCCGACCATGATCTTGAAGCCGCGAGCCGCCGCCGCTTCCGCCAGAAGCAACGCCTCGGTCAGCCCGCCGGCCTTGTCGAGCTTGATGTTGACGGCGTCGTATTTGCCGAGGAGGCGGTCGAGATCGGCGCGGGTGTGACAGGATTCGTCGGCGCAGACGGGAATCGGGTGCGGCACTTGGCCAAGCGCGTCGTCGGCATCGGCCGGAAGCGGCTGCTCGATCAATTCCACCCTGTAGTCGGCCAGCTCGGGCATCACCTCACGCAAATGGCGCGGATGCCAGCCTTCGTTGGCGTCGACAATGAGCCGCGCCGCGGGGGCGGCACGATGTACCGCACGCACCCGCTCGAGGTCGCCGTCGCCGGCCAGCTTCAGCTTCAACAGCGGCCGATGACGCTGTGCCGCCGCCGCCTCCGCCATCCGCTCGGGCGTGTCGAGGCTCAGCGTGTAGGCGGTGACCAGCGGTTTTAGCGGCCCCACTCCTGCCATATCGGCGACGCGGCGGTCGTCGCGCTGGGCGTCGAGATGCCAGAACGCGGCGTCGAGCGCGTTGCGCGCCGCGCCGGGCGGCATGGCCTCTTGCAGCTCCCTGCGGTCCAAGCCGGAAAACACCGCGCTCCGCATCGCTTCGAGCGCGCGCACGACACTGTCGACGCTCTCGCCATAGCGAGGGTACGGCACGCATTCGCCGCGCCCGCGGAATTCCCCGTCGAAGACCTCGGCGATAACCACGTCCGCGGTGGTCTTGCTGCCGCGCGAGATCGCGAACGAACCGGCCAACGGCCAAGTCCGACGGGTGACACTGAGCCGCTGCGGGTGTGGGGCCATCAGCCCGACAGGCGATCGACGATCGCGCCGACCCCGGTGCGCACCGGGTCGATCGCGGGCAGGCCCACCGTGTCCTCGGTTCGCCGCAGGGTGTCGCGCGCCGCCGCAGCGTCGAGCGCCGCGGTATTGATGCTGACCCCGACGCAGCGAGCCGCCGGATTGGTCAGGCGCGCCGCTTCGACATTAGCCTCGATGCAGCGCTTGAGGTCGGGGAGTTTGTAGTGGGGCAGCCCGCGCATATGGGGGCGGGTCGGCTCATGGCACATGACGAGCGCATCCGGCTGGGCGCCGTGAATGAGGCTGAGCGTGACGCCCGCGTAGGAGGCGTGAAACAACGAGCCCTGGCCTTCGATCAGGTCCCAATGATCGGGGTCGTTGGCCGGGGTCAGCCACTCGACCGCGCCCGACACGAAATCGGAAACCACCGCATCGATCGAGACGCCGTCGCCGGCGATGAAGATGCCGGTCTGGCCAGTGGCGCGGAACTCGGCGTTGATCCCGCGCGCGCGCATCTCCTTTTCGAGCGCGAGCGCGGTGAACATCTTGCCGATCGAGCAATCGGTGCCGACCGTCAACAGCCGCTTCCCCGGGCGCTTTGCCCCGTTTCCGACCGCGAATTCCTGGGTTGGGTGACGCACATCGGCGATCTGGCGGCCGAGCCGCGAGGCGGCCTCGCGCAGCGCCGGGATGTCGGTGAGGCGATGGTGGAGACCGCTGGCGAGATCCATGCCGAGCGCGAGCGCCCGCACCAGGAGCCCCTCCCAGCCTTGTCCGAGGACACCGCCGCGATTGGTGGTGCCGACGATCACGGTCTTGACGCCGGCGGCGGCGGCCTCCTCGATTGTCATGTCGGGGAGGCCGAGATCGGCGTTGCAGCCCGGCAGGCGGAGCTGTCCGAGCGAGATTTCCGGTCGCCAGAACGCGATGCCCGCAGCCGTCTTGGCGGCGAGCTGGTCGACGGCGTCGCCGATGAACAGTAGATACGGAGTGCGCAGGCTCACCGCCCAACCCCTGTTGCGCGCCGACCCGCCGCTCCGCCATCGGAGGGGGCGAATGGGGCCGGCCAAGGTGCGCGATCTTAGGCAAGAGCGGCCGCGCGCGAAAGAGGCGCGAACGGTTGCTCCCGCGCCCGGCAATCGACAGACGCCGCGAAAATCGGCACAGTGCCGGCTCCCGCGAGATGACCGGGCACGAGATGACCGGGCCGATGAGCAGACCCTCCGCCGCCGTCGCATTGGCGCTCGCACTCGGCGCCGCCCTCACCGCCTGCATCGAGCCGCATCCCTTCATCATTGAGGGCGATGCAAAGTCGGTGTCGGTTACCTACACCGGCGACGTTGCGAACGCGTTGCCGCTGGCGCGCGAGCACTGCGCCCAGTTCGAGCGTGTCCCGCAGCTTGTCGATCCCGGCGTCGATACCGCAGAGTTCGACTGCGTCCACCGGTGAGCTTCAGAACTGCACGCGCTGGGTCAGCGCGCCGTCGATGATCAAATTGGTGCCGGTGATGAAGCTTGCCCGCGGGCTCGCGAGGAAGACAACGGCGTCGGCGACTTCCTCGGGCTTGCCCATGCGCCCCGTTGGGTTCTTCGCCAACATCGTGGCGAACATCTCCGGGTTGCGCTCCTCGACGATGTTCCACACCCCGCCCTTGAAATAGACGTTGCCGGGCGAGACCATGTTGGCCCTGACGTTCTTCGCCGCGAGATTGCGGGCGAGCCCTTTGACGTAAGGCACCAGCGTCGCCTTGACCGCGGCATAGGAGCGGGTCGGGCCGTAGACTTCGGCCATCGCGGTGCTGCCGACGACGACGATCGAACCAGCCTCTGAGCGCTCGAGGATCGGCAGCGCCGCCTCGATGCCGAAGACCGTGCCCATGACGTCGATCTCGAAACCCTTGCGCCACGATGCTTCGTCCATGCCCTGGGCGAGCGCGCTGACATTGGCGACAAAGATGTCGAGACCGCCGAGCGTCTCCGCCGCCTCGGTGATCCAGCTGCGCAGCGCGGCGAGATCGGCGACATCGACGGCGCCGCCGGTCGCCTTGACGCCGGAGCGCGCGAGCGTCGCGACCACGTCGTCGACCGGCCCCCTATGGCGGGCGCAGATCGCGACGTCGCAGCCCTCCGCGGCGAGCAATGTCGCGACGGCATGGCCGATCCCACGGGTGCCGCCGGTAACGATCGCCTTCTTGCCCTTCAACCCGAGATCCATGGGCTCTGCCATCCTTTGCGTGCGGGAAACGCGCCGGCCTGCAAAAATTAAGGAGCCGCGACCCGCGAAAGGCCGACCCCGGCGGGTCCGCTGCCTGTAGATTACGCCGGCCCGCCTCGAACCGACAACACCCCACCGGCACCGCTGACACCGCTCTGAGACATGCGCCTCGATCGAATAGTGCCTGCCGCTCTCGGCATCGTGCGCGGGCGTGCCGCATCCCTCACGCACCGCGAGGCGCGGCGCCCTGGGGTGCTGGCGATCCCCGATTTTCGCCGGCTGTGGGCGGTTGGCCTGATCATCGGCGCGGTGCGCTGGTTGGAGATGCTGGTCGTCGGCGTCTTTGTCTATCAACACACCGGGTCGGCCTTCGCGGTGGCGCTGATGACGCTGTTGCGGACGCTGCCGATGGCGCTGTTCGGAGCCGTCATCGGCGCGCTCGCCGAACGGCTAGAGCGGCGCAGCGCACTGATCGGCGTCGTCATCTTGATGCTGACCACCTCGATCTGCGTTGCCGTGCTCGCCTATGCCGGGCGCCTTGCCGTCTGGCACCTGGCGGTCGCCAGCTTCTGCAACGGCATCGCCTGGGCGGCCGACAACCCGGTGCGGCGGGTGATGATCGGCGACGTTGTCGGGCATGAGCGGATGAGTGCGGCGATGTCGATCGATATCGGCGCCAACAATGCCAGCCGCATGCTCGGCCCGACGGTGGGCGGGCTGCTGCTTGCCACGACCGGCATTTCCGGCGCTTTGACGGTCAGCGTCTGCTGCTATGCGATGGCGCTGGTGGCGGCGCTCCTCGTGCGGCATCGCGATGGCCCGGCCCCGGGGGCCACTGTCGGCACCGTAATCGCGCGGATTGTCGAGGGCCTCTTATTGGTGCGGCGCGACCGCAAGCTGATCGCCATCCTGTCGATCACGGTCATCTACAATGTGTTCGGCTGGCCGTTCACCGCGATGGTCCCGGTGATCGGGCAGGACAGCCTGCATCTCGGGGCAAAGGGCATCGGCGTCTTGGCGAGCATGGACGGCATCGGCGCGCTGTGCGGCTCGATTGCGATCGCCCTTTATGCCCGGCCACAGCATTACGCCGGGCTCTATATCGGTGGGGTCGTCAGCTATCTGGTGCTGCTGATCGTGTTCGCGCTGGTTCCGAGCGTGCCGCTCGCCGGGGCTGCGCTGATGCTGACCGGAGTGTCGAACGCCGCCTTCAGCGTGATGCAGGCGACGCTGATCTACCTGGCGGCGCCGGCCGAGATGCGCAGCCGGATGTACGGCGTCTTGTCGGTGTGCATCGGCGCCGGCCCGATCGGCTTTTTCTCGCTCGGCGTCGCGGCCGACGCGATCGGCGCGCCATGGGCGACCGCGATCACCGGTACGCTCGGCCTCCTGGCGCTGGCCGCCACCTACCGCTGGTGGCGGCATCTCGGCGCCGCCTGATCCGCAATGTCATCAGGAAGCGGCGCGGGCTCGGACAGGATATTGGGGTGGTGGAGCCGAGGGGGATCGAACCCCTGACCTTCGCATTGCGAACGCGACGCTCTCCCAGCTGAGCTACGGCCCCGTTTCTCTCCTGGCGTCGGCGACCATCTATGGGGATCGCTCTACCGGCTGTCAAGCGGCGGGCGGGGCGCCTATGGGGCGCCTAATCTCAATGTCGGCGCTCAATTCGCGGCCCGCCATTCGCCCCCGGCGCTTGCGGGTGTGACGGGGTCCGGCTAGGGTCGCGCGCACTCGACGAGGGCGCAAGGCATGTATGGCAATCCGTTTGTTTGGCTCATCGACACGCTGGTCACGATCTACATTTGGCTGTTGATCGCGCAGGCGGTTCTGAGCTGGCTGCTCGCCTTCGGCGTCGTCAACCGCTACAACCGCGCGGTCGCGGTGATCAGCGATTTTCTGTACCGGATCACCGAGCCGGCGTTGCGCCCGATCCGCGCCTTCCTGCCGAGTTTCGGCGGCATCGACGTCTCGCCGATCATCCTGATCCTGCTGCTGATGTTCCTTGAGCGCTTCATCCTCTACTACATCCTCTGACCGCGTTATCGCGGCGGCATCGGGCGGGGTGCGCATCGCGGTCCGGCTGACACCGCGCGCCCGGGCCGATCGCCTCGTCGGGGTCGCGCACCTCGGTGACGGCGCTCCGATCCTCAAGGTCTCAGTCACCGCGCCGCCGGCGGACGGGCGCGCCAACGCCGCATTGCTGCACCTCTTGGCCAAGGAATGGGATGTGCCGCGGCGCGATCTGGCGATCCTTGGTGGCCAGAAAAGCCGCAACAAGCTCATCCGCATCGCCGGCGACCCCGCGGCTCTGCTGAAGCGGCTCGGCGCCGCCCTCGCCGCCTTGCCGCAATCGTGACGCGCAGCGCCCAGGGGGGGCCGTGAGAAGACCGCGCCGGCGTGGCATTTCCCCGATATCGAGCGCCCGGACGGGCTCTGCCGGGTCATGACGGGCTGGATCGAGCCGCACAAACCGGAGCGGTGAGAATGGGTGATCTCTTGACCCGTCTGTTTTGCGCTCCACGTTCTGGTCATCTGATCAGAAGGTGACGAGCGGCTCCAGGTTAGGCTAGAAGGACAGTGAAAGTTTTTGATCGCCTTATGATGGCTATTTGCGAGGCTGCGTCATGACCGAGAAACTCGCGGTTCTCATTGAAAGAGCACGGTCCGTGCGTATGTCCCCCCGCCAATCCGAGGAGCAACGGCGAAGCTTTGCTTATGGCAATACGAAGATTGAAAACGACCGTATCACTCGGGAGATGGTCGATGAGCGCGCGGAGGCGCTGAGACGCTCTGGTGAGTGATTCGGGCGAAGGGAGCCGGTACAGCGAGGCTGCATCTGCTTTTCTTATATCGGACCTCGAAGAGCGTGCTCGGCGCGAGGCGGAGAATGGGCTTAGACAATTTGACTCCGTCGTCGCTCTGGTCCAGCGCTACCTCGCTGAGCGTTGGCGGTTTGCGCTGCGGGTATCAACAATACTCGGATTGCACCGGGATGCACTGCTCGGCGTCCACCCCCTAGCGGGGAACTTTCGGCCATCTACTGTAGAGATACGCGGGAGCAAGCACGTGCCACCTGATGCGTGGCAAGTGCCGCAACTTGTGGAAGAGTTGTGCGATTATGTTAATGATAACTGGGAGCCCGCCACGCCGCTCCATCTGGCGGCATACGTGATGTGGCGGCTCAATTGGGTCCACCCATTTGCAGATGGAAACGGGCGCACTGCCCGTGCTGTCTCTTACCTTGTTTTATGCATGAAAATGGGCGGCCGAATTCCAGGCACGCGAACGATCCCTGACCTGATCTCCGAGAACAAGACCCCCTACTATGAGGCGTTGGAAACCGCGGATGAACGCTGGGCCTCACAGCAGACGGTCGATTTGACCCAACTGGAGGAGGTCCTCGGAAATCTGTTGGCGGTACAGCTCGTGTCAGCGCTTGAACAGGCTAGCGGTCAGTCAATCGCTTGAGCGAGCGGAGGACTATTTGCCCTCCCGCCGGGCGGCGAGGCGCAGGCGCAGCGCCTGGAGGCGGATGAAGCCCTCGGCGTCGCGCTGGTCGTAGACCTGGTCGGCCTCGAAGGTGACATGCGCCTGGCTGTAGAGGCTCTGCGGCGATTGCCGCCCGACGACTCGCGCCAACCCTTTGTAGAGCTTCAAGCGGACCCGGCCCTCGACCTTTTCCTGGCTCTTGTCGATGAGGGCCTGCAGCATCCCGCGCTCGGGGGAGAACCAGAAGCCATTATAGATCAGTTCGGCATAGCGCGGCATCAATTCGTCCTTGAGATGCATCGCGCCGCGGTCGAGGCAGAGGCTCTCGATGCCGCGATGCGCCGCCTGGAGGATCGTGCCGCCCGGGGTTTCGTAAACGCCGCGCGACTTCATGCCGATAAAGCGGTTTTCGACGAGGTCGAGCCGGCCGATGCCGTGCTCGCCGCCCAATTGGTTGAGGCGCGTGAGGAGCGCGGCCGGGGACAGCGCCTCGCCGTCGATTGCAACCGGATCACCGCGCGCGAAATCGACCTCGACGTGGCGCGGCTGGTCGGGCGCCTGTTCCGGGGCGACGGTGCGGCTGTAGACGTATTCCTCGGGCTCGACCCAGGGGTCTTCCAAGACTTTGCCCTCGGCCGAGATGTGCAACAAATTGGCATCGACCGAGAATGGGGCCTCGCCGCGCTTGTCGCGGGCGATCGGGATCTGGTGCTGGTCGGCGTAATCGAGGAGGCGCGTGCGTGACGTCAGATCCCATTCCCGCCACGGCGCGATGACCCTGATCTCGGGCGCCAGCGCGTAATAGGAGAGCTCGAAGCGCACTTGGTCGTTGCCCTTGCCGGTGGCACCGTGGGCGACCGCATCGGCGCCGACTTGGCGCGCGATCTCGATCTGCCGCTTGGCGATGAGCGGCCGCGCGATCGAGGTGCCGAGCAGGTACGCACCCTCGTAGAGCGCGTTGGCGCGAAACATCGGGAAGACGAAGTCGCGGACGAACTCTTCGCGCAGATCCTCGATGAAGATCTCCCTGGCGCCCATCATCTCGGCCTTGGCGCGCGCCGGGCCCAGCTCCTCGCCCTGTCCCAGATCGGCGGTGAAGGTGACCACCTCGCAGCGATAGGTCTGCTGCAGCCAACGCAGGATGACCGAGGTGTCGAGCCCGCCCGAATAGGCGAGCACAATTTTTTTTACGTCGCCCGGTTTCACCGTGTCGGCCATGGGCAAACCCCGCTTACCAATCGCGTGGCGCTTGTTGTGTCATTGCGAGCGCGGCGACGCAATCTCATGCCGCTACCGGAAACGCGTAGGGCGGAAACGCGCAGCGCGGGAAGGTGGGCTCGCCCGAGTTCGCAGCCAGCTACGACGAGGCGGTCGCACCGCGGGTGGTTCCGCTTCAGGACGTACTGCTGAGCGTACTGCAACCCAGCGGCAGGGCGATTTGTTGCGGTTGCCCTGGTCCTGCTATGATGGCGCCCATATCCCGTTGCGCCAATCGAAGACCAGCGCCCGCGTCATTTTCTCCACGGTACCGCCGTACCCCGGCTCGCGATGGCCGGCTGCACCGAAGCGGAGATCGCCGCGATCACCGGGAACTCGCTTCGCGATGTCGGCGCGATCCGCGACGCGCACTACCTGCACCGCGACCCGGCGCTCGCCGGAAACGCGATCCACAAGCTCGAAAAGGGAACGAATTCCCCAAAATGACTACCCAAATGGTCAGCGATGTTCTACCGCTGAAGTCAAAAAACTCCATTGAATCAGCTGGCTGGGGGACTAGGATTCGAACCTAGACTGGCGGAGTCAGAAGTCCGACAACCCACGCCGCCAGGCGCCGCCGGGTATCACCAAAAGCCCTATGCTTCCTTGACTTTCTGCCGTCAAAGTCCGACAGTAACCGCCGGGAACACGAATTCTGGTGATACCCCGGTGATACCCAGAGTGCTCAGCGGGGCAACGGGAAGGGCGGCATGCAGGGCAAGATCACGAAGCGGGCGGTGGACACCCTGGCGGCGTCCGGTAGTGCGGAGGCCGTCCTTTGGGATGCCGAGGTGAAGGGGTTCGGCATTCGCGCCAGGGAGAGCGGCGGCAAGAGCTACATTCTGCATTACCGCCTCGGGACCGGCCGCGGCGCGCCGCTGCGCAAGCTGACGATCGGCAAGCACGGATCGCCGTGGACGGCCGAGACGGCGCGCGCCGAGGCGAAGCGGTTGCTCGCCGAAGTCGCCGCCGGCCGCGATCCCGCGATGGCGCGCCAGGCGGACCGCAAAGCGCTGACGTTCGGCGAGCTGATCGACCTGTATCTCGCCGAGGGCGTCGGCCACAAAAAGCCCTCGACGCTCAAAGCCGACCGCGGACGCATCGAGCATCACCTCCGCCCGCTGCTCGGCAAGTTGCGCGCGGATCGCATCGCGCGCGCCGATGTCGAGCGGATGCGCAACGCCGTGACCGCCGGCAAGACCGCCCAGAAGATCGAGGACGGCGAAAAGCGGCCGTCCGGCAGCATGGCCACGGGCGGCAAGGGTGTCGCCGCGCAATGCGTCACGCTGGTCAGCGCGATCTTCGCCTTCGCGATCGAGCGCGGCCTGTGCGCCGACAACCCGGCGCGCGGCGTCAAGAAGGCGCCGGTTCGCAAGGTCGAGCGCTTCCTGTCCGAGGCCGAAATCGCCCGGCTGGCCGCGGCGCTCGACGCCGAGGCGGAGCGGACGGGCAATCCCTATCCCTCCGCGGCGATCAAGCTGCTGCTGCTGACCGGCTGCCGGCGCGGCGAGATCGTCAACCTGCGTTGGGAGCACGTCGATTTCGAGCATGAATGCCTGCGGCTGCCCGACAGCAAGACCGGCGCCAAGGTCGTCTATCTGAACGCGCCAGCGCGCGCACTGCTTCAAGGAACTCCCGCGGATGGCGGGCAACCCGCGCGTGATCCCCGGCATGAAAGCCGATAGCGCGAGCGCGGCGATCGACAATGTATGGCCGAGCGTCCGCAAGCGCCGCCGGGCTGGCCGACGTCCGGCTGCACGATCTGCGGCACAGTTTCGCCAGCGTCGGCGCCGCCGGCGGGCTGAGCCTGCCGATCATCGGCGCCTTGCTCGGCCACAAGCACGCGACGACGACGGCGCGATACGCCCATCTGTCGGCCGATCCGCTGCGCGCCGCCAACGATGCGGTGGGCGCGAGGATCGCCGCCGCGATGAACCGGAAGCCGGGCGCCGCCGCGTCCGCTGAGGTGGTCGCGCTTCCTTCCCGGACTGGGGAGGCGAACCGGTAGCCGTGCTTGACCCGTGCGGTCATTCGCTCGATCGCCGCCGAGCAGCAAGAACCCGACATGAACACACTCTCCGAGTTTCTGCAAAGCGAGCGGGGCGCGCTTGCCCGCTACCGGCGGCGGCAGCGCGGCGTCGTCCATATCCACATTGACGAAGTCGAGCCGCAGTCGAAGAAGATGCTTGATAGTGACCGTGACAGGTTCCAGGCGGCGGTTGCCAAGGAGTTGCAATGCGCAAAGCGCGGCACCTTTACTGGACCCATTGCTCTAAAGCTCGATTTGGCGACAACATCCAGAAACGCGCCGCAGGCCCACACCATAGCCAAAAACATCTTGGACCTCCTCGGGCAGCGGCGTGCTGGCGTGAACTGGCCTCGCCGACACCTCCTGTACAAGGACGACGCGCAGATTCAGGCGCTGTCGGTCTCTTGCCGCCATGGAGAGAACCGACCGACGATCGAGATCGAGGCGAGGCCACTCGTGGCAATGCTTGACGATCTTGAACTCGCCGCCGAGGCGATCCGTTCCGACGACATGAATAGCGGCCATGGCTTGCATCGCGAGGAGCAGGAGAACGAGTCGATCGACACTCTGCGCGACCTTATTCGAAACGAGAGGCGCGCGCGGCATCGGCTCGGCGAAAAGCTGTACAAGGCCTACTTCAAGTTTGCTCGCTGGAACGCGCAGCGGGCGCTCCTCGGCCAAGCGGGTGTAAACATCCCCTTGCTCAGCTTGATGTACGGAGTCCGAAGCGGCTTTCCGCAAGAGCAGTGGGCGCGGCTCATTATGCAACTCGTGGGGAGGTCCAAGCTCCGCCTCCAAGTCGGCGAGCTCCCCATCGCCACAGGGGGCTCGGAGGTCTTCAAACAGAACATCGAGAATGAAATCGCGGCGTTCAAGCAACGCTGGGACTGGCTCATCGATCCTCTCGTGATCGCCGCCGCCCTGGAGGTCGTAATTCGTCCGAACCCTGCGACGCCGGCGGCGGTCCTTCACGACCTCGACAATATTGTCCGCGACTACCTTCTTCCCCGCATAGTGCCATCATTTGGCACCGTATCTGACCACCGTTGGACGATCGACTTCGAGGAACTCCGCCGAACCGACCCCGACCTCGCCAACAGCTGGGGTCCGGACCCGACGCCGCCGCTCGGAACGAAAAGAGGCGTAACCCGATATGAGGCGTGGCGACTGCCGCCTGTGGCGGGTGAAGCAGGTTTCGTGAGCGTTGCGCTCGTCGCTGACATGGACGCGCGCGGCGACCTGATCGAACAGATCGACAGGTGCAATCGCGATTGGGCTGAGCAGACCCGCGCCACGAGCCGGCACTGGTGAGGCACTATTCGGCATCCGCTGAGCCTTGCTTGCGCGGTACTGCCGCTGATACCATCTAAGCGACAACAGCGGACGTGGCATGCCGCGCGCCGACAAGACGCTCGACCGGATGCAGGCGAACCCGCGCGACTGGCGGATCGGAAGCCTGGAGGCGGTAGCTGCCGCCCATGGCATCAACATTCGCAAGCCGGGCGGTAGCCATGTGGTTTTCGAGCATCCCGGCGTCGCGGAGGCGGTATCGGTTCCGGCGCGTCGGCCGATCAAGCCGGTTTATGTCCGCCGCTTTGTCGCGTTGATCGAGGCGGTGCGAGCGAGCCATGAGTGACACCGAATATCGCTTCACGGTCCGGCCGCTGACCGACGAGGAAGGCGGCGGCTACCTGGTCGAGTTCCCCGATCTGCCCGGCTGCATGTCGGACGGCGAGACGGTCGAGGAAGCCATCGCCAACGGCGAGGACGCGAAACGCTGCTGGATCGCGGCCATGAAGGAGGCGGGCCGGCCGGTCCCGCCACCCTCGGCGGAGCCGGCCGAAGGCTACAGCGGCAAATGGCAGCTTCGCGCGCCGAAGTCGCTGCATCGCCGCCTCGCCGAGCGCGCAAAGCGCGAGGGCGTGAGCCTCAACACCCTTGCCGTCACGCTGCTGGCGGAAGGCCTCGGCGAGCGCTCGGCTCATGGCGACTGAGGCGGCTGGCGAGACGCAAAGCCCCTTCCCGTCACTCCGGCTACGCCTTGGACCCGGCGGCGCCCTTGTATGGGAAATTCCCGACGAAGAACCGGGAACCCTCGCCGAGATATTCGCAGCGGAGCTCCGGTCCGGGACTTCTGGTTTACTACGCGCTCCGGGACACCAATGCGTTCCGGCGGTCTGCCGAGGCGGTCGGCGCCGCCGTCGATCCCCATGAACTCATCCTCGCGGTGGACACGTGCATAGGTTTGCATCTGAACCCTATCGGTCGCCTTGCCGATCAGCGCCGCCGGATGCGGCTGACGGCCGATCGCGCCCGCACGGCTACCGCGCCGCAAGAATTCCTCGCGTCACTGGACGAGATCGAGCGGCAGGCATGGCTATGGCGACTGACAGACCTTGGGCTCAGCTATCCCGACGATTTGCGCATCATGGCGGATCTCCGCAACATGGCGGCCGGGCTCGACGGTATGCTCGCGCGGGGGGCGCTCCTCGATGTGGGAGGCCGCTCGAAATACCTCGCGTTTGGCCGGCTGATTAGCGATCTCGCTCGCATTTTTGAAACTGCTACCAGGCGCCCGGCCGCGGTCACGCGGGACCATCATCGCCCTGGCGGTTACAGCGGGCGGTACTGGGATTTCGTCGAAATCATCCGGCCGGCTCCCGCCGCAATCGTTGAAGCGTCTGGGGCTGGGTCGCTTGTATTCCCGGCGAACGAACCCGCCCGCGGCAGGTACATCGAGAACCTGCTCGCAGCGGCCCGAGTGCAGAAGGCGCGTGCAGCCCTGCGGTAGGTTTTCCCGGTTATTCGGCGGCGCCGGCCGCGTCTATCCCGCTCCGTCAGAGGCCGCCGCATGGCGGCGCAGCGAGACGGGGCGAGCATGGAAAACCTCGAAGAACTCTTGACCGGCCAGGAATACGCTCGGGTGCGGCGCTGTTCGGTCCGTACGATCGAGCGTGAGCGCAGCACGGGCGGGGGCTGCCGGTACATCAAGATCGGCCGCGCCGTGCGATACAAGCGGCGCGACGTGTTCGACTTTATCGAGCGCCACGGCCGGGATAGCACGAGCGAGCCGCCGCGGTGAGTGCGGCCGATGTCGCCGCGGCGCTCGGCGGCGCGCATCGCTCGGGCGGATGGTGGCGCTGCCGATGCCCGGCGCACGAAAGCCGCGGCGCCACCCTTGCCCTGCGCGACGCCGAGCGCGGGTTGCTCATCCGGTGCTGGGCTGGCTGCGACCCGCGCGACGTGCTCGCGGAGCTGCACCGCCGCGGGCTGGCGGGCGGGAGCAATCCCCACTTTCCCCTAGCAGAATCGGCCCGCTGCCCCGCTCCCCCTGGCAATGACGTTGCGGCGCGGATCGCTGCAGCCCGTCGCCTCTGGACAGCGGCACAGAGCGCGCAGAGCGGCCCGGTGGCGCTCTATCTTGCCGGCCGCGGCGTCATTATACCTCCGCCGCCTTCGCTGCGCTGGGTGCCCCGCTGCTGGCACGCGAGGGCGCGTCGCTGCCTGCCGGCAATGGTTGCGCGCGTCGATGGTATCGAGGGGCGGCTGATCGGGGTGCATCGCACTTGGCTCGATCGCGACGAGGCGGGGCAGTGGCATCGCCGCGACCGCGCGTCGCTCGGGCCGATCGGCGGCGGCGCCGTGCGGCTCGCCGAACCTGACAAAACCTTACTTATCGGCGAGGGCATCGAAACCTGCCTCGCGGCGATGCAGGCTTGCGGGCTGCCCGCGTGGGCGGCGCTCAGCACGTCCGGCATGGTCGCGCTCGCGCTGCCGCCGATCGTCCGCACCGTCGTCATCCTGGCCGATCACGATACCAACCGAGCCGGCGAACGCGCAGCCCGCGCCGCGGCGCGGCGCTGGATTGCGGACGGCCGGCGGGTGCGGATCGCGCTGCCGCCCGATCCCGGAACCGATTTCAACGACGTGCTGCTCGGCCGAGGCTATGCCCATGCCACGGAGGCTCGCGATGCCGCCTGATGGCGAGGCGGAAACTGCACCTAACGGCGCCGCCAAGGTGCGTGACATCGTATCTCGGGCGCCCGAAATGACCGAGCGCGACACCTGGCCCGACCCGGATATGAGCGTGCTCCAGCTACGCCGGCGCCCCCCGCCGCAGTTCCCGATCGAGGTATTCGGGCCGGCGTGGGGGCCGTGGATTGAGACCGCGGCCGAGGCTGCGGCCTGTCCGCCTGACTACGTTGCGGCGCCACTGCTCGCCAGCGCGTCAGCGCTGATCGGGCACGCGCGATGGGCGCAGGCCACGCCGGGTTGGACGGAGCCACCGCATCTGTGGATTGGCGCTGTCGGGGACAGCGGGAACGGCAAGAGTCCGGGCACCGACTGCTTGATGCGCGACGTGCTGCCCGAGATCGAGCGCCGCATGCTCGCCGATTTCCCGGACAGACTGCGGGAGTGGCGCGCTGCCGTCGAGTTTGCCAAGGCGGCCGATGAGGGGTGGCAAAGGGACGTGCGCGAGGCGCAGAAGCGGGAGCCCCAGCACCATTGCCGCCCGTACCGATGATCGGTTCCGAGCCGCAGGCTCCGAGGCTGCGGCAGAACGATGTTACGATCGAAAAGGTGGCGATCCTCCTGGCGACAGCCGCGCTTAAAGGCCTGCTGATCACGCGCGACGAGCTGGCGGGCTGGATCGCCGGCATGAACTCGTACAACGATTCCGGCCGCGCCTTTTGGATCGAGGCCTACGGCGGGCGGCCTTACCGCGTCGAGCGCGTGAAGCATTCCGAGCCGATCGTCATCCCGCGGCTTGCTGTCGCGGTATGCGGTGGCACGCAACCCGACAAGCTCGCCCTGCTGATGCGCGAAGCCGATGATGGCTTGCTCGCCCGCGTATTGTGGGCCTGGCCCGAGCCGATCCCTTTCCGGCTGGGATCCGCAGCGCCCGGCGCAGAGTGGGCGATCGGCGGCCTCGATCGGCTGCGCGAACTCGACCTGCAAACAGGCGATGCACCAGCGCCGATCACGGTGCCGCTGGTCGATGCCGCGCGCGCTATGATCGAGACCTTTGCACGCGAGATGCAGGATCGCCAATCGAACGCGGGCGGGCTGTTTCGCTCAGCGCTCGGGAAGGCGCGCGGCCAAGCGCTCCGGCTCGCGCTCGTTCTCGAGTTCCTGTGGTGGTGCGGCCAAGACGGCTCGTTTGCTCCGCCGCGGCAGATCGCCGCGCGCGCGTTCGCGGCAGCGGCGCATCTAGTCGCCGACTATTTCCTGCCGATGGCAGAGCGAGTTTACGGCGATGCGGCCGCAACGGAGCGGGATCGCGGCGCGGCCACCCTCGCGCGCTGGATCATCGCGGAACGGCCGAAGGAATTGCATGTGCGCCACCTGCAACGGAATGTGCGGTTGCCTGGATTAGGGAAGGCAGAACAGATTCGCGGTGCGGCGGATGCGTTGGTTGAAGCCGATTGGCTGCAACCACCGGCATCAGGATTGGATTTCGGGCAGCGAGGCCGGGTCGCCTATCCGGTCAATCCCCGGCTGTCGGAGGTGGGAACATGAGCCGATGGGCCGAAGCCTTCGCCGCGCTGTCGGAGGGCGATGACACTGTTGACACTCTGCGACACTCTGGCGAGCGGTCCCCCACAGCGTCGCGAAGTGTCAAGACTGTCATGCCGGCGGCCGAGCCGCTGGCAACGCCGGACACCGAACGCTTGCCAGCGGAATTGGGTGAGGTCAAAGTCGATTGCGCCGCGATCGACGGGCAAGACGCTACGATCCCGCGCGAATGGGCGGAAGGCTTCGCCCGGCTCGATCCTGACCAGACGCCCGGCGATGTGCCGCCGCGGCGCTGGCAAACCTTCGTCGACGACGTGGGCCGGTTCCTCGCGAGCGATTTTGCGACGGCCGCGGCGGCGCTCGGGTGGGATGCGCTCGACCTGTTCGGCTGCGACGGGGAACGGCCGTTCGCCCGCATCGATCGCGCCGGGCTGCTGTGGCTGCTCGACGGCGAGCGGCTGATTGCGCTGTCGGAGAACACCGCGACGATCGAGACGCGCACCGGCGCGCACCACACTTGGCGTCGCAAGCGGGCAGAGCCCGGCCGTGTGGTCGCTTGGGAGTTGGCCGCGTGATCCATCGCGGCGGCATCGGCGAGACTTTCGGGCTGACGTTCATGGCTGCAAATACAGCGGGAATACAGCGGGGGAGACCTTTCCAGCGGGGCCAATCCGGCAATCCGGGCGGTAAGCCGAAGGGTGCCCGCCACCGCACCACCGTGGCGGCCGAGCTGCTGATGCAGGAAGACGCCGAGGCGGTGGTGCGCGCCGTCCTGGCCGCCGCCAAGGATGGCGACATGACGGCTGCCCGGCTGGTGCTCGATCGGATCGCGCCACCGCGGAAGGGGCGGCCCGTCAGATTTGCCATTCCCGAAATGACCTCGGCCCGCGACATCGGAGCCGCGGTCGGCGCCGTCGCGCTTGCGATGGGGCGGGGCGAACTCACACCCGAGGAAGCCGCCAGCGTCGCCGCAGTGCTGGAAATACGGCGCAAGGCTCTGGAGACCGTTGAAATCGAAAACCGGGTTGCCGCGCTTGAGCAGCAGACCGCGGAAAAGAAATGACCTGGAGGCTGGAACAGCGCATCGGGCGGCTGGAGCGCTCTTTCCACGTCGGTCACGATATCGACCGCGCGCGCGCTATCGTGCATGCCTATCACGTCGTCAGGGACGATCCCGAGCGGGCCAGCGACGAGAATCGCGCCCTGGCGGCGGCCACGTCGAACGCCGAATGGCAGCGCGCCTTCGCCACTGTGATAGCAGCCGAAGGCGGACTGGCGGCCGTGGTCGAAGCCAGCATGAAGCTGCGGCGGATACAGCCGCCCCGATGAAGCTCGCCAGCAGAGTCGCACCGCTGGAAAAGGCGCTGGCACCGAGTGAAGATGACCCCTACGGGCTCTGTGCGCTGACGAATGACGAGATAACCGTTCAACTACTCCAGGCCTGTCGCCTGATTGCCGCCGATCCTTCGGCGCCGGAACCGGAGCGGGAGAAAGCCGCCGCCGAGGCGGCAGAGATCGAGAACGAGATCCGTTCAATGGCGAGGGCGTGGCGCGTGCCGCCGGCTCCTGAAAATCTCGAATGGCGGCGGGCCATGCACCGCAAAACCACCGGGCGCGACGATTACGAGCTGCCGCTGACCCGCACCGGCGAGGGCGATGACCTTTGGCGGTTGGCCCGACATCATGGCGCGGCGCCGAGCGCTGCGGGCGCTGCCGGAGATTGCCGTTCTGATCGCCGACGGCGAGGCGCTGTCGAACGCGCCGTCGCGGTCGATTTCGTGGTCGGCGCCGATGCCGTGCGGTGCCTGATCGCGCGGCTCGCTCGATCCCGATGCAGTGCGTGTAGGTCTCCCCGTTGCGCACGGCCACCGCGATGCTCAAAGGTCGGGGCACCCCGAGGAGGTTACCATTTGGCCGCCCTCGACCGCACACGACCTATCGGCGATAGTAGGAGAAGAAACGGTGCCGCAGCTTGCGGGGATCGCGAAAGCCCGAATACGAAGAGGGAAGGTCGGCATGGGCGTCAAAGCTGGCTGCACACCGCGCGATGATGTCCTCCAAGGGGAGCTGAACGACGCGATCTTTGCCGCGAGCTTCGGGCGGCTGATCCGTGATGAGGGGCCGGCTGTTTACCGGGAACCCGCCCTCTTTTTCCGGAATACCTTCCCCACGGATGCCCTTTGCAGCTTTTGCCAGCGGGTCTTCGGCCCGCTCGCGAATCCCACTGAAGCCGGGCGATTTTTCCGGTTGTCGACGGGTTTCGGCGGCGGCAAAACACACGCACTGATGTCGTTGTGGCACTTGGCGAAGAATATCGCCGCCCCGACGATGGGCGCCCATCTGTTGGCGCCGGCAGGAAGACCCTCCACGGTCCGCGTCGTCGGCGTCGATGCCGAGGGCGCCGGCTACCCGATATTTGCCCGGCACGGTGAACTGGAGGCGCGGAGCCTCGCTGCCGAATTGGCCTTCCAGCTCGGCGGCCCGAGCGCACTCAACGCACTCGGCCCGGTCAATGCTGCTGCCGCCTGTCCCGACGAAGCGACTGTGGACGGGCTGTTACCGAAGAACACCCCTGTCCTGATCCTGCTTGATGAACTCGTCCTTCACATGGACAAGCTGACCGAGCAGGAGGTTGGCAACCTCCTCGGATTTCTCCGCATCCTGATAACGGCGGTAACCGGCAGGCCTCAAGCGGTGCTGGTACTTACCGACCCTAAAGACCAGCCGAGCGGCGCCGACAACACAGCCAAGTTGATGCGGCTGGCGCGAGAGTTTGAGCAGCAGACCGGGCGGCAAGCGACGATCATCGAGCCGATCGGCAACCAGACCGCCCAAGTCATTGTCCATCGGCTGTTCGAGCAGGTGAAACCGGACGCGTCGGCAAAGGCCTCAGCAGATTATTTCTCGCTCTATCATCGCGTGGCCGAGGACCACCCGACTCTCATACCCGAAGCAGCGCGCACCAAGGAATATGCGGATGGCATTCGCAACAGCTACCCGTTTCATCCGCGCCTCATGGACACGGCCGAGAACCGCCTGAGGGTTATGCCGGACTACAACCTGTCGCGCGGCACGTTGCGACTGTTTGCCCGTATGGTGCGCGATTTATGGGACGATTCGGCCCGCGACCCGGAGCTGATTACCGCTGGAGACATCGACTGGTCGAGCCCGCGCATCCAGACGGATTTGTTGAACCGCCTCGATCGCGAGAAGTTCAAGGCGGCCGTCGGTGCCGACATCGAGGGGCATGCGCACGAACTCGACGGCGGCAAGTGGGGCGTTCATCGCCGTGTCGCATCGGCGCTGCTCCTGGAAAGCCTGCCACTAGAAGGAAATAGCGGACTCGATCCCGCCGAGTTGACCCTTGCGGTCGTGCGCCCCGACGAGGCCGGGAACGAGCCGGCCGAAGCCTTGGACCGGCTCAGCGGCACGTGCTGGCATCTGTATCCGATGAGCGCCTCCGCGAATGGCTGGCAATTCCGCTACGAGCCCAACATCCTGAAACAGATCGAGCAGCGCATGGGCCAGGTCTCGCGCGATGATGCGCTGGACCGGCTCCGCACCGACGTTCAGAAATCCTTTCAGGGCGCGTTCGCCAAGCTGCTGCCCTGGCCGCCCAACGCGAAAGCCGTTTCGGACCGGCCCGAATTGCAGCTCGCGCTCTGCGACAGCGAAGCCATCGCCAAATCGGTGGTTGCACACTCCGACGATGCCCCAGGACGCGAATCGCCCCGCGCCTACCGCAACGCCATTATGGCGATAGCGCCGGATGCTGCCGGGCTGGAAAAGTCCATACAGCGGATGCAGCGGCTCATGGCCGCCGAGCATATCGAGGATGAGACCCCAAACAGCGAGGGGGGCAAGCTTGCCCGCGAACAGCTCAAGAAGCAGAGGCCGGAACTGTTCAAAGCGTTACGGTTGGAAGCCGCGCGCACGTTCAACCGCCTTGTGCTCGGCGATGAAACTCTGCTGACCATCGACGAGCGCTTCATCGTGCCGCCGGAGGCGTCGCCGCTAAAGCTGCCTTTGGGCCAGGATGCCGTGCGCGCGTTCGTCGAGGACCGCAATCGCATTTACGGGCCGGAGGACAGCCTCGATCCTGGCCTGTTCGTCGAGCGAGTGTTCAACGGCGCCGTGCCGGCCCCGGAACAGCCGGAGGCGCGGACCACGGCCGCGTTACAAAAGCGCTTTCTGGCTGCGCAAGGACTGCGGCTCGTAAGCGATCCCTCGGTGATTCGCGCATCAATTTTGCGGGCTGTCGAGCAGGGTCGGTTGGTAGTTCGTCTGGACGATGGCACGGCATTCGACAAGGATGGCGCGGTCGTCGACGGGCCGGGCAACATGCGCCGCCGCGACACGGGCCGGAAGCTCCACACGCTCGCGATGGATGATGCGACCTTGGTAGCCGAGACCGCGAGCACGATCGCCAACGATTGGCTGAAAACTCACGGCTTCGGTGAGCCGCCCAAACCCGGCGAGTTGCCGCTGCCGCCGCCCCCACCCACGGGCAGCGGGCCAGTCACGGCGACCAATATGGATCTGGCCGGGGCGCTCGCGGACCGGCGAGCTTTGTTGTCCATCCGGATCAGGTGCACGTCGGCCGCGGATGCTCAGAAAGCGCTCGGCGCCGCGGCCCCGCTAGGCGCCCCATCTGTCACGATCGAAGCCGATCTCGCCGGGGACATGAAGGACGGCGGCAAGCTCGGCCTTCGGATCGGCGAAGCCAAGGTGGGAGCGGCGATCAAGCCGCTCACCTTGGCGCAAACCTTGGGCAATGCGCTGGCGCCGGGCGGGTCTGTTCGGGTCGATGTCGTGCTCGATTTCGGGCCGGATGGGAAGCCCGATCTCGGCGCCATGCTCCGGAGCATACAATTGCCGGAAACTGCAACCATCGACGCGCGCTTCGCGCCGTTGTCGTCCTAAAGCCATGGCCAGCACCAGCGAGCGCGCCACCCGCGCAGCACCTTTCGCGTTGCGGGTCGTGAGCCGCTCGCAAGGACTAGCCGCGATTGTCTATCGCCGCCGGGTCAACGAACATATGCAGGAGAGGTTCGACCGCGTGGCAGCGCTCTCGCCGTTAGCGCTGACGGCCGGGTCCGGGCTTCTCCGGTCGGCCGTAAAGGCGTCCGGCGGTCCGGCGCGCTTGCAGCCAGGCCCGTTTCAGCCACTCGATGCGGATTGGGGCGCACGGATCGCGGGTTTCGCCCTCGTCGCGCGTGGATTGCGCGACGGTCGGCGATTGTCGAAATCGGCCGAGCATTTTCGGGCAGCCGATCCGGCAGAGGCGGCAACCTGGTTCGGTCGTATGCAGGATGGACGCGGCCGGCGATGGGTCCGGGCTCTGCGCATCATCACGGAAGCCGTGACATAGGGGCTCGCAAAATGCCGGATGGGGATCTCGCTGCAAGGCCGCGCCTCTTGATCGAGGATTGGCTGCCGGCCGCCGCGATCGGTGTTGAGTGCATCCGGGAGCGGAGCACCGGTCAGCAGCCGCCCGACAAGCGCTTTCATGTCTGGTGGGCGCGCCGGCCCTTAGCTGCAAGCCGAGCGGCCGTGCTCGCCAGCGTGCTCCCGGCCGATTTCCCGCGGGACGTGTTCGAGCGGTTGCTGGGCTTTGGCCGATCGGGCAACGAGATCGTCGCCATTCGGCAATTGATGGACACGGGTGTCCGGGTCGAAGGCGGTTTCGGTGCACCGCGAGCGTTCAAGGGCATCCTGCGGCCGAATGATATTGCGCAAGCGCATGCGGCGACAGCTTCGGTCTGGGGCCACCTACCGACGGTGCTGGACCCGATGGCCGGCGGCGGCTCCATCCCGCTCGAAAGCGCCCGTCTCGGTTTCCCGACGCTGGCGAATGAGTACAACCCAGTCGCGTGCAGCATTCTCGAAGCGACGGTGGATTACCCGTTCCGGTTCGGTCCGGAGTTGGCTGCGCGGGCTCGCCATTGGGGAAGGGTGTGGGAGAAGCGAGCCGCAGAAAGGCTGGGGCGATTTTTCCCAAGAGACACGGCCGGCTTGGTGCACGCGTACATTTTCGCCCGAACAGTGCCGTGCCCGACGACCGGACACATGACCCCGTTGGTCGCGGACTGGCATCTACTGAAGCCAAAGGGCGGCGTCCCGGTGGTGGCGGTCCCGGTGGTGGACAAGGAGGCAGGGACCTGGACGACCGAAATCCGGCCTGTCGGCGTCGGTCCTGGGCATGTCAAGGAGCCGCCCCCCCGCACCTATACCAAGGGCAAGGGCGTTAGCCTTTTTACCCAAGAGCCCATCCCCGCCGATTGGATCAAGGCGAAAGCGCAGGCCGGCGAGATGGGCAGTGCCCTTTACGCCGTTGGTCTGAAGTCCCCACAAGGGCTGAAGTTTCGCCCACCGGTACCCGCCGACTCACACGCTCTCTATGCCGCCGAGGAGCAGCTTCGGCAGGTACGGAAGGAGTGGGAAGTGCGCGGTCTTATTCCCACCGAGGATTATCCGCTCGTGACGACCGACCCGCGCCCCCGCGTGTACGGAATGCCGCGGTGGGCCGACATGTTCAGCCCCCGACAGTTACTCGGGTTTGGGGTGTTGATGGAGGAATTGCACGCGCTGCGGCCTGCGATCCTTGCAGAGGAAAGCGAGGAGATGGGCGAGGCGGTGGTACATCTGTTGTCGTTTGTCGTCGATAAGTTTGCTAATTGGAACTGCATTCTATCGTCCTGGAATGTGAAGGCACAGACCGTCCGATCGTTGTTCGACCGGCACGACTTCGCGTTCAAAACTACTTTCTCTGAAATGGCACCCACCGTTGCCGGCGGCGGACTCGCGTGGGCGATCGACAATACATGTTCCGCATTTGAAGAGCTTGCGACACTGCCTCGTACCGACTCCGGCCGACCCGCCGAATTTGCACAGGGCTCGGCGACCTCGCTGATCCATCTTGCGGATCGTTCCATCGACGCTGTGGTGGTCGATCCGCCCTATTCCGACAATGTCCAATACAGTGAACTTGCCGATTTCTTCTACGTCTGGCTGAAACGTAGCCAGGGTCACCGACGGCCCGAATGGTTCTCGACCCTACTTTGCGACCACGCCCAAGAGGTAGTGAAGAACGACGCTCGGTTCCGCACCGGAAAATTGAAGGCAAAAGATGCCAAGGGACTCGCCCAGGCACACTATCAAACCTTGATGACTGAGGTTTTCAGGGAGACCCGCCGCGTGCTGCGTCCCGAAGGCGTACTGACGGTGATGTTCACACATAAGAAACAGGAGGCTTGGGAAGCACTGTTTGCCTCCCTGATCGAGGCGGGATTTGCGATCTCCGCCACCTGGCCCGTGATGACAGAGGGCGCACACAGCCTACACCAAGCCAAGAAGAACGCCGCCCAATCGACTGTCATCCTGGCGGCCCGCGTGCGCGAACCCAATGCCGGAACCGGCTATTTTGACGCGGCGATGCAGGCGCGCATCCGGCGGGTCGCGGAGGAAACCGCGACGCGTTTGGAGTCGGAAGGGTTGAATGCCGTGGACCAGCTGGTCGGCAGCTTTGGCCCTGCGATGGGCGTGTTCAGCGCCTTCGAGGCCGTGCGTACCGATACGGGCGAGCCGATCAAGGTCGGCAGTGCCATCGACATCGCGGCCGATGCTGTCGCCAATTGGCGAATCCGAAAATTGGCAGCGGGCGGGCTGCAAGGCGTCGAGCCCGAAGGTCAGTTCGCGTTGCTGTGTTGGGACACGCTGCGAGCCGCCGAATTCCGGTTCAACGAGGCGAAGCTGCTTGGCAATGCCGTCGGCATGGACGTGTCCGCGTTGGAGATCGCCGGGCTTATCAGCGTCAAACAAGACCAGGTGAAAATCCTGTCCGCCGCCGAACGGCGCCGGGATGTCCCGCTGCGCGATGATGAAGCCCAGCAATTGCTTTTCGGCTTTGTGCCGGGGGCCGGCAAACGGGTGAAAAAGGCGGACGCCTTGAAAATTCATCCGCGCGATCCCGCGTTTCGCACCCATCTGGACACGGCTCAGGCCCTCGCACTCGCTTATGCCGATGCGGGCGGCGGAGCTGCCGGGATCGGCGCCGCCAAATCGTTCTCGCTGAAGCACTCGATCAAGGCAGGCGACGCCACGGTGCGGCTCATTGAAGCGCTGCTCAAAGCGGCCCCGCCGGCTGTCCGCCGCGACAAGGGCGAGGTCGCCGCCAAGTTTGCCGAGTTCCGCGCCTGGCACGCCATGCTGCAACCCCTGTTCGAGATCGAGCCGCCAGATTGGACCGAGAAGCCGCCGGATCAGGGGGTATTGCAGCTTCTCGGCCGCACTGGTGACGGCCTTGATGATCAGGAGGAGATCGACCTCGAAGAGGATGAGGAGACCGAAGGTGACGACGACGAGCCGGAGGAATGACGGCATCGCTTCACGAGATTGACTGGCCGCGGTTTCTGAAGGCCCCCGACGGTCAGCTCGTCGCGAGGCTGTACGAGCCCGGCTTGCGGTGCGCGGTTAAGTATGAGCGGTGCTGCGCTTATTTCTCCTCCTCTGTGCTGTCGGCCGCCGCAGCCGGATTCGGCGCGTTCATCGAGCGCATTCTCGCCGGCGAGATCACCCAAAAGCCGGCGCTCCACCTTTTGGTAAACGAAGAGCTATCGGAAACCGATGTCGAGGCGCTGTTGCAGCGTGGCCAGGATGGCCCCCTGATCGACAAGCTGCTTGAACGGTTTGGCACCCCGGCTAACGCTTTGCAAAAGCGTCGGTTGGAAATGCTCGCGTGGCTGGCGCGCGACGGCTGGCTTGAAGTGCGAGTAGGCGTGCTGCGGCTGGGGGGCGGCATCCTGCACGCCAAGTTCGGCCTGTTCACCGATGCGGCGGGCGACCGCGTGGTTTTCCAGGGTAGCGACAATGAAAGCGCGAACGGCGTTCGCGGCCATTACGAGGAACTCGAGATCAGCGGCAGTTGGAAAGACCCCGATAGAGACGCGTACTACCGCGAGAGATTTGGCACGCTGTGGGGCGGTACCGATCCCACCGTGGCTACCCTGTCATTGCCGCAGGCGATCCGCGAGAAGCTGATCCGCTTCGTCCCAGAAAGACCGCCGGTCAGGGAGGCCGAAGACGATTTGCAGCGCCGCCGCGCTGCGATGCTGTGGGGCTACGCGCTGGCGGCACCGTTCATGCCTGAGGCCGGCGCCGCAACCTGCGATGTGATGGCGCCGGTCACGCTATGGCCGCATCAGCGCGGCGTGGTGACCGAGGCAGCCGGAGCCTGGCCTGCCGGCCGGCTGCTTTGCGATGAAGTCGGCATGGGGAAGACCGTCGAGGCCATCCTTATTCTTCGGCGCCTGTTGGCCGGCCGGGGTGTCGCCAGGGCGCTTCTCCTGCCCCCTGCGAATTTGTTGCCGCAGTGGCAGGGAGAATTGCGGGAAAAAGGCGGGTTGCGCATTCCCCGCCTGGACGGCCCCAGGAAACTCGTCTGGCCGGACGGCACCGAGGAGACGGTATCCGGCCTAGTCGAGGCGCTGGAACGGCCGTTGCTTCTGCTAAGCCGGGAAACCGCCCGGACCGAGGGCAACCTTCCCATCCTGCTCGCGGCAGAGCCGTGGGATCTGGTGCTGCTCGACGAGGGGCACGCGGCGCGGCGGGCCAATCAGGTGGAAGGCGAGTTCAACAGCCCAACGCTGCTGCTGGGCTTGTTGCGTCGCCTACAGGCGACCGGACAGGCGCGCAGCATACTAATGCTCTCAGCAACACCGATGCAAACGCACCCATGGGAGCCCTGGGATCTGCTTCAGGTGTTGGGTGAAGGAGGGCTCTGGCTGTCCGGCTTTCACGTCGTACGCCAGTTCTACGAGGCCATGGCACGTTTCGAAACCGGCATGCTGTCCCGGGACGACGCCGTTGGATTGTCGCGAATCCTCGCAGGTACATCCGACCTTCCGACGCCGCCCGAGGGTTTGGGTCTGCACGATCCCGGCGACACCGCAGGCTTTGCCGAGGCGCTACGGTTCTTGCCAGCCTCCAGGCGCGATGAAGCGGTCGGGTGGCTGCGACGCTGCTCCCCGCTGCTGCGCCGCATGCACCGCAACACCCGCCACACCTTGCACCGCTATTACGAAATGGGGTTGCTCGACAGCCCACCACCGCGGCGCGATGTCCGCGAAGACCCGTTCGATTTCGCTACAGAAGAGGAGCGATCGACCTACGATGCGGTGACGCACTACATCGACCGGCGTTTTGAGGAGCTTGAAGAGCAGAGGGCCGGCAAAGGGTTCGTGATGACGATCTACCGCCGCCGCGCGGCCAGCTCGCCGGTGGCGCTGCGGAAGAGCCTCGAACGGCGCGAAACCGGACTAAAGGCCGTTATTGCTCAAAGGGCATACGATCCCACGGTGCTCGACATTGAGGACGCGGAAGAGCTGCAAGATTTGCTGAATGTACAGATCACCGCGGCGTTACCGGATTCACCCGCGGAAGCGGAAGCGGAACACCGGCAAGTCCAAAGTCTGCTGGGAAAAATCGAAACCTTAGGCGGGTTGGACACTAAGCGAGATCGGCTAATCAATTGGGTAAAGCATCTTACCGCTGATGGTCGCTCGGTTTTGGTATTCACCAGCTACACCGACACGATGGAATACCTGCGGGACGCGATAGTGAGCTCGGGGGTGCCGGTCGCATCCTACTCCGGCGAGGGGGGCGGTATCCGAGCCGACGGCAAATGGGTAACCGTCGCTAAAGAGGGAGTTACTGCCGCCCTCGCCGCCGGGAAGATCCGCGCGCTCGTCTGCACCGATGCCGCCAGCGAAGGCCTGAACCTTCAAGCGGCAGGGGCGCTGATCAATTTCGATCTACCCTGGAACCCGTCCAAGGTCGAGCAACGCATCGGTCGCATCGACCGCATCGGGCAGGCTCTTGCCGTCCTTCCAATCGTGAACCTTTACCTGAAAGACAGCGTGGATCAGCGCGTCTACCGGGCACTCGCCCAGCGGTGCGGGCTTTTTGAGCGGTATGTCGGTCCGATGCAGCCGGTGCTCTCGCGCGCGATGAGAATGCTGGCGGGGCGCGAGCATATCGACGAAAAGGTGCTTGCCGATCTCGCCCGAGAGATCGAGAGCGACCCTACCATCACCGAGGCGTTCCCGGACGATGGTGCGGTTAGCCTCTCCGCCGAGCCGCCGCTAATCGGTCCTGAAGACACCGAGACACTGCTTGCCGCCTTGGACGGTACCGGCATCGAGGTCCGAGCCGAAACCAACACGCGGCACATCATCGGTGACGGCCCCCTGAGGATCGTAACCGAGCTCTCGGCAGTACCCCTTCACCAGCATGCAGCGTGCGTCGACGGCCTTGATGCACGCCAGTGGGCGCTGCTTCGCCAGCTCCAACGGGCGGGTGAACGATTGCCTCTGGTCTTGGTGAGCGTCGAAAGCGACGCGTTCAGAGAGATCATGTGCGGTTGGGTGGGACCGCACGGCACGGAGGAAGTGAACTCGTTCGCCGATGTCAAACGGCTCGTCGCCGAATGGGATGGCCACGAGCCCGCGCCAGACGCCTGGAACGCCGCTCGCATTGCCCTGGAGAACCGCGCTCGCGCGGTGGTCGAAGAATTGCGGGAGCGAGCAGTGGGGATTAGCGGTCGCGAGAGGGAGCAACAGCGACAAGCGGCCCGGCTCCGGGTCATCGAAGAGTTGGGGCGGCTATTGATCTGTTTCCCTCCGGATACCGACGATCAGAACGGGAAATTTCATCGCCTTGCGTCGGAGCCAACTCCGACGGCGGAGCGCCTGAAGGTCGTGTTCAATCGGCTTGGAGGCACATACCCTGATTGGGATTCAGATCACCTTGCCGAGTTGCGAGCGTTTCGAAATTCGCTCACACCCGCTCAGGTCAGGACTCGATTGACGGGCCGCGAGCTGGAAGCGGCGCTGATGGACCCACGGTGGGAACTCGGCATCACCGCTGGCTCTGTCGACTGATCGCTGCAGCGCGGCGCGATTGCCGCCCTCTACCGTAAGCGTGGCGAGATCGCCGGCATCATCGCCGATCTCGAAAAAGCGCCTCGCGGCACACCGCACGGTAGTGTCTCATGTGTGGCCTTTGTGCCAAATTCCCCTCTCCTGATCGTCGCCAACGGCAATTTGACGGCACGCTGATCGCGCGACAAGATGCCCATCCCCGGCTCAAAGCCGGGATAATGAGAACGGGGGGAGGCGACATTGCCAAGCGCAGAACAGGTGGCGACCGCGCTTGCATATGAGTTCCTGAAGAAGGGAAATTACAGCGCCGCGAGCGGTCCAGTTGAGGTTCCGAGGCTTCTGCGGGTCGCGGCTGTGGCGGACGTTTTAGAAGACGAAGACGAGTTTCAGATAATACCAGAATTCGCAGGACTTTCCGTGCAATCTGTGGGGTTTGAAGATGGTGTGGACGACCCGAAAGTGCATATCTATCTCACTCGCGGCTCATCTCGCATGATCAAGGAGTTGCCCGAAGAAGTCGAGGACGTGCCATTGAGGGCGCACAAAATGGGACCTATCAATGTGCGCCCAGATTCGGCCGCCATCGCGACGAACCGGGGTAATTTCTATGAGAAAAATGCGCGCGTCTGTTGCGGCAGTTCGTGTGCTCCGACTTCCGAGAATTTGTCAGGGACTTTAGGCGCACTCGTGAGACAGCATGGATTGCCGCAAATTTTTCTCCTCTCGAATAACCACGTGTTTGCGGGGTGTAATCATGTGCCGAAAAACCAGCCGATACTTTCGCCGAGTAGCAATGATGGACGCCCCGACGTACCAGCTCCTCGCGAGATAGGGCGCCACGATCAAATTCTAGAGTTGCACAGCGGAAGTCCAATGTTTGTAACCCCTTGCGAGACTGATCTGGCGCTTGCGCGCGCCACCGATCCCGCTGTGATTTCGTCGTGGCAGGGCGATGCTGACAATGGATACGATACTCCGGGGCGGGCAATCGCGCCTGTTTCGTCGATGCGTGTTAAGAAATTTGGAAGAACAACCGGCCTTAGTCGAGGCGTGATTGAAGCACATATCACAACGCCAACGGCCATTAGTTATAACTCTAAGCACTTTAAGGGAGTTGTTTGGTTCAGAGATATTTGGACGGTCCGTGCCGCAGACGTACCTTTTGCGCTGGGTGGTGATTCCGGAAGTTTAGTTGTGAACGATGACGCTAGCGCGGCTGTCGGAATACTGTTCGCCGCAAATCCGTCGGGCGAATACGGATGGATTGTTCCCATGCCTGCTGTGAGAGCCGCCTTCGGCGGTCTGGATCTGGTAGCTGCGCATGGGGTGGAGTGAGATGTCTCCCGAGGAGGCCGCTAGTCTGTTGGACGCTGAACTCCGGCCATATTCGTGGTTTCTGTCTGTAGGAGTGGGGACCAATGAGGAGGGTCAGCCGCTCTTATTTGTATATACGAAAGCCGGCGGAAGACGTGAGATTGCGAAGCTTGCCTCTGGGTGGATGGGTTACAAGGTCATCGCCAGGCCTGTCGGCTCGATACGACCCGTCGCGCAAACGCGCCGTAGGGCAGCCGGATAGCTCCTTGCCGAATTAACCGATCAGCGTATCACCGCCGACCTTCGCCGACCGGGTGTCGACCGATCCCTACCGCCATCGCGGGCGAGGTCCGAGATGGCGCACGGCGGCGATAATTCTGGCCCCATTCGCGCACGAAATACCGGCATGCGGCCGTCGGCCGGCCCCCTCCCGTGAGGATCAGCACAACGTGCACGGTCCCCGCAAGCGCCCCTACCGGGTGCGAAGCGCCCCGGCTTAGTCCGAGTAGAGGGTGAGCCCTTCGAGCGTGCACGGTGCGCCTGGCCGGGAATTCAAAAATCGGGCGCGGTTTGGAAGCCGGGTACAAATTTCGCGTCAACCCGTCGTCGCTCCCCTGTTTTCCCCGAACTGACCGCTTGTCCAACTGAGCGCGGGGTGGCCGACCGGATGCCCGATCTTAGGACGGCAAGATAAAAGCGCCGACCTCGGTCGGGCGCATGTGGTTGGTCGGGTTAGATTTTTTGGGGATTGGACCAACAGGGCCTACTGGCGCTTGCGCCACAAAGTCCAAGGAATTCAACGGACCGAGCGCCGTCGCTCCCGCCAAACCCCGCCGGCTCTGCGCCAGGCAGCGCCTGGTCCGGCGCCCTCCCCGTCCCGGCCATCCCACTCAACATGACGCTCCGATTTCGGGTCCGGGGATACCCCAGTGATACCCAGTACAGGTTTGGCCGAACCGCAAAGAGCCTAAGACATTGGAAAGGCTGGCTGGGGGACTAGGATTCGAACCTAGACTGGCGGAGTCAGAGTCCGCTGTCCTACCGTTAGACGATCCCCCACCGGCATGGCGGCGGGCACCCGTCAGGGCGGCGCGCCGCAGGCAGGTACCTGCGTCGGCACGCGGTTGACTAACACACCCGGCCGCGATTGGGTAGGCTCCCGATCGGGATTCGCCGGCGTCACCGGCGACAGCGCGGAGGATCCTTACTTGACCGCGCGCTCCCCGCCGATCTCCCGATAGATCTGCAGCCGGGTCACCCGCAGCCCCGGAACGCCGTGCCGTTCAATCGCGTGCTGCCAGGCGAGAAATTCCTCCACCGACAGGTGATAGCGCCGGCACGCCTCCTGGAGGGTGATCCGGCCGCTGCGTACGGCATGGACCACGACCGCCTTGCGCCGCACCACCCATCGCTTGGTGTCGGGCGAGGGCAGGTCGAGGATCGAACCGGCAAGAGCGGCGGGGTCGCCGTCATCGGTAAACGGTTCGGCTATGGTCATGTGGGGTGGCGAGAAGGTGTCGTTCATAGCGAAAGCGTAACGCTGACTGTTTAATGAACCGCTAAACCGGCCCGGCGATTACTCCAATCCGAGGTTGACTACCGCCTCAATTGGAAACAATTGAAACAAATTAGTTGAATTACGGCGCTTGACCGGGTCAGCCGAATTTGTCGCGCACCGGAAACAGCCGACGCAAGGCCGGCGCCGAAACCGATCACAAGGGCGCGCCCTCTCGCGGCCCGCCCGCGTCGCCACCCGGCCTGCCTCGACGTTTTTGCAAAATTCCTGCCAAATCAACGTCGTGAAATGCATTTCTGACAGTTGAAATGGGCTGACCCAATTCATATACTCCGCGCCCGTCGCTGACGGGGTTTGGGGAGAATGATGCAGCCGGTATTGCCGCCAGACTATCGTCCCTCCGACGACGAAGAATTCATGAACCCTCGACAGGCCGAGTATTTCCGGCAAAAGCTGTTGCGCTGGCGCGCCGAACTCCTTGCCAATTCGTCAGGCACCTTGCGGCACCTCAAGGAAGAGAGCTTGCTGAAGCCCGATTTGACCGATCGGGCGACCCTGGAGACTGAGCGCGCAATCGAACTGCGCACGCGCGATCGCGAGCGCAAATTGATCTCGAAGATCGACGCCGCGCTCGCTCGGCTCGATAGCGGCACCTTCGGGTATTGCGAGGAAACCGATCAGCCGATCGGCATCAGACGGCTCGAGGCGCGCCCGATCGCCACCTTGTCGATCGAGGCGCAGGAGCGCCACGAGCGCATGGAGCGCACCTATCGCGACGAGTAAGCGCTTCTACCCCGCGAACCCGAGATCGAGGGCTACGCCCGATTTCGGGTGATCGCGCCGGACACCGGGCTGATGCCGGCGCCAAGCTTAAGCGATCGTTAACACGCACCCCGAAAAATTGGCGGGCCGATCTTGCCGCGATGCCGCTCCAATCGGCTCGGCGCCGTTGCGCTCGCGGCGCGAGACCGGCGATACCGGGTCATGGTATCGGTGAGCGAATTGGAACAAGGCGAGGCAGCGATCATGGTGGCCGAAACCGATGGGGCCCGTCGCTGGGCGCGGTGGGCTGCCGAGCGACATCAGCCCGGATTGAAGGGGCTGGCGAGCAATACCGCGGTGATCCTCGCCGCGGCAGGTCTGGCGGTTGGCGCTCTGTATTTTTCCGATGTGATCTCCGGCGCCCATGTCGCACCGGCGGCGATCACGATTGTCGCTCTGGCCGCCGTGGTCGGAGTTGCCGCCGGCGGCGCGGCGCGGTGGGTCCATGCCGCGCTGGCCGGCCGGGTCGACATTTTGAGCCAGGCGCTCGATGCCTCGCCCGACGCGCAGCTGATCGTCGCCCCGGATGGGGCAATCGCGTACGCGAATACCGCTTTCCACGATCTCTTCCCGCAATCGGCAGAACCTGCGCTGGCGCGTCTGGCGGCCGCGCTTGCCGACGCGGAATCGGCCGCGGATTTCGAACGGCTGCGCAGCCGGGCGGCCGCCGGGGCGCGTGCGATCGCGGCGCTGGCGTTACAGGATTCGCGCGGCCGGGCCGCCGGCTGGTTCAACATCGCGGTCCACCCGATCGCCGGCCGGCCAGGATACAGCTTCTGGCACATCCAGGACGTCAGCGCGCGCCACGAGATGGAGGCGGTGATCCGCGACGAGCGCAACAAGCTCCTCGATTTCATCGACGACGCGCCGATCGGTTTCTATTCGGTCGACGGCGAGGGGCGTTTCTTGTTCGTCAATCAGACATTGGCCAAACTGCTCGGCGGCACTCCGGCCGAGATCATCGGCGGCGATGCGCGTCTGCATGATTTCCTCGTCCTCGCTCCGCCGGCGCAGACCCTCCCCTGCGATCCCTTCGGCGGCCGCAGCGACGGCGGGCCGCGCGGCGAAGTCATTCTGAAAAGCCGCGACGGGCGCACGATCCACGCCTGGATCGGTCAAAGCGTCGTCGGTGAGGGCGCTGAATTGCGCACCCGCTCGGTGGTGCGCGACCTCACCCCCGAGCGCGAATGGGAGACCGCGCTTCGGCTGTCGCGCGAGCGCTTCCAGCGCTTCTTTGCCAACGCGCCGGTCGGCATCGCCCTGATCAATCGCGTCGGCCGCCTGGAGGAGGCCAACCGGGCGCTCGGCGAATTGTTCGGCGCCCGGCCGCAGGATCTGATCGGCGAGCCGCTGATCGGCTTTGTCAACGAGGAGGATCGCCGGGAGGTTGCAGTCAAGCTTGCCGCCGCCGCCGATGGGCCGGCCCACCCGGGACCCGTCGAGGTGCGGCTCAAGGGGACCCGCGACAAGACGAGCGTGGTGTTCCTCAGCCGGCTCGACGGGCTGGAGGACGGCGACGGCGCGCTGATGCTGCATTTCATCGACGTCACCGAGCAGAAGAACTTGGAAGTGCAGTTCGCGCAGTCGCAGAAAATGCAGGCAGTCGGCCAGCTCGCCGGCGGCGTCGCGCATGATTTCAACAACCTCCTGACCGCGATGATCGGGTTTTGCGACCTCTTGTTAATGCGGTTCCGGCCCGGCGACCCCTCCTTCGCCGACATCATGCAGGTCAAGCAGAATGCCAACCGCGCCGCCAACCTGGTGCGCCAGCTGTTGGCCTTCTCGCGCCAGCAGACATTGCAGCCGCGCATCCTCGAGATCACCGATGTCCTGGTCGAGCTGACGCACCTCTTGCGCCGGCTGATCGGCGAGAGCATCGAATTGAAGGTCGTCCACGGTCGCGACCTGGGTCTGGCCAAGGTCGATCAGGGCCAGCTGGAGCAGGTGATCATCAACCTGGCAGTCAATGCGCGCGACGCGATGGCCGGCGGCGGTACTCTGACGATCCGCACCGCCAACGCGACGCGAACCACCCCGCTGCAGCACGCGCATGAGGTCATGCCGGCGGGGAATTATGTGCTGATCGAGGTCTCCGATACCGGGATCGGCATTCCCCGGGAGAACCTTGCGCGCATCTTCGAGCCATTCTTTTCAACAAAGGAAGTCGGTTCGGGGACCGGGCTCGGTTTGTCGACGGTCTATGGCATCGTCAAGCAGACTGGCGGCTTCATCTTTGTCGAGAGCGCGCCCGGGCGCGGCACGACGTTCCAGATCTATCTGCCGCGCCACCAGATGGTCGAGGGTGCGCTCGCCCTGCGTCCCGAGCCCAGCGAGCCGCCGGCAATCAAGGATCTGACCGGGATCGGCACGGTGATGCTGGTCGAAGACGAGGACCCGGTGCGGATCTTCGGAGCCCGCGCCTTGCGCAACAAAGGCTACACGGTGATCGAAGCGAAAAGCGGCGAGAGCGCGCTCGAGGCGATCAACCTCGCCGAGGAACGGATCGACCTCCTGATCACCGACGTGGTGATGCCCCGCATGGACGGACCCGATCTGGTGCGCCACGTGCGCGAAAGCCATCCCGACATGAAGGTTATTTTCATCTCGGGCTACACCGAAGACTCGTTCCGCCAGCGCCTCGACAGCGACAGCGAGATCCATTTCCTGCCGAAGCCCTTCAGCTTGAAGCAGCTCGCCAGCAAGGTAAAAGAGGTGATCAGCGGCGAAGCTGTGTGAGCGCGGTCGGCAAGAACCGCGCGTCCGGCCACTGTGTGGTCTGGTCTTTGTTCGACAACTGCGCCGAATACACGCCGGATAACGGCAAGCACTAGTAAAGCTCGATAAGCCGCCCGGACGTATGACGCCGCGCAATTGCCGGTTGCTTAACCCTTCGCGATCCGGGAAAGTAATTTGCCTGGTTCGATGCTCTGATCGGCGCCTGCGAGAACCTTCTGGAGGCACCGCATGACATGCCCGCGATGCCACGCCGACAACCCCGCGGGGATGAGGTTCTGTGGCCATTGCGCGGCGCCGCTGGTGATTTTCTGCCCGAGCTGCAACGCTGAAAACCCGCCCGAAAACAACTTCTGCGGCCGCTGTGCGGCGCCCCTCGACCGCACCGGCGACAACGCGGCCAGCGAGCCTATCCGGGCCCCGCCGGCGGAACTGAAACGGGTCAGCATGCTGTTTTGCGATCTCGTCGGCTCGACCCCCCTCGCCGCGCGCCTCGGGGCCGAGACGATGCACGAATTGATCCGCTGGTTTATCGATACCGCACTCGCCGAGGTGGAGCGCTATGAGGGCACGACGCCTCAATTCTCCGGCGACGGGTTTCTCGCGCTGTTCGGCGCGCCGATCACCTACGAGGACCACGTGCGCCGCGCGCTCCTCGCCGCAATCGCCATCCGCAAAGCCGTCAGCGGCAAACTCGCGCGGGTCCGGGACCCTCGCTGGCCCGACCTGCAGATCCGCATCGGCATTCATACCGGTCTTGTCGTCTTCGGCTCGGTCGGCGGCAATTTGCATATGGACCCGACCGCGATTGGCGATGCGGCCAATATTGCCGCGCGCCTGCACACGTCGGCCGAGCCGGGCACGATCCTGATCAGCGAGGAAACCTGCCGCCTGGCGCAAGGCTACGCGCAGGTCGAGCCCGCCGGATTACTGACCCTCAAAGGCAAAGACGAGCCGGTCGCGGCCTTCCGCTTGCTCGGGGTCTCGCATCGGCTTATCAGCGAGGGGCCGGCGGCGACGGGGCGGCCTTTTGTCGGTCGCACGGATGAGATCGCCGCCCTAGATGGCTTGTTGCGGTCGGCCAAGGCGGGCACGGGACGGCTCATTGACGTGGTCGGCGAACCCGGCATCGGCAAATCCCGGCTCCTCGGCGAATTCCGCAAACGTCAGGGCGGCGAGGCGGCGAGCTGGGTGGAGGGGCGGTGCCTCTCCTACGGCGCGATGACACCCTATCTCCTGGTCCTCGATCTGTTGCGCGGCCTCTGCGGGATCGTCGAGACCGATACCACCGAGACCATAATCGCCAAGCTGCGCGCGACCCTGGAAGAGGTTGGCATGGACCCCGACCAGGACAGCGTGCTGCTGCACCTCCTCGGCATCCAGGAGCTCGGCGGCACGCCGGCCCTGGCGAGCCCCGAGGCGGTCAAGGCGCGGGCGTTCGCGACCATGCGCCAGCTCATTCTTTATGCGAGCCGGCGCCGGCAGCTTCTTCTCATCGTCGAAGATCTCCAATGGCTCGACAAGGTCTCGGAGGAATTTCTCGCCTTCCTCGGCGAGGCCGTCGCCGATACCCGGATCCTCATCCTGGCGACCTATCGGTCCGGGTACCAACCACCGTGGGTCGACAAGCCCTGTGCGGGGCAATTGCCGCTCAATCCATTGTCGCGGACCGACAGCCTCGACCTCGTTCGCGCGGTGATGGGGCGGCTCGACGCGCCGGTAACCGATGCGATTGTCAGCAAGGCCGATGGCAATCCGTTCTTCCTCGAACAGCTCGCCTTTGATGCCGGTGAGGCAAGGGCCGCCCGACCCGCCGAGATGGTGCCCAACACGATCCGCGATGTCGTGATGGCGCGTATCGACCGGCTGCCGAGCGATGCCAAGCGGCTGTTGCAAACGGCCTCGGTAATCGGGCGGGAATTCCCGCTGCGCCTGTTGCGCGCGGTCTGGCAGGGAAAAGATCCGATCGAGCCGCATCTGCGCGAGCTGATCCGGCTCGAATTCATCCATGAGCGGTTCGACAGCGAACGCACCGCTTATGTCTTCCGCCATGCGCTGACCCAGGAAACCGCATACGCCAGCCTCCTCAAGCGCTACCGCAGCACCCTGCACGCCGCGGTCGGCACGGCGATCGAAGAAAATTATGCCGAGCGCACCGACGAGTTCGCGGAGCCGCTGGCATTCCATTTCGGCCGCAGCAACGACGACGACAAAGCCGTCGATTACGCCATTCTCGCCGCGCAAAAAGCCCAGCGCCGGTGCGCCTACAACGACGCGGTCGCCTACTTCGAAGGCGCGGCGGAGCGGCTGGAGGATATGCCCGACCTCAGAGTGAACCGGGTTCGTCGCGTCGATGCCGTGATCAAGCAGGCCGAGGTGAAACTGGCGCTCGGGCGACATGCCGAGCATATCGGCGCACTCGAGAAAATCCGCGATCTGGTCGCGCAGCTCGAGGATCCGCAGCGCCGGGTCGCCTGGCACTACTGGACCGGGTATCTGCAATGTCTGACCGGCGGCCGCCCGGTGGTCACGATCGACCATTGCCGGCAGGCCGCCGCGATCGCCTCGGCGGCGGGTTTCAATCAGCTCCACGGCCTGGTCGGCACCTGCCTGGCGCAGGCCTATGTCGTCGCTGGCGAATTAAAGGCGGCGATCGAGGCCGGCGAACTCGCGTTATCGATCTTCGAAGCGCGCACCGACCCCTGGCTGGCGAGCCGGGCGCTGTGGCATCTCAGTTCGGCGGCCAATTACCTTGGCGATTGGGAAGCCAGCTTCGCCTATTGCCGCCGCGCCTTGCAATACGCCACCGATCTCGACGATCTGCGGTTCAAAACCGCCGCGCTGTGGCGCACCGGCTCTGCCTATATCCAGAGCGGCGACACCGGACCAGGGTTGCGGTATTGCGAGGAGGCGCTCGCGCTGCGGCCAATTCCGTACGATTCCGCGGTCGCGCGGACGGTCCGCGGCTATGGCATGATCAAGGCCGGCCGGGTTGACGAGGGCGTTGCCGAGCTGACCGCCACCGTCAGCTGGTTCGATCAGTTCCAGCTCGCTTACGTTCACCTGATGACCAGCTTGTGGCTCGCCGAGGGCTATCTCGCGCAAACTAAAAACAACGCCGCACGGTTCCTCGTCGAAAAGATCATCGAGACCTGCCGCGCCGCCGGGTATCGCCATTATGAGGGGCTCGCCCACCGCGTCATGGCGGATTGCATCGCAGCCGAGGCTCCCGCCAAGGCCGCCGAGCACGCCGGTGAGGCGCTCCACCTCCTCGAGGCGATCGGCGCCCGCAATGATTTTGCCAAGGCCCTGGTGACGCGCGCGGCGTTGCTGCGGCATGCTGGGGATTTGCCCGAAGCGCGGGCGCTGCTCGGGCAAGCCCACGACATATTCGTGAAACTCGGCACGAGGGGCGAGCCGGCCCGGGTCGACGCGGCGCTCGCTGATCTCAATCACGCCGCGCTGTCGTCGGACGGATGACATTACCGCAAGCCTTGAGACGGCCCGATCACTGGCCGGAAGCGACCTACAGGTCGTCTGAATTTTCGTCTCCGATCGTGCGCCTGGAAACGACGTTGACCGCCTCGGACAATCGGTATGACTATGATTAATTCAAAAGTTATCAACTTAAAAGGGAGACAAGGGGATGGCACAGAATGCCGAAATCGGCAATTTAATCATGCGGTTGAACCCGTATACCAATAACAGGTTGGTCGGAAAGGGAGGATCGCCGGCTGGGGATATGGATGTCTTCATGGCGCTTGATCCGCCGACCCAGGGCGGTGACCCTGCCGCGACCATCTTGGAGATGCAACTGGAGGTCGACGCCGCCTACCCCGGAGAATGGACCTTCAAAGGCCAGCCGCACAGGCTCGGCAAAACGGCAAGATTGAAATACCGGTTTCCGGTGATGTCTGGCCCGACCGCGGCGGCCACCGTGTTGTATTGGGTCGAGGACTATGTGCTGATCGGTTTCGAAGACGGCGGCATCTAACCGGGACGGGTTCCGGCCCGGCCGTCCTCGGTCGGTCCCGCCGGCACTGGCAACGTGGTTCGGATGACCGCCCCGATGCTCGACCTGGACGAGATCCAGGGGGATCTGCTCGTCGGCATGCAGAAGAATGCCGAGCTCTTCGTTTTCTTCAAGATCACCGACGCATCCCGCTTCAAGGCCGTGGCGCGGGAGTATGTCGTCAGTGAGGTGACCAGCCTGCGCCGCGCGCTCGACCGCGACCGGATTGTCCAGCGGCGCAAATACCGCGGCGACCCGCCGGCCGAGGCGTGGCTGGGTCTCAACCTCGGCTTCACCAAGGACGGGATGACGCAGTTACTCGGTCTGCGGCGGCCGGCGATGGACCCCGCCTTCGAGCGCGGCGCCGCGCATCCCGAAACGCTGGCGCGGCTCAACGACCCACCGCCGGCGCGATGGATCGAGGGTTATCGCAGGGACCGCATCGACGGGGTGTTTCTGATCGCCGGTCCCAACCCCGCCTTCGTCACCTACCACGGCAATTCGCTGCGCCAGCGGCTGGACCCCGCAATCAGCGTCGTTTACGCGGAAATGGGTACCGTGCGGCCGGGCCGCGAACGCGGCCGCGAGCATTTCGGTTTTCTCGACGGCGTGTCGCAGCCCGGCATTCGCGGATTGCCGCGGACCACCCGACCCGGCATCCCCGGCCGGGATCCGGTCTGGCCCGGCGAGTTCGTGCTCGGCTATCCCGGGCAAGACCCCAAGGACCCCGAGCGCGCCGGTTCCACCCTGCCGCTGCCAGCGCCGTGGGCGAAAAACGGCTCCTACATGGTATTCCGCCGTCTTGAGCAGCGCGTGCCGGAGTTCCACCGGTTTGTCGCGGCTGAGGCCCTTCGGCTCGGGATCTATCCCGAACTCCTGGCGGCCCGCATGGTCGGACGCTGGCGCAGCGGGGCGCCCTTGGAACTGGCCCCGCGCGAAGATAATCCCACACTCGGCGGCAACGAGCGGCGCAACAACGATTTCGGCTATGGGGGCGACCCGTTCCAGCGCTCCTGTCCCTATGCTGCGCATATCCGCAAGGCCAACCCCCGCGACGATCCAGAGGGCGGCCGCGCGGAGACGCTGACCCACCGGATCATTCGCGCCGGCATTCCGTTCGGACCCGAGGTCGCGCCGGGCGAAACCCAGACGCTGCACTCGCGCGGCCTGATGTTCGTCTGCTACCAGTCGTCGATCGAGCGCCAATTCGAGTTCATCCAGGGCCGCTACGCCGACAATCCCGGTTTCGTCGGCGGCAAGCAGCGCCCGGATGACCACGCCCCGGTGGTCCCCGGCTTTGACCCGATCATCGGGCAGGCGCCGGACGGGCGCGCGCGGGTGATGGACGAGCCGGTACCCAACTATCCGGCCGGCAACCGGCGCAGCGTCCTCCAAATGCCCGAACAGTTCGTGATCCTGACGGCGGGCGGCTATTTCTTCATGCCGTCGCTCGGCGCATTGCGCACCGTGCTGACCTGAGCCGGGCTTGCGCCGCCGGGCCGGGCGCGCGCATTGTGGGTGGAATTGGTTCCGCCGCTGGCATGCTGATCTCGCCGCGGAGCGCAGCCCGAGGGAGGGTCGAGGATGCCGCACGCTCTCTATGTTTGCCTGCAGGACGACGACAAGATCGCTGGTTTCGCGATGGACGCCGACAGCGGCCACTTGACGCCCCACAGCGAGGTCGCGGTGGCGGGCGGACCGTCGGTGATGGCGATCAGCCCCGACCGGCGCGTCCTTTATGTCGGACATCGCACCCAGCCGGCGATCTCGAGTTTCCGGATCGACCCAACCAACGGGTCGCTGGCCCCGCAGGGCAACGTCGCCGCCGCGCACGCGCCGACGTTTCTGGCCGCCGACCACACCGGCAGGTTCCTCTTATCGGCCTATTATCAGGGCGGGTATGCCGAAGTTCATCCGCTCGCGGCGGACGGTGGGGTCGGCGCCCCCTCGCTCGACCATCAGGCGACGGCCAACGGCGCCCACGCGATCGCCACCGACCCCTCCAACCGGTTCGCCTTTGTGCCGCACATCGCCCGGCTCAACGACAATGTGCTGGAGCCGCCAAAGGATAACCCCGGCCCCAATATGATCATGCAGTTCCGGTTCGATGCGGGCACCGGCCGTCTGACCCCCAATTCGCCATTCCGGATCGAGCTGGCCGAGCGCCTGGGCCCCCGCCACTACTGCTTTCATCCGAGCCTGGATCTCGTCTATTTCTCGAACGAGCAGGGCTGCAGCGTCATCGCTCTATCGCCTGGACCGGGCGACGCGGCACCCTCGCCGCCGCGCAGACGATCACGACGCTGCCCGTCGGGCTACAGCGGACGCAACACCTGCTCGCAGATCCACCTCACCCCATCGGGGCGATTCCTCTATGTCGCCAACCGCGGCCACAACAGCATCGCCGGCTTCGCGCGTCGATCCGGCCACCGGGCATCTGACGTCGGTCGGGCAGGTGCCGACCGAAGCGGTCCCCAGCGCCTTCGCGCTCGACCCCGCGGGCCGTTTCCTCTTCGCCGCCGGCACCGCGTCCGGGCCGTCTCGCCTCCTACCGCATCGACGGCGCGAGCGGGGCGCTGACCGCCGCTGGCGACGGATGCCGTCGGCCAGCGGCCCGCCGCGGTGCTGGCAACCCGCCTCGGCGCCTAGCGACCAGCAAGGAGATCAGATCCGGTGAGAATTGGCCTCTTCTACCAGATCCAGGTTCCCAAACCGTGGACCGCGTCGAGCGAATCGCAGCGCATCTACGAAGCCCTCGAGCAGATCCCTTATGCCGAGCAGCAGGGCTTCGAGAGCGTGTGGTTTTCCGAGCATCACTTCCGCCCGGTCTGGTCGCACAACAGCGCCCCGGACCTGACGCTGGCGGCGGTCAGCCAGCGCACCAGCACGATCCGCCTCGGCATCGGCGTGGTGCTGGCGCCGATCCACCACCCGCTGCACGTCGCCGCGCGCATGGCGACGCTCGACATCTTGAGCCACGGGCGCGTCGATGTCGGGCTCGGACGCACCGGCTATCCCTACCAGATCACCCCCTACGGCTCCGACCTGCGGGACACCCGCGGGATGTGGCAGGAATTTGCCGATCTGTTGCCGCGCATCTGGACCCAGGAGGAGATCACCTATAGCGGCGAATACTTCCAGATCCCGCGCCGCGAAGTTCTGCCGAAGCCGGTGCAGCGGCCGCACCCGCCGCTATGGTCGGCCTGCGGCAGCGACGAGACGGCGCGCCTCACCGGGAGCCTCGGGATGGGCGGCCTCTTCGGCAGCGAAGGCGGACCCGGACCGTGTCAAGCAGCTGATGGCGCTCTATCGCGAGGCGCTGCAGACGGCCGGGGGCAATGCCGGCGGCCCGACCCGGCGCGCCGCGCTGATGACGGCGGGCTTCTGCCACGAAGACCCGCAAATCGTCGCCGGACGAGGCACCGAACTGGTGGCGTGGTACCAGGACCAGCAGCGCGACCGCGCGCGCCTGGTATGGCGCGACTATGATCCCTCGACCGTGCCGCCCGACTACCAGGGCTATTACGCGCGCGACCAGCGCCTCGCCAGCGGGCCGCATCCGGGCGAGCCCACGCCCGAGGAGATACGCGAAGAGGGCACCAAGTTCTGCGTCGGCACACCTGCCGAATGCATTCGGTTTCTCGAGATGTACGAGGCCCTGGGCATCGAGGAGGCGATCCTCTTATGCGCGATCGGGCCGGCGACGCACGAGGAGGTGCTCCATACCCTTCGCCTCTTCGGCGAGGAGGTCATCCCGCACTTCCAGGAAAAATCGCGGCGCCGCGCCCAATAGGAATCAGTAATACGTCGCTCCGCCGTTGACGTGGACGGTCTGGCCGGTGATGAAGCCGCCATCGTCGCTGACCAGGAAGAGGCAGGTGGCGGCGATCTCGTCGACCTTGCCCTGGCGCCCAAGCGGAATGCCGGCGGCGCTGGGCGTGCGCCCCTGATACCATTCGGGGTTGTCGCGCCGGGTATCGATGCTGCCGGGCGAGACCACGTTGACCCGGATATTGTGCGCGGCAAACTCGGAGGCGAGCGCCCGCGCCATGCCGACGAGGCCCATCTTGGCGGCTGAGACATGCGCGCGTCCGCTGCCGCCGGTGAAGGCGCCATCGCCGGTAAAGAAGAGGATCCGGCCATATTGGTTCTTGACCATCGAGCCGATGACCGCATGCGTCAGATAGAGCGCCCCGTCGAGAACCACCCCGCGCACCGCCTCCCAATCCTCTTGCGTCAGCTCCATGAAGGGCTTGTGCGGCCGGATCGCGGCGTTGTTGATGAGGATGTCGACGCGGCCGAATTCGGAGAGCGCCTTCGCCGCCAGCGCCTCGACCTGATCCTTCCGCGCGACGTCGGCGGTGACGGCGAGCGCTTTGACGCCGAGGGCGCGGGCGTCGCGCACGACGGCGTCGGCTTCGGCCTGGTTGGAGCGCACATTGACCACAACGTCGCCGCCTTCACCGGCCAGCTGCAACACCGTCGCGCGGCCGATATTGCGCCCCGAGCCGGTAACCAGGGCGACTTTCCCCGTAAGCTTACCCATGAGCCACCTCCCTGACGATGTTCGAGACGTTGCATGAATTCCGCCGAATTTTGAGGATGAGTGCGCGCCTTCAGCTGAGCGCGTCGACCTGCTCCATGGTCGAGCCCGCCGGGCACGATCGTGATCGGGATGCGCAGGCGCGCCGCGGCCTTGCCGGTGAGCGAGGAGACCAGCGGGCCCGGCCCCTCGGCCCCGGTGCCGGCGGCCAGCACCAGGATCGAGATCGTCGGCTCCTCGTCGATCAGCGCCAACAATTCGTCGCGCCGCCGCCCCTCGCGAATATAGACGATCGGCATTGCGCCGGCGATCGGAGCGATCTCCTCGCACAGCCGCTGCAGCAGCTCCTCGGCGGCCTCGCGCCGCTCGGCGCGCGCCAGTTCCTCGATCGCGCGGAAATGCTGCAGCTCGGTCGGCTCGATCACATAGAGCATCGCGAGCCGGCCGCCGGTATGCGCCGCCCGGCGGGCGGCGTAGCGGACGGCGATGCGGTGCTCCGGCGTCTCGTCGACGACGACGAGGAACACCCGCGACGGCGCGCTCTCCGACATGGTGCAAGGCCTCGCTGCGGATCAGCTGCCGCGGAACGGCAGGCTCGCGAGCCATCCTGCCACCACCGCGGTCAGGACCGCAATCGCCCCATAAGCCGCGGCCTGCGCGGCTCGCGAAATCGAACACCGCGGCGTCGACGCCGACCTTTTCGACGCTGCAGCGGCGTTGTCTGCGCGCCGACGACATCGCGGTCGCGCGCCAGGAACACCTCGACCAGATAGGTGCCGGTCGGCACATTGGCGGGAAAGGCGATCGACGGCGCGAAACAGCCGGTCGCCGAGGAAGGCGATCTTGCCGATCTCGGCGCGCATCAGCCCGGCGCGCTCCTGCTCAGCGATCAGCGCTTCGGCGAACCGCTTGGCCCGCTCGCGGGGCATCGGCTGCCGGCTTTCGAGCTTCAGATTGGCGGTGCCGATGCGATAGAGCGCCGCCGCCCCGGGCAGCAGCGCCTCGTCGAGCGGCCGGCTCGCCGCGACGGCATAAAAGCTCGGCACATTGGCGAACGTCACCGCTTCGGCATTGACCCAGATGCCGGCGATCTTGCCCTTGCGCCACACCGTCATCTCGCGCTCGGGCCCGCGCACGACGGCGATGATGTCGCCGGGGCCGTCGGTCGCGCCGAACAGCACGACCGAGGTGCCGGTGAACCCGCTGGTGATCGCGATCAGATGGCTGCTGAGATCGGCGACGATCGGCGTCGCCGCGCGCCGGCCCGGCGCCGAGCGCGAGCGCGAGGCAGAGCAGCGCAGCGAACCCGACCGGCGCGACGCGCGGCGCAGCGCGGCCCGGTTCATCCGCTGCCCATCGTGACGGCGTAGAGGCTGGCGGACGCACCGTCAGGTCGAAGGCGAGCTTGGCCGCCACCGCCAGCACCATGCAGGGCCAGCAGAAAGCGCAGCTGTTCGCCGCGCAGCCGGGTCCCGAAGCGGGTGCCGAACTGGGCCCCGAGCACGCCCGCCGACGAGCAGCACCAGCGCCAGCACCGCATCGACGGTGCGGTTGGTATAGGCCTGCAGGAAGGTGACGTTGGCGGCGACGAAGATGATCTGCAACAGCGAGGTGCCCGGGCACCACCGCGGTCGGCATCCCCAGCGTATAGATCATCGCCGGCACCAGGACGAAACCGCCGCCGATGCCGAGCACCGCGCTCAGCATCGCCGACGGCGAAGCCGAGCCCGATCGGCAACAGCGCGCTGATGTAGAGCTTCGAGCGCGCGAAACCGCGTCTTCAGCGGCAGGCCGTGCAGCCAATTGTGCTGATGCAGCTTGCGGCGGGACCCGCCGGGGCGGCGCTGGCGCAACAGCGCGCGCGTGCTCTCGACCGCCATCAACGCCGCCCAGGATCCCGAGCAGCACGACGTAGAAGAGCGAGATCGTCAGCTCGACCTGGCCCAGCCGCTTCAGCCAGGTGAACAGCCACACGCCGAAGACCGAGCCGGCGAGCCCGCCCAACGAGCAGGATGAAGCCCATCTTGAAGTCGACCGCGCCGCGCCGCCAATGGGCGATGACCCCGGAGACCGAGGCGCCGACCAGCTGGTTGGCCGAGGAGGCGACCGCGACCGCGGGCGGCACGCCGATAAAGATCAACAGCGGGGTCAACAGAAACCCGCCGCCGACACCGAACACGCCGGACAGAAAGCCGACCGCCGCGCCAATCCCCAAGCAGGACGAATACGTCGAGCGACACCTCGGCAATCGGCAGGTAGATGTCCATGCGATTCGTCGCCGAATCGCGCCCCCGCGCCGCTCCGTTGCGCGGGCAGCGTATCGGCCGAACCTTACAACCGGGATGCCGCTCAGGAAAGCGGCAAAGCCCGCTCCCTCGCCCGGCTCACGGCCGCAACAGGCCGGTGATGTCCTGGACCTCGCGCAATACCGGCAGCGCGATCGCCGCGGCGCGCTCGGCGCCGCGCCGCAGGACGGCGTCGATATGTCCGGGATCGGCCAGGAGTCGCCGCATCTCGCCGCCGATCCGGCCGAGGACGGCGACCGCGAGCTCGGACAGCGCCTCCTTGAAGGTCGAGAAATTCTGCCCGGCAAACTGCGCCAGCGCCGCCTCGCGCGACAACGTCGGCGAGCGCGGCGTAGATGCCGACGAGGTTGTCGGCCTCGGGCCGCCGTTCGAGCGCCGCGACCGTGTCGGGCAGCGGCTCGGGATCGGTCTTGGCGCGGCGGATCTTCAGCGCGATCTGCTCGGCATCGTCGGTCATGTTGATGCGCGAATAATCCGAGGTGTCGGATTTCGACATCTTCTTGGTGCCGTCGCGCAGGCTCATCACGCGGGTCGCTTCGCCGAAAATCTGCGGCTCGGGCAGCGGGAAGAAGTCGCGCTCGTAGCGCCGGTTGAAGGCGCCGGCGATGTCGCGGGCGAGTTCGACATGCTGCTTCTGGTCCTCGCCGACCGGCACGTGCGTCGCCTTGTAGCAAGAGGATGTCGGCCGCCATCAGCACCGGATAGGCATAGAGGCCGAGCCCGGCCATCTCGCGCTGCTTGCCGGCCTTTTCCTTGAACTGGGTCATCCGGTTGAGCCAGCCGAGCGGGGTCAGGCAGCCCAAGAGCCAGGCGAGCTCGGCATGGGCGCTGACCATGCTCTGGTTGAAGATGATGCAGCGCTCGGGGTCGATCCCGGCAGCGATATAGGCCGCGGTGACCTCGCGCGTCGAGGCGCGCAGTTCGTCCGGGTCCTGCGGCTGGGTCAGCGCGTGCAGGTCGACGATGCAGAAGATGCACTCGTAATCGTGCTGCAGCGCGACCCAGTTGCGGATCGCGCCGAGATAATTGCCGAGATGCAGATTGCCGGTCGGCTGGATGCCGGAAAAGATACGGTTCATCGGTTCTCGTTATCGCCGCCGGGGGAATTGCGTCAAGCCGGTTGGCCTCCGGATCGCATCAGCCGGCCGCGCAACTCGCGCCAATCGGTCACCCCCAGCGCGAGGATCAAAAGAGCGAACGAGCAAAAGCCGGAGGCGATCAGCCCGGCCAGCGCGCCGAGCCGCAACAGCACCGGCCCGGCGAGCGCCGGGGCGAGCAGCCAGGCGCAGGCCGACCAGGATCGCGGCCATCCCGAGCGTCGCCGCGGCGATCCGCGGAATGTTGCCGCGCGCCCGCCGATCGAGCCGGAAATGTCCGTGCCGCGCCAAGCAGCACGAGCAGGATCAGCGCCTGCATCCAGCCCGCCGCCGAGAGCGCGATCGCCACCCCGACATGGGCGAGGAACGTGCATCAGCACCAGGGTCAGCACGAAATTGACCGCCACCGCCGCGACCGCCACCTTGACCGGGGTCGCCGTGTCGCGATGGGCATAGAACCCCGGCGCCAGCACCTTGACCAGGACGAAGGCCGGCAGCCCGGCGGCGTAGGCGGCGAGCGCCGCGGCGGTCGCCGTTGCTTCGGCCGGGCCGAAGGCGCCGCGCTCGAACAGCACGGCGAGGATCGGCCGGGCCAGGACGATCAGCGCCGCCGCCGCCGGCAGCGTCAGCAACAGCGCCAGCTCGACGCCGCGGTTCTGCGTCGCCATCGCGCCCTGAACATCGCCGGTCCGCACCTGGCGCGACAAACGGCGGCAGGATCGCGGTGCCGACGGCGATGCCGACGACCCCGAGCGGCAGCTGGTTCAGCCGGTCGGCATAGTAGAGATAGGAAACCGAGCCGCCGGCCAGGAGCGAGGCAAGCGCGGTCGAGATCACCAGGTTGAGTTGCGTTACTCCGGCGCCGAAGATCCCGGGCGCCATGATCCGCAGCGTCTCCCGGACCCGCGGCGTGAGGCGCGGCAGGCGCAGCGCCGGCGCCACCCCGGCCCGCGTGCAGGCGGCCATCAGCCAAAGGAACTGCGCGACCCCGGCCGCCGACACCGCCCAGGCCAGCGCGTGCCCGTCAGCCCAGCCCAACCGGACCATCAAAGTGAGCGCCGCAATCAGCGACAGGTTCAACAGGATCGGCGTCGCCGCCGGGGCGGCAAACCGGTCGAGGGTGTTCAACAGTCCGCCGAGCAGCGCCGTCAGCGAGATCAACATGAGATAGGGAAAGGTGATGCGCCCCAGCGTGACCGCGAGATCGAATTTCCCCGGATCGGCGCCGAAGCCGGGGGCGATCACCTGCATCACCGCCGGCATGAACATCTCGCCCAACAAGACAAAGGCGAGCAGCACGGCGAACAGCACGGCGAACGCTTCCTCGGCAAATTCGCGCAGCAATGGCCTCCCCCCCTCGGTCAGCGCCCCTGAGGCCAAGCGGCACAAAGGCGGCGCTGAAGGCGCCTTCGGCGAACAGGGCGCGGAACAGATTGGGCAGGCGTTGGGCGACGAAGAACGCATCGGCCACCGGCCCGGCGCCAAGGATCGCCGCGGTCAGGATGTCGCGGATAAAGCCGAGCACGCGGCTCACCAGCGTAAAGGAGCCGACCGTGGCGACCGAGCGGAGCAGAGCCATGCGGCGCCTTCTACATCTTCAACCCCGGAGGTGAACCGTGTTGAGCCGGGGGTCCATCAGTGGGCGGGTCACGCCGGCCCTATCGGGTTGGGGGTGTAGAGGAAAAGCGCCTGCAAGGAAATGCCCGCGGGCGGCACTTGAGTTTTACCCGCTTGCCCGTAAAGCTGTCGTCGAAATTCACGGAGGCGGGCATGGCGGAGACCAGGATCGGTGTGATCGGATGCGCCGGACGAATGGGCCGCATGCTGGTTCGCGACATCGTTTCGACCGCCGGCTGCGCGTCTGGCCGGCGGTCTTGCCCGACCGGGCAGCGCGTCCCCCGGCCAGGATGTCGGCGAATTGGCCGGGCTCGGCCGCATCGGCATCGCGGTCGGCGACGATCCGGAGCGGCTGATGCGCGACAGCGATGTCGGCATCGAGTTCACCACTCCCTCGGCGAGCGCCGAGCACGCCGCAGCTCGCGGCCCGGCTCGGCAAGCCGCTGGTGATCGGCACGACTGGGCTGCACGGGTCCGAGGAGAGTGCGGTGCGCGATGCCGCCGAGCGCGTGCCGATCGTCTGGGCGGCCAATACCAGCCTCGGCATCAATCTGCTGCTGGGCCTGGTCGACCAGGTGGCGCGCCGTCTCGGGCCGGACTGGGACATCGAAATCTTCGAGATGCACCATCGCGGCAAGGTCGACGCCCCGTCCGGCACGGCACTCGCCCTCGGCCGCGCCGCCGCCGCAGCGCGCGGCGGCAGTCTCGACGAAGTCGCGCAGCGCGGGCGCGACGGCATCACCGGACCGCGCCGCACCGGCGCCATCGGCTTTGCCGCGCTGCGCGGCGGCGACAACATCGGCGAGCACCACGTCATCTTCGCCGGGGCATGGGCGAGCAGCTCGAGTTGACCCACCGCGCGACCAACCGCGGCGATCTATCCAAGGGCGCGGTGCGCGCGCGCGCTGTGGCTCGTCGGCCGGCCGCCCGGGCTCTACGGCATGAAGGAGGTGCTCGGGCTGTAGCCAGCCGCACCCGGGCAACGCTCAGCTTGCCGCCGACGATTTGTGCAGGATGATTTGTACCTCGATGCACAGCGCCGGCAGCCATTCGCCGAGCCGCCGGTTGAGCTGCCACCACCACCGGTAATCCTCCAACGGCCGCAACAAACCGCCCGAGATGATGCGAAACCCGCGTGCCTTGACGAGGCTGATGGTCGGGTACGCTCGCAGTAGCCGCAGAAGGAAAACAGCGAGAACGCCTGGAGATGGCTGGCGGTTTCGGGGTGCCGGAGGATACCGCGCGAACCGGGGAACGAGATGTTTGCGCGCCAGATGCAGCGGCGGAAAGAAGATCGGTACGCCGATGACGAGGATGCCCCCCGGGCGCTCTTGGGGGGTTCCATCATGGGGGGTCTTGCTATAGCCCTGCTAGGTCGTCGAGCAACAAACAGAGACACACAAATTGGCATCGTCCTCGCCTTTTCGCTCGGCCTGGGGTTGCTCTTCCTCAGCCTGTATTCAGGTTATGCGACCGAGGCATATTCGATCCTCTTCGGGGAAATACTGGGGATAAGCGCAGGTGCCGTTACGTTGACGGCCGTGGCCTGCCTCATAGTGCTAGGCGCGACCGGCATTCTCTACCGGCCTTTGCTTTTCGCCTCTCTGGACGAGGATGTCGCTGAGGCCAAAGGGATGCCCATGTTCTTCCTAGGGATGGCTTTCATGGTAATCGTCGCCGTTTCGGTCTCGTTCGCGGTGCAGGTAACAGGCGTTCTTCTCATCTTCTCTTTGATGGTCACACCAGCAGCGACGGCGCAGTTACTGGCCAGGCGGCCGCAACGAGCAATCATAATCTCCGTTACAATCGGCGTGCTTGCAGTCTGGTCTGGTCTTTTCATCTCCTTCTTCACTCCATATCCGGTCAGTTTCTTCATAACCGCAGAAGCATTCGGCCTTTATCTCATCGTCAGGATAGGCCGCTTGGCTTTGAAACCTAGAAAGGTCCCAGCCGTAAATGTGTGAGCAAACTGAGCGCCGTAGAGGTGAGGTTATCAGGGACTTTTCACTTGCCTAGCTAAAAGACCATAAGAAATAGGTAAAGTTTAATACATCTACCGAGACGATTCTCATTCTTTGAGGCTAGACTCCTGGAGGTCTAGGACCCGTTCGAAGGGCCAGGACACCTGAGCTTGACAGCGAAGAAGCAGGCCTACTCATCTGGAGTGGGATCCGTCTCTAACTTTGTGAGGCTCTTCGCCGGGGTGGGGGCTGTTGGGTTCCTCACCCACGTGGCCGAATACTCCTCCTTCATCATCGTCCTTGTCTTTCTCTCGGATAAGCTCACGGTCACTTTCCAACTGGGGACGGTCGGGTATGCCTTCGTGGGCAGCATCTCGGGCATCTACCTCGTCACGTCGGGAATTATATCCGTCCCCATGGGTCACTTGTGCGACAAGTACGGGCGACGGAATTTCACAATCTTCGGGTGTGTGCTCGGCGCCCTATCGCTCGGCTCGCTCATCGTCGCGAACCGCTTCAACAGCCTGCCCGAGTTCCTCGCCGCCATGGCGGTGTCTCTTTGCGCGCTCGGGGTCGCCCATGGGACCTACACCGCGAGCACGCTGTCATACAGCGGGGACCTCGCGGAAAGATACGAGACGATGGGCAAGGCGTATGGCCTGGTCGACGGGGTCGAGTTTGCTGGCTTCGCCTTTGGGCCCGCGCTAGGCACGGCGATTGCAGTCCTCTACAACAGGATAGCCGTGTTTCAAGTCGCCCTTTACCTGATGCTTGCCGGCGCGGTGATTGCGTTCTTCCTCATGCCCGAGATCAAAGACGCCTCGGAACGGGGGACCGCAGCGCACGCCCTCGCGTCAGCGGTCAACGTAGAGTCGCACCCGCTCGGCCTTGACGACCTTCATGAGGATGAGCACAGCCACAGCGCGTCTTGGGCGGACTATCTCAGCGCGTTCAGGACGCCGATAGTCAGCGTAGCGCTGCTGACCACGATAGACGGGGCGATTGGGTTCGCGGGATTCTTTCAGTTCGTCCCACTCTACGCCGTCACGCTGCGCGGAGCGATTCCAGCTTTCGGAGTGCTTTACGGCTACTTTCCCTCGATAATGGCCATCACCACTGTCACGGTCATGATCCCCCTGGGGCACCGGCTGGATAAAGGAAAAAGGCGCATGCCTTACCTGGTCACGGGGCTGGTAGGAAGCTCGATATCCATCGGAGCCGTGTTCTTCTACTCCACGCTTCCGGTCTTCATCGTCGCCTCTTTCGTCCACGGCATCTTCATCGCGATGATCCGCATCAGCCAACTGCTGATTCTCGGAGAGGCGAGCCATACGTCCAACCGCGCTGCAATCATGGGGACCAACCACGCCATGGAGCACGCTGGTTATGGCATAGCCGCAATCTCAATCGGCATTTTGGTGGGGTTCTTCGGATTCATAAGCGCCTTCCGTGCCCTCTCCATCTGTCTGTTCTTCGCGGGAATAGCCTTCCTCGCGTACGCATTGAAGAAGAAAGTCAGATAGGAACGGACCCCGAGAGGGGCCGCCGCTTCACACGGCAGCCGGACATCCGAGCACCTCCGGTGCTAGGATCCAGGGAAGCCTCATATTGGCCACGACCGTCCCGCCCGTTGCAGGAGGGAGTTGAGATAGTTGGGTAACATCCTCTTCTTCTCGAAAAAGGAGCTGGCGATAATCGTCGCGGTGGGGCTCGTCACCGGGCTCATGGACGACAAAGTCGAGGCTGTGGAGTTTGCCCAGGTCGCCCGCACCCACGTCCTCGTCCTTCTCAACGACTATCTCGCCTTCAAGATCGGAGGCCCTGTGTTCGGGGACCTCCTCGAGACCTGGCTCGAGTACGGGGCGGTCGTCGCCGCCTGTCTGGTGAGGAAACCGGCCGCCGGGACGATAGCGCTGACGATCAACGGCATATGTCAGGTCTTCGTCAACGGCACTCACGACCCTCATCTCCTCTACGGGGTCCCCGGCCTCGGCGCGGACCTCGTTTTCGCTTCCTTCCGCTACAAGAGGTATGACCTTCCGACGGTCTGCCTAGCTGGAATCGCGTGCTCGCTGTTCTGGTACCCGATAGTCTGGTTCACTCACGGCATCTATCTGTATCCGGTCTCGTTCATCGTATCGGACCTCGCCTTGCGCATACTCGGGAGCGCCTTCGGCGACGGACTCTTGGGAGGCGCCGTCGCGCTGTTGCTTCTCAGCCTCGTCGGTAGGAAGTGGGACGAGCCGCGAGACCCGCCGTTCGGAAGCGTAGGAGCTGGGATGAAAGACGCGAACTCCACGGGGCTCCTGATAGTCTCCTTCGGAGTTCTTCTGATAGCGGTGACCCACGCGTTCTCATCGGTATCGAACTTCTTCGTCGGCATAGGTCCCAAGATCCAGCCCGGCATTCCGGGGCTGGAAGAATACAACCCAGGATACGTTATCGGGGTCTTGGCGATCTTTCTCGTCTTGACGTTCCTGGCGTTCTGGAGCCTCCGGTCGGAATATTCAGACGAGTCGGAAGCCGTCGTAGGCGGATAGAGCGCGGGGAATCCTCCACGCGCAGACGAGGCGGACGCGCGACCAGAAGTCGCGCACGCCGAAGGCAGCCGTCGCTGCAGACCCCTTGTTATTCGGGAAAGAGATAAATTCTCGAAAGCGGGGGTGCTTCTGTTTGAATCGGCCACGGCGGGGTGTCAGCGCGTCGATAGCTCTTGTCGTAGTCGTCGTGATCATCGCGGCCGCTTTCTACGTCGAGATACCCATCGTGTCTTCGTCCTCGACCACGTCGTCGCTCATGACTACGTCGAGCTCCACGAGCGCCACAGGAAGTTCCACCGCAGCGGGTTCGACGGGGTCGCTCACCTTCAAGATCCCCCAGCCCCTCATAGTGGCCCCGGGCCAGGACGAGAGCGTCTCGGTCGCGTTCTCCGCGATAGGGAGCGTCTCGGGCAACTACACCCTCGGAGCCTCGGCGCTCCCGAGCGGCGTCACGGCCACGTTCCAGCCCACCTCCGTCAGCTTCCCCTCCGGGCTTTCCAGCTCGGTCACGATGACCCTTAGCGCCGCCAGCGGGGCGGCGGCGGTGAACTCCTCGGTCAACGTGCAAGCGACGGCCGGGTCGAGCGTTTTCACCCAGCCCTTCCCAATCATGAGCGTCCAGGCGCTCGTCTTGATCCAGGGTAGCGCGTTCAAACCGAACTCGCTCTCCGTAGCGGCGGGAACCAAGGTGTACTGGCTCGACCTGGACACCACTGGAGGTGAGGTCGGGGTCAACGGCGGACACGACGTCACGGCACTGGACGGGTCCTTCTCGTCGGGCACAGGCAACCTCGTGCAGTACAGCATCTATGGTCACACGTTTACAACCGCGGGGACGGTCCCGTACAAGAGCGCCGCCCAGCCCTCGATTACCGGCCAAGTAGTAGTGACCGGTTAATCACCGCTTCCGGTGCGCCTCTAGGTCGCCCCGGCGCTAGATGTTTGCCTGACCTCCGCTGCACGACTTACGGTGCCTCTCCCACTGCGCGGAAGAGTCGGACTATTGCGCTGGACTGGCCTTATCGTTGCCTGCGTCTCGCTAAGAACGCCCAAGTTCCGGCGATCGTGCTCAGCGCCCACACGTTCAGCAGGACCACGCCCGGGAGGTAGATCACGCCCCAGAAGAAAGGCGCCTTGATGGACAGATAGACGAAGCTCGCCCCTGAAAGCAGGGTGACGACCGCGACTGCCCAGTACAGGGCTGGATTTCGCAGCAAGGACGCCGAAGACACGCCGAGCAATTCAGCCTGGACCTTTTTTAGGATTCTGCCGTGACAGCGGACGTGGCCGATTCGGGCAGTCCTCGTCCTGTCGCTGAAGATGAAGACGACGTTCATCAGGCCCAGCAGGGTCCCGATGCAATAGATGAAGATCGACACCCCGATCGGGATTACGAGGGGGCCTATGATGTACGTGATCAACGACGACCCCACCTGCGTCGCGAACGCGTATGTCCCCCCGATGTACCCGGCCGTGAACATGAGGCTGGTCTGCGTGTAGACCGGGACCTCGATGAGGACTATGCTGGTGATGGCGAGGAACTTGTCGCAGGACTTGACGCCGGTTATCCTCCCTATCAGGTCAAGGAGGACCGCCCACCCCAGGGTTCCGAGGACGCCCACGATGAGGAACACGAAGTACGCGATGAACATCCACGTCCCCGGCCAGACGGTCAGCTTCAGGGGGAAGGCCAGCTGGGGGATTATGACGGGCGTCGTGAACGCGATCGCAGCGAAGACGTTGAATATCGTCAGGTAGACGAAATACCTGACGAGCTTGTCCAAGCTTATCGAGGCCACATCTTTCGCCGAATGGCGGCCGTATTTAACGGCATACTCGCTCTCATCGACACGAAGACGGCTTCGGAACTGACTTTGGCCGAAGCGCACTCTGCCGATCTGACACTTGGCATGGACTCGCGCGGTTGGGCCCGTCGCGCCCGAAGCGGGAGGTAATGCTTTAATAATTTGACGAAGGAAGCGTAGCTCCAAGCAATTGGAAAGAAGCTTTCCTTTGAGCGGTTTTGGACGGTGCGCTGAACGATGAATCTGTTCTCTAAAACTACGAAGACAATGGACTTGGCCAAGAGGTTCTTGGCTCTCGGGACTTTCAACGTGGTCCTCTCGGTGGTCTTCACCGCGGTCGTCCTGGACCCGTTCCTCTGCGTCTCCGTCTCCCCCGGACAGTTCGGATGCCACGACAACATGGTCACGAGCTGGCCCGGAACGTGGCTCTTCATAGGATACTTCACGTGGCTGATAGTCGGCGTCCTAGGCTCCTTCGGATGGGCTGCGCTCTTTTATCTCGGCGACACGCTGCGGGGCAAGACGGAGATCAACGCCTTCTTCTCCAGGGTCCATGTCATAGCCTTCGAGGTCGGAGTCCTGGGCGCGACCGCCTGCATGGCGGCCGTCGGCTACGTCGGGGGAGGAGTGATAGCGACCGGAGGGGGCGCTGCCGTGGCTGCGGAGGCGATATCCGTTGACATCTTCCCGCCACTCTCGAACAACACGTCGTCGATTCTCAACGACATGCCGGTGATCATCGAGGCGGCCTTCATCGTCGTGGCGCTTCTCGGGATCTTCCTAGGAATTCTGAACTACGTCAGCGCAAAGTCTTCGAGTGCATAATCATGACCAGCCTGAGCCGCAGAGAGCCAAGGGTTAATATCGTCCCTGAAGCAATGCTATACAAGGACTGAGAGATAATGACAAGCTTCACGCGCTCGATGCAGACCCCCCGGGGCCGTCTGGCGATATCGGCGCTGGCGGTCGCGGTCGTCGTCTTTGTGGCCATCGGAATCGCGGTCGAGCTGGTCTTCCTTCCAAAGGCCTCAACTTCGTCTACCCCGACTACCACCACGACGTCTGCAACTGATCTACAGCTGCTCAGGCTGCGCGACGCCATCGACCACGGTCAAGGCGGCCGTCACACAATGGGTCGCGGACTTCAACTGCTCGTGACGTGACGGGCGTCGGCAACTTCTACGCGCAAGACACGGTCGTAGTCTGGACGGGGACCGCGCCAGGCCTCACCGGGACCTACAACGGCGTCGGAAACGTCCGAATCCTCCTAGGCTCCTCTATCGGCAAGACGACCTCCCTGACCGCGAGCATAGCCAACTACAACGAGAAGGACACGAACCCGTACAACGCGAACGTGACGTTTACGCTCAACCAGACCGGGAACAGCAGCGTCGTCGGGACGCTGAGCATCACGATAGACGCGAACCAGCAGTGGAACTACATCGGCGGGACAGTGGCAGATCGTCAAGGAGACCTGGAACTACGTGACGTTCAACGAGCAGTTCCCCGTCTCCGCGACGACCTTCCCACAATGGACCGCCATGAAGGAAGGGCAGAATCCGAACTTGGTGTCTGAGAAGAGCTTCGAGTGGCACGCTGGGCCATACGTGGCCGCCTCGATCTACGCCTTCCTCTTCGGCGTGCTTGCGTTCGGCGTGATGAAGTACAGGCGAAGACCCGGCCCCAGCTAGAGACCGGCCAAATTCGCAAATCCGACAGACCGGGTCCTTCAGGCCGCCGACACGACCGTCGGAATGTGTGAGTAGTGCACGCTCAACTCGCAGGTGTCGCGCGCAGAAATGCGTGCCATTTTGCTCGCCTCCAAAACAAAACGGATTCGGCGCGGAAGAAACTATATAATGTCGAAAAGTCACAACGACGAAGCGATGGTTCGTTATCGCGCTTTCGCGGTATTGATGCTCTCGCTATTGGTTGTATCAGGAGTCCTCGGAATATTCGCGTTCCCCAGGCCCGTAAACGCGCAGGCCTCGACCGACACGGGGGCTAACTGGGAGAACATAAACTACAACCTGAACGGGACCAACGACTCTCCGCAGACCGCCATCGGTCCGAGCAACGTGGCAAATCTCGTGATGAACTGGACCGTCCCGATGCCGTCCACCGACCCCACCTGGGCGCAGGTCAACGGCGCCAACTGCTATCCCAATTGCGCGACTTGGAGCGTCGAGCCGGGAGCGGATTCTCCTCCTCTGATCGTGCAGGGAATCGTGTACTTTGTCACTAACCAAGGGCGTAGTCTATGCTCTGAACGCCGAGAACGGCGTCCAGGTGTGGTCCAAGGCGATCACCGCTAATTTCCAGACTGCATTGAAGAACGTGCCGCTGATCGAGACGCAGGTCGGCAACGGCAACCTCACACCTTGCGGCCAAACGTCCTGTGGTTACAACGACACGTTCTGGTGCAGCAGCACCGTGAATCCAGCAATCAACTGCGCTTCCCCAGTGCAGCACAAGCACGGGCTCAACTATCTGACGATAGACAACAAGGGCATCCCT
>CAVTGB010000084.1:0-11426 GCA_963734125.1 uncultured Alphaproteobacteria bacterium
CTGGAAGAAGCCCGCGCGATCGCCGCCGAGCCGGCCGATCTGGCGGCGGTGGCGCGGCACCTCGGGCGCATGATGCCGGCGTCGCGCTAGGCAACTGCTATCGCGGCCGCGGTGCCGGCGCGAGCGGGTCGAAGGATTGATCCGCCGGCTCGAACTCGGCGGCGTTGAAGCCCATCGCCGCGAGGAACGCCTCGCGCACTTCGGCCGGCTGCCCGGTCTGGAAGATGTAGCCCTGCAGATTGCGGCGGCTGAACGGGTCGCGCATGAGGTCGGCCCGGCTGAAGCCTTCGATGAAGTTTTTGCGCTCGGCGACCGGCAGCGCAATCTTGCGATTGACGGCGGGGTCGCGGATCACCCCCTTGGGGTCCCTACCCTCTTTTATGGCCTCGAGATCGTTGAGAAAGCGGCGCCGGATCATGACGATGCCGCGGTCGCTCGGCGCCAGAAACTCCTGCGCGCGGTCGGCGATGCGGCCCTGGCCGACCCAGGTCACAAAATCCTGGTTCATTACGTGGCTGGTGATCCAGCGCCCGGTATCGGGGTCGGCGATCGGCCCGGCCCAAGTCGGGATGGTGTTCTGCACATAGGGCTCGCGCTCGTGCGGCACCCGGCTGAAATGCCACATGACGCTCAGCGTGTTCTCGTCATCGACCGGCACGCGGAACTCGATGTGGTTGCCGGTGAAGAGGCCATTCGGCCAGAGACAGACGCGCCCCACCGTCCACAGCCGGTCCTCGGCGCTGGTGTCGGTGCGGATGCGCTTATACTGGAAGCCGTACTCGAATTCGCTGAAATCGACCTTGACGTGGGTCGGCGAATAGGGCCCGACGGCGCCGGAGAGGCGCACGCCCCAATTGGAATGCGTCCACTCGAAATGCACCGGGTCGATCGAGTTCTCCTGGCACTGGAACCAGTTGCACGGGATCTCGGCGAGCACGATCTGGCGGAACCCGTTGGGCCAGGAAAAGAATTCCCAATCCGGCACGAGCGGCGCCGGCTGCGGCCCGAGATAGGCCCAGAGGAGCCCGCCACGCTCCTCGACCGGGTAGGCCTTGATGCGGATCTCGTCCTTGAGGTGCGCCTCGGGATGGGCCATGTCTTCATAGGGTTGCGCGAGGCAGCTGCCATCGGCGCCGTAGAGCCAGCCATGGTAATTGCAGCGCAACCCGCATTCTTCGACATAGCCGTAGCTCAGATCGGCGCGGCGATGCCGGCAATGCCGGTCGAGGAGACCGTAGCGCCCGCCAAGGTCCTTGTAGAGAACGAGGTCCTCGCCCATCAGCCGCACCGGCTTGGTGCCCGGCTCGGCGAGCTCGCTGGCGCCGGCGATCGGCCACCAATAGCGGCGCAAGAGTTCGCCCATCTGCGTGCCCGCGCCGGTCTGGGTCAGGAGACCCCAGCGGTCGTGCCGCTCAATCCTATTGTCGTCCGCCATGATGCGTCCCGTGATCGCAGGAGGAATGCGCTTACCACTCGGCTATATAGCCATCGCGCCGGCAAATCTACTGGGGGCGTACCGATGCCGCTGCCACGCAGCGGACCACCATGCGCGGAAAACCTCGCCAGCAGCCTCGCCCCCAGCCAATCGACGCACGACATTGAGGAAATCGTAAATGTTGTCAAATAACCATTTACATCTGAGGCCATGTTCAACGATAAAAACTATGCGATTGTTGAGTACGTAAAAAATTGGCCAGAGCTGTATAACGGTCATTGGGTTGATATGTATCCCCTTCTCGAATCTAATGGAGTGTCTCCATTAGTGACACAGATTTGCGAAATATCTCAGGTCCTGGAATGATAATGGAGTGGATGAGGCGGTAAGCGCCCGATGCGCGGCCTCCTCGGCATTGCCGTCATCCTCGTCTTCGCCTGGGTGATCAGCGAGGCGCGCTTTCGCGTGCCCTGGCGGGTCGTCGTGGTGGGGGTGCTGCTGCAATTCGCTCTCGCGCTCCTCTTCCTTAAATTCCCGCCGGCCGCGGCAGCGTTCCTGTTGCTGAACCAGGCGGTCGAGGCGTTGCAGACGGCAACGGACGCGGGCACCGGCTTTGTCTTCGGCTATCTCGGCGGCGGCCCCTTGCCGTTTGCCGAAACCAAGCCCGGCGCCAGCTTTATCTTCGCCTTCCGCGCGCTGCCCTTGGTGCTGGTGATCAGCGCGCTGGCGACGCTGCTCTTCCATTGGGGGGTGTTGCAGCGGATCGTCCAGGGCTTTGCCTGGGTATTGCGCCGTTCGGTCGGGGTCGGCGGGCCGTTGGGGCTCGGTGCGGCGGTCCATATCTTTGTCGGCTTTATCGAGGCGCCGCTGTTGATCCGCCCGTACCTCATGACCCTCGAACGCGGCGAACTGTTCGCGCTGATGAGCACCGGCATGGCCGGGATCGCCGGCACAGTCATGGTGATCTACGCCGCGATCCTCGGCCCGGTCATCCCCGGGGCGCTGGGGCACATCCTCGTTGCCGCCGTCATCAGCACCCCCGCCGCGCTCGCCCTCGCCGCCCTGATGGTGCCGTTCCACCCCGACCCATCGCCGATGGCCGAACTCCGGATGACCGATCCGCCGGTCAGCTCGATGGATGCGATCGCCAAGGGCACCCGCGACGGCATCGTCTTCCTCGCCAACATCATCGCGATGCTGGTGGTGCTTGTGGCCTTGGTCAGCCTTGCCAACAGCGCGCTTGGCCTCTTGCCCAACCTCGCCGGCGCGCCGGTGACGCTGCAGCGCCTGTTTGCCTATGCGTTCCGGCCGGTGATGTGGCTGATCGGCATCCCCGGCCCCGAGACCGCAGCCGCCGCCTCGCTGATGGGCACCAAGACCGTGCTCAACGAGTTCATCGCCTATGTCGATTTCGCCAAACTGCCGCCCGATGCGTTGAGCGAGCGCTCGCGCATCATCATGACCTATGCGCTGTGCGGCTTCGCCAATTTCGGCAGCCTCGGCATCCTGATTGGCGGCATGGGCGCGATGGTGCCCGAGCGCCGCCCCGAGATCGTCGCGCTCGGGCTGCGCTCGATCCTCTCGGGAACGCTCGCCACCTGCATGTCGGGAGCGGTCGTCGGGCTCCTCGGATAATCCTGATCAACAACCTGGATCAACGCGATCGGGTCTGTTCGGGACCACAAGCGGCTGCTAACATCGCTCCCCAATAAGGATTGTCGCGGCCCAGCCCCACGGGTCGCCACAGCCAAGAGACGATAGGGAGGAAGCCATGGCAACGGCCGCAATGCCCGCATCGGGCCTTTCCGACACCGAGCACGCCACCCAACTGCGCCGCGCCGTCGTCGCCGGCACTGTGGGCACGATCATCGAAGCGTATGATTTCCTGCTCTATGTCCAGGTCGCGCCGCTGGTCTTCGCCAAGCTGTTCTTCCCGCATTCCGACCCCCTGGTCGGGACGCTGGAGGCGTTCAGCATCTATGCCGTCGGCTTTGTCTCGCGGCCGGTCGGCGCGGCGCTGTTCGGGCATTTCGGCGACCGCGTCGGCCGCAAGGTGACGCTGATCTCGACCTTGCTGTTGACCGGGCTGTCGACCTTCGCGGTCGGTTTCGTCCCCGGCTACGACACGATCGGCGTCTGGGGCGCGGTGATTCTGACCATCGTGCGCTTTATTCAAGGCATGGGCATCGGCGGCGAATGGGGTGGCGCGACCCTCATTGCGATGGAGTGGGCCAAGACCAACAAGCATCGCGGCTTCATCACTTCCTGGCCGCAATGGGGCGGGCCGGCCGGACTGTTGTTCGCCAATCTGGCGGTCCTCATCGGCAGCGCGGTCTCCGGCGACCAGTTCCTCGCCTGGGGCTGGCGGATCCCGTTCTGGATTAGCATCGTCATCGTCGCGATCGGCATCTACATCCGCCTCGGCATCCTCGAAACGCCAGTCTTCAAGCGCGTCGTCGAGGAGGAGAAGATCGCCCGCGCCCCGGTCCTCGAAGTCCTTCGCCAGCAGCCGGCGATGATCATCCTGACCGCGCTGTGTCGGATGGCGGAACAGGCGCCGTTTTATGTCTTTGTCGCCTTCATCTTCACCTACGGCACGACGGTGCTGCACACCTCGCGCAACATGCTGCTGACGGCGGTGCTCTTTGCCGCCGCATTATCGGCGATATCGATCCCGGTATCGGGCCACATCTCCGACCTGATCGGCCGCAAGCGGATGTACATGATCGGTGCGGTAACGATGGGGGTGTTTGCGTTCGTTTATTTCGCGCTGCTCAACACCATGATCCCGGCGGTCATTTTCATCGCGATCGTCATCTCGTTGGTGCCACATGACATGATGTACGGCTGCCAGGCCGCGTTGATCGCGGAATGCTTCAGCCCGCGCCTGCGCTACAGCGGTTCCTCGCTCGGCTTCCATCTGGCTTCGGTCGTGGCCGGCGGACCGGCGCCGCTGATCGCCACCGCGCTCTACGCCGCGACGCGTAACCCTTATTCGATCGCCATCTATATTCTGGGTTGCGCGATCGTCAGCGTCGTCACGACGGCTTTCCTGCCCGACTATACGAACCAGGACATCTCGGAGGAGGAGGCTTACGCCGCCGAGGCAACCGCGACGGCGCCGTAGCGGGCGGTCATCCGCGGGAGGGGGGGTTACCCCACCGGCACGACGAGCTTTTCGGCGCGGGCGCGGATGGCGTCGGGCCAGCGCGCCGGGCGCCGCGCCTCGAGGTCGAGGTTGACGCCGTATTGCCCGAGATAGGCGACCTCCGCCCCATTGCGGGGGTCCTCCATGCGGTGGATCAGGCGCAGCGAGGAATTGCCGAGATGGGCGATCCCGCTCTGGACGAGATAGGGTTCGTCGAGCGCGAGCGCGCCGGAGATCCGCAACGCCAATTCGAACGTCGAGAAGCCGCGGCGGTTCTGTTCGAGGAAGGCGGCGTCCATGCCGACCGCAGCGGCGGCCTGGAGACACGCATCGGTCAACCGGTGGACGATCGCCGCCAGCGCGAAGCGGCCCTCGGCATCCAGATCAGTGGGCTTGACCCGGCCGCGCGCGGTCGGGATGAACCCCGCGGTCCCCTGTGGCTCGGGGCGCAGCTCGGCCGCCGGGCCCTCCCACACGCCAAGCCGCCCGGCAATCGCGCTCCGCCGCGCCGAGGGCAGCGCCCCCTCGGGCAGGTCCCAGCGCTCGGCGATCCAGGTCACCGTTTCGCCATTGGCCGAAATCGACAAAGCGGTGGCCGAGGCGCAGCCCGCCATCGACACCAAGCGGCGCGCTCTCGATGTGAAAGCTGCTGCCGGCGCGCAGCTCGCGCGCGAACCGCACATCGAGATGGCGGGGAAACCCGGCGCCGCGCAACAATTCGCCGAGCCCCAGGGAATCGGCCAAGTTGCGCTCGGCCTCCTCCAGCCGGTCGAAGTAATAGGCGATCGTGAAATGCTCGGTGACGTCGCATTCCCAGGGCGGCACCGTGCCGCGGTAGGTCTCGCTCCAGTTCTGCATCGCCCTCGAATCCAAATTATTTGGAACTCTTAAAACCGAGTTCCCGGCGAACGCCGGGACCCATGCACCCGCGTCCGAGACGGTTGGAAAATGGATCCCGGCCTTCGCCGGGAGCGCGGTTTCAGTAAGAACACAACGCCGCTCAGGCCGCGCCGCGCCGGCGCCGCTCGGGGAAAAGGCCGAGTAGCCCCTCGCGCGAGGCCCGGCAGATGCCGCGCTCGGTGATGAGCGCCGTGACCAGCCGCGCCGGGGTCACATCGAAGGCGAAATTGGCCGCCGGACTGTCCGCCGGGGTCAGGCGCACCTCGACCCGCTCTCCCGCCTCGGTCCAGCCGGCGATGTGCGTCACCTCGCGCGCGTCCCGCCGCTCGATCGGGATCGCCGCGCCATCCTCAAGCTCCCAGTCGATCGTCGGCGACGGCAGCGCGACATAGAACGGCACGCCATTGTCCTGCGCCGCCAGCGCCTTCAGATAGGTGCCGATCTTGTTGGCAACATCGCCCGTAGAGGTCGTGCGGTCGGTGCCGACGATGCACAGATCAACCTCGCCCCGGCGCATCAGGTGGCCGCCGGCATTGTCGGCGATGACCGTGTGCGGCACGCCATGCTGCCCCAATTCCCAGGCGGTAAGGCTGGCGCCCTGGTTGCGCGGCCGGGTCTCGTCGACCCAGACGTGGACAAGGATGCCGTCGTCATGGGCGCGGTAGATCGGCGCCAGCGCGGTGCCCCAATCGACGGTCGCCAACCACCCGGCATTGCAATGCGTCAGGACCTGCACCGGGCTTGCGCAGCCCTTGGACCCACCTTTGGCGCGAAACGCCGCCTCGATCAGAGGGAGCCCGCTCTCGCCGATCGCGCGGTTGATCGCGACGTCCTCTTCAGCGATGGCACCAGCCCGCTCGAACGCGGCGGCGCGGCGCCGCCCTGGCGCCACCTCGGCGAGCGCGCGGCGCATCTCGGCCAATGCCCAGGCGAGATTGACCGCGGTCGGGCGGGTCGCGGCGAGCGTCAGGGCGGCGGTGTCGATGGTGCGATCGGAGGGGTCTTCGGCGACCGCGAGCGCCATCCCATAGGCCGCCGTCGCGCCAATGAGGGGAGCGCCGCGCACCTGCATCTCGCGGATCGCCCGCGCCGCGTCGTCGAGGCCGGTAAGACGGGCGATGACAAGCTCGTGCGGTAGCCGGGTCTGGTCGATGATCTCGACGACAGCGTCATCCGGCCGCCCCTCGGTGGCGAGCCATATAGTCCGCATCGCCCGGCCGGCGACCCTCATCGGCCGAGCACCCGCCCGGCCACCGCGCCGAGCCGGGCGAGGAGGGCCGGGTCGCGCCGTTCGGGCGCGGTGATCAGCGCGTGTTCGAGCGCGTGGTCGCATCCCTGGTGGCAAGGCCCCTCGTGGCGCGCGAGCAGCGGCACGACCACACGAATGAGCGCGCGGGCATGAGCGGCATTGGCGTTGAGCACCGACACGATCGCCTCGACCGTGACGGCGTCGTGGCCGGGATGCCAGCAATCGTAGTCGGTCACCATGGCGACGGTCGCGTAGCATATCTCTGCTTCGCGGGCGAGCTTGGCCTCGGGCATGTTGGTCATCCCGATCAGATCGCAATGCCAGCTGCGGTAGAGTTCGCTTTCCGCAAGGGTCGAGAATTGCGGACCCTCCATCACCAGATAGGTGCCGCCGCGCTTCAAGCCGATCCCGGCGTGCGGCGCCGCCGTGGCGAGGGCATCGCCGATCCGCGCGCACACCGGGCGCGCCATCGACACATGCGCGACGCAGCCCGGTCCGAAAAAGCTTTTCTCCCGGGCGAAGGTGCGGTCGACGAACTGATCGACGACGACGAAATCGCCCGGCGCGAGGTCCTCGCGCAGGCTGCCGACCGCCGACAGTGAGAGGATGTCGGTGACGCCACAGCGTTTCAAGGCGTCGATATTGGCGCGGAAGTTGATCGACGACGGCGGCAATTCATGGCCGCGCCCGTGCCGCGGCAGAAACACGATCCGCTGCCCGTCGAGCGTGCCAAAGCAGAGCTCGTCCGAGGTCACCCCGAACGGGCTCTCCACCCGACGCCAGGCGACCTCCGTCAGGCCGTCGATCTGATAGAGACCGCTGCCGCCGATAATCCCGATGACCCGGCCGGTCATTGCCGCTCCCATCGCGGCCGGGTCACGATCGGGCTCACCCGACCCCTTGCCGCACCCGGAACAAGGCCTCGGTCTGGCGCCGGACGTCGTCCAACGACACATCGGGGGCGATCTCGACGAGCTCCATTCCGCCGCCCTTCTTGTCGATCGCGAAGACGCCGAGATCGGTGATGACGACATCGACCACCGCGGCGCCGGTCAGCGGCAGGGTGCAGCGGTGCAGCAGCTTGGGCTCGCCCTTGGCGGTGTGCTCCATCAGGACGACGACGCGCTTCACCCCGGCAACCAGATCCATCGCGCCGCCCATGCCCTTGACCACGCGCCCGGGGATCATCCAGTTGGCCAGATCACCGTTCTCGGCAACCTGCATCGCCCCGAGGATCGACAGGTCGATATGGCCGCCGCGGATCATCCCAAAGGATTGGGCGCTGTCGAAAAAGCTGGTGGTCGGCAATTCGGTCACGGTCTGCTTGCCGGCATTGATCAGGTCGGGGTCTTCTTCGCCCTCATAGGGGAAGGGGCCCATGCCCATCATGCCGTTCTCGCTTTGCAGCTGCACGGAGATGCCTATGAGAGGAGAGAGAGAGAGAGAGAGAGAGAGAGAGAGAGAGAGAGAGAGAGAGAGAGAGAGAGAGAGGAGAAGGGCGTCTCGTCGGTGGAGATCGACCAGAGGATGATCCGGTCGCCCCTCTACGCGAAGATTCAGAAGGAACTGGAGGAGTGGATCCGGTCGCGCTGCCCGGACCACCTGGGGGTAATCGCGGGGTTCAGCAAGAACTGACGAGAACAGTGGCTGGCGGTTAGTGGCGAGTGGCTGGCCTGAGGATCGGGCGAGCGAACTCATCGTTCTTCGCTAGCCGCTCCAGCCAGCTAGCCACTCCTTGATTGAGGAACAATGGCCGTTGGCGTACAGAAAGACTACTACAAAGCGCTCGGGGTCGATCGCAAGGCCAAGCCCGAGCAAATCCGCAAGGCGTACCGGCACCTGGCGCGCAAGTATCATCCTGATCTCAATCCCAACAACAAATCGTCGGAAGAGAAGTTCAAGGATATCCAGGAAGCCTACGACATCCTGGGGGACGAAAAGAAGCGCCAGTTGCTCGATGGTACCGGGTCTGCTCGGACAACATTCCGCCCGGGGGTTATCCGGGAGGCTACCCGGGAGCAGCCGGACCCGAACCGGGCGGGGTTCGCAACTGGCTCGATCGATTTGGCTCACCGCTCTCCAGCCGTTGCTTCAGCCCGAGCAGGACGTCGGCGGCCTCGGCCCTCACCCGTCTCTGGACCAACCACCTTACCACCCCGCCGAACGTGCCGCCGAGCACATCGACATCAGACCGATTCAGATACGCCAGGTAGGCATGATGGCCGGCTTCGCCGCGGAGCAACGTCGTGATGCCCAGCGACGTGTTCACATAGCGCGTCGTGAAGATTTCCTTGCCTGCGACGAGCACGTTCGGGACACCCGGCGCAGTGCTCCGGACGATGCTCACATGCGTGACGCCGACTGTCGCCCGGCTGGCGAGCCGCTCCCTGGACCAGTAGAGAAAGGATTCCACCTGCGGCAGCCGGACTCGCGGGTAGTCGGCGAGGTACTGGGCGAAGCCTGGCAGGCGGTCGGTCAGGAACGTCGTGTGTCCAACGAGCGCCGCCAGCCGCGCAGCCGGCGACACCGGCCCTTTCCCATCCTCGTATGGCGGCAGCGCGGACTGCCCGCTCGACACGTAGGTTCGGACACGCCGCAAGATCGCCTCTCGAAACGCGCGTTGCAACGCCGGCTTCCAGGCGCCTCGCGCCTGGTCCGCCGCGCGGCGCAGGTCGCTCATTTCCGCTCCGCTCAGCTTGAGGACGCAATCCCCTGGCCGGCATTGTCGAATCGCCGCCAGTTCCTCGTCGTCGAGCGCCAGCGCGGCCAGATCCTCGATGCGCGGCGGATCCGAGAAACGACCGATCGCCAGCACGTACGAGCTCTTCTTCAGCTCTTCGATTCGTCGCATCCAGGCGACCAGCCGATCGCCGTCGATGTCGACGGCCACGGCCGCGAACACGGCGACTTCACGGTCTCGGCCGGGTAGAATGCGCGCAATCGACACCCCTCGATCGAGCTGACGCCGATCGTCTTCGGTGATCACCGCTGTCGGCCGGAAGAAGGCGAAAGGATCGACGGCAGCAGCCGGCGGCAGGACGACTTGGAGCGCGAAGAGCGCCGTGAAGCCGAGCCTCGAGGCCATTCGCAGCCAGGAGCTGCCGATACGCGCGCAAGCAAGCGATAGGTGGGACGGAGCGTTTCCACATCAAATTCAACGCTTGCATTGACCGCAAGAGGATTTCGAAACGCATAGCCCTTCAGTTCGGCGTAGTGTGTGGTCGCAACGACTTTACTCCCTTGCGCTTGAAGGTAATCCAGGATGGCGATGGCCAGTGCAGCGCCTTCACCCGGATCCGTTCCCGCACCGAGCTCGTCCAACAGGACCAGGGTCCGGCCACAAACTTGATCCAACATGGATATGATATTCCGCATGTGGGATGAAAACATTGTCGACAAGCTCTGCTCGATGCTTTGTTCATCCCCAATATCCGCGAAGATATTTTCACAAAATCCCACTTCCGATCCCTCTGCGGCGGGAATAAAGCAGCCGGACATCGCCAGTGCCGTGAGCAGCCCAATCGTCTTCAAACTGACGGTTTTACCCCCATGTTCGGGACCAGTGACGACGATCATGTCAAATTCTTCGCCAAGGGTCACGGTCAGCGGCACGGCGACCGATCGCGAAATGAGCGGATGGCGGGCCTGAATCAGGTGCCACTTCGATCCTCGCGAAGCATTCGCCGGGTGGCGTCTGGAACCTTGCATAACTGGCTCTCGCGAACCAACTGTCCAATTGCCCCATCAACTCCGCATTCGCGGTTAGTGGCTCTGCAACCTCAGCCACGACGCCGGACAGCCGTCCTAGAATGCGTTCAATTTCTGCCTCTTCTTGCACCTGAAGCTGCCGGATGCGTTCTGTGGCTTCCACAACCGCCTGGGGTTCGATAAAGACCGTCGATCCGGACGCAGACGTATCCCGCACCACCCCACGCACGTGGTTCTTGAAATCGGCACGCACGGGCAGGCAATAGTAGGGGCCGCGCATCGCGATGACCGCTTCTGCAAATACTTTTGATGTGTCCGAAGCATTTGTTCAGCGCCTGGCGAGCACGGGACTCGGCCTGCCGCAACGCGTGGCGAATGTCGCAGGAGTTCCGGGCTTGCATGATCCGCAATCGTTCCATCGTCGTCGACAGTTTGGCGGGATTTCCTGCTCCGTCCGACGCGCATCAAACAAAGCGCCTGTCGTCTCTGACAAAATGGGCAGCGGAATGATCTCGCTCGCATGATCCAGCGTTCGTCTTGTTGCACGCGCACCGGTGATAAAATTGGCAATGGCCAGCAACTCCCCGCTGCCCAACGTGCCGCCAATCGCCGATTTGCGGAGTGCAGGCCGGACGTCTGTCACGCCGCCAAATGATGGGCCGCCTGCGCGCAGAATGACGAGCAGTGCTTCATCCACAGCAGAGAGTTCACGCCTGGCTTCCACAATATCGGATAACGGAGCCAACTGCTTTATCCGCTCTTGCCCCAAACTGCAGGCAGCAAACGCCATGATTTGTTCTTTCACCTTATCGAATTCAAGGATACGCAGCGTACGCTCGTCCATGGTGTTCGTTCCTTCCCGACGTTGAATCCAAAAATCCCATACATTTTAACACATGCCCCGAAGAAGTCCAGGCCAGGTCACGAGTAATCGAAACGTGAGGGGGACTTCGAATGAACTGGTTAGGCACCATCGTGCGATTTAT
>CAVTGB010000085.1:0-4031 GCA_963734125.1 uncultured Alphaproteobacteria bacterium
TCGGAGATGCGGTCGCACACCTTGTCGGGGTGTCCTTCGGACACCGACTCGCTGGTGAAAACAAAATCGCGCTTCGGCAAGATACTATCTCCCACAATCGATCCGAGCCAAATGCCGGGCGCTGCCGGACGGATCGATGACGCAACCCGGCGCGCGTCTTCGGCGGCACCTTGTCGAGCTAGAGACCCAAGCGTCAAGCAGGATTGTGTTGCCGGGCGCGTCTAACGGGCCGAGCAGGGGTTTGATCGGCGGTTCGCTCACCCTCCGCCGCGAGCGCCCTGGCAAGGTCCAGCAGGCGGCGGCGTACCGCGGTGTCGTCGATGGCGTAATAGGCCTCGACCAGATCGACCGTTTCGCGGCGGCGCATCGGATCGGAGTCGAACGCCTCGGCCGGCGGCTCGGCGAAGCCGCCCGGGATCGCCGGCGCGCGCACCGGGTCCATGTCGTCGAAGAAGAATGAGACTGGGACATCGAGGACGCGGCTGAGTTGATGCAGCCGGCTCGCGCCGATGCGGTTGGCGCCGCGCTCGTATTTTTGCACCTGCTGGAAGGTAAGGCCGATCGCTGATCCGAGTTTCTCTTGGCTCAGCCCAAGCATGTTTCGGCGCAACCGAACCCGGGAGCCGACTTGCACGTCGATCGGGTTCGGTTTATCCGATTTTTGCCGGCTCGGCCGTCGTGTAAGTCGCGAAATCGCCATGCGCTCGCTCGCACTTTAAGGTGCGAGGGTGATATCTCATACGATAGTATGCTGTCAACGGCTATCTACAACCTGTAATAGCGGAATTCAGCCCAGGTCGCCCCGTTCGCCGGTCTGAGCTAGCGCCAACGGCGCAATGCGGGAACCATGCCGAGCACCAGTATCACCACGAACGGCCAATCCCCAGCCGCGGCATAAACGGTCTGTGGCCGGGCGGCCGGCAGCGGCACATCGACATGGCCGACGCTGTCGAGACCGGTGCGCGCCACCACTCGCCCGGCGGGGTCGATGACCCCGCTGATGCCGTTATTGGCAACGCGGACCAGCGGCAGACCTTGTTCGATCGCGCGGGTCCGGGCGATCGCGAAATGCTGGTAGGGGCCTGAAGTGCGACCATACCACGCATCGTTGGTAACGTTCAAAATCCACGCGGGGCGCGCGCGCTCGTCGTCCACTGCGCCGGGGAAGATCGCCTCGTAGCAAATGATCGGCGAGAAGGCGGCAAGACCGGAGAGCGCGATCGTCTGCGGTCCCGGGCCGGCGCTCAGATCAATGGTGCCGGGGGTGATCTTCTTGACCGGGAGCACCTCGCTCAGCGGAACATATTCGCCGAATGGCACGAGGTGTGCCTTGTCGTAGCGGGCGCGGATCATGCCCTCGCCGTCGATCGCCTCGATGCTGTTCCAGATCCGCGTCGGCCGGTCGGGCGGCGGATTGGACCGCAGCGCGCCGGTGATCACATAGCCGCCCACGGGGGCGACCGCCGCAATCGCATCACGGTGCACGGCGTCGCGCTCCAAGAGGAAGGGCACAGCCGCTTCCGGCCACAACACCGCCGCGAGCTTGTGCTCGGGCGGACCGGTGCTCAACTCGATCAGCCGGTGAAAATTCGCCTCCGCCGCCGTCGGGTCCCATTTCATCGTCTCGGCGATCGAGGGCTGGACCAGGCGCAGCCAGGTTCCGGTCGAGCCGGACGGCACTCCTTGAAGCCGCATCGCGCCGAACGCGGCCGGGACGAGGATCAACAGCGCGGCGCCCAAGACGGGAGCGGCGCGCCGGGCCGGCGTCATCGGCCGCAGCGAGGGGACTCCGACGAGGGCCGGCAGCGCGGCGGCCAGCACGGTGACAAAGCTCAGCCCGTAAATCCCGACCCAGGCGACGCTCTGCAGCATCGCCAAGGAGCCCGGAAAGCCGCCCGACCAGACATAGCCGATGAGGTTCCACGGCAACCCGGTCAACCAATGCCCGCGCGCCCATTCGGCAGCGCTCCAGGCGACCGCGAACAGGCAGACCCTCGCGCCCGCCGGCAACCGGAGCCTGGTCGTCGCCAGGCTGGTTACGCCGAGCGCCGCCGCCGGATAGAACGCCAGGTATGCCGGCAATCCGAGGACGGCAAAGGGCAACGCCCACCAGAACCGGGCGATGTCGACAAACAGCGCCGCGGCGATCCAGTACAGGCCGGCGACGAAAAAACCCAGTCCGAAGACATAACCGAGCCGGGCCGACGCCCACGGCCCGCCGCTCGCATCGTCGAGCCATAAGAGACCCGGAATACAGACGAAGATCAGCGGCGTCAGATCAACCGGCGGGAGCGCGCCGGCGAGCAGCGCCCCGAGCACAAACCCCAGCCCATAGCGCCGCCAGCCCGACAATGCGGCAAGCTCCTGCGCCAGCCGGCAGAGCGGCGTCTCGGTCCGGGCGCCGGGGACAACCCGCAGCACCGTGGTTTCAGGCACCGGCCGCCCCTTTGCTGGCGATCGCGGCGGGCAGGCCGCGCACGCGCAGCCGCTTGACCCGCCGTGGGTCGGCATCGAGCACCTCGAATTCGATGCCGTCCGGATGGGCAATGATCTCGCCCCGTTTCGGGACCCGCCCCGCCAGCATGAATACGAGGCCGCCCAGCGTATCGACCGCCTCCTCCTCGCCCTCGGGGCGCAGGCGGGTGCCGTGCAGCTCCTCGAGCGCCTCGATCGGCAGGCGGGCATCGGCGATGATGCTGCCGTCGGGCCGCTCGATCATGCTCGGGGCCTCGGCGTCATCGTGCTCGTCCTCGATCTCCCCGACGATCTCCTCGATCAGATCCTCGATCGTCACCAGCCCGTCGATACCGCCGAACTCGTCGACGACCATCGCGATGTGGGTGCGCGCCTGGCGCATCTGCACGAGCAAATCGAGGATCGGCACCGAGGGGGCGACGAACAGCACCTTGCGCAAGAGGCGGGTGAGCTTGCCCGGGCGGCGGTCGGCGACCGGCGCCAGCACGTCCTTGACGTGCACGAAGCCAATCACGTCATCGAGCGTCTCGCGATAGACCGGCACGCGCGAATGGCCGTGCTCGACCATGCATTTGACGACTTCGGCGAAAGGCTGCTCGACATCGAGCGCGACAATATCGACGCGCGGCACCATCACATCGGCGGCATTGCGGTCGTGAACCTTGAGGATGTTGCCGATCAGGAACCGCTCCTGCGGGGTGATCGGGGCGGCGCCGTCGAGCGCGGCGGCCGCGATCAGCGCATCCATCGTCTCAGGCGAACCGCGTGGCCCGCGCGGCCGGCGCAGCAGGCGCCAAAGGCTGCGCAGACGCGACAGCGACCCTGCGGCGGTCGCGGGCCGGGTGCGCTCAGGCTCGTCGCCGCCGGCGGGAGGCTCGGGGTCGCTCATCGAGGACGGGTGTCCGCTTTAATCTCTTCAGATAATAACGCGATAAGGATCGGGTATCCCCAAACTCTCTAATATCTCGACTTCGCGCGCCTCCATCGCGGCGGCCGCCTCGCCCTCCTGATGGTCGAAACCAAGCAGGTGCAGCACGCCATGGACGACGAGGTGAGCCAGATGATCCGCCAGCGTCTTGTGCGCCTCCCGCGCCTCGCGCTCGACGGTGGCGAAAGCGAGGACGACATCCCCGAGGAGCACGGGCGCGACCGCCGGGGGCGCTGGCGACGCCGGATCGCCGGCCCAATCGGCGAGCGCAAACGACAGGACATTGGTCGGCGCATCGATGCCGCGATAGGTGCGGTTGAGTTGCCGCTGCTCGGCGTCATCGGTCAGAACCAGCCCGAGAATAAGAGGTGCCCCCGCCCGCGGTCCCACGTGTCGAGACAGCGCGGCACGCGCCGCGGTCGCGGCCAGGTCCACGGCGTCGGGGCAGGCAAGCAGCCAATCGTCGCATTCGACCGACACCTCGACCGAGACCGTCTCGGCCGACAGTTCGTTCATCGCGGAGAGCCGCGAAGGTTCGCTGATCCGGGCGGGTCGTCGCCGCGCGCGGCGCGGTCGCGCGCCTCGTAGGCGCCGACGATCCGCGCCACCAGCTGGTGGCGCACCACAT
>CAVTGB010000086.1:0-129817 GCA_963734125.1 uncultured Alphaproteobacteria bacterium
CGTCGAGGCCCGGCATCGGGCTTTCGGCGGCCGCGACGCAGCCATGCCTGGTTTTGCCGGTTCTTCGGGCCGGGCATCGCTTCCCCAACCGGGGCGGGTCGTACTAGGATCGCGTTTGAGACGATGGCGGCGCTTCAGATAACCCGGCGCCGGAGCAATGCGGAGGAAGGCTGATGGCGACAGGGAAAAAGATTGCCGTGGTGTGCACCGGGGCGGTCGGCGGCTATGCCGGCGCGCATATGGTGCAGGCCGGCGAGGACGTGACCTTTATCGATTTCTGGCCCGAGCATGTCGAGCACATGAAAGCGCACGGGCTGACGATCACCCACATCAGGGAGGTCGAGCCGTTCACGGTGCCGGTGCGCGCGCTCCACGTCACCGAACTGCAGCATGTCTCGAAGGAGAAGCCGTTCGACATCGCCTTTGTCTGCACCAAATCCTATGACACAGCCTGGGCGGCGATGATGATCAAGCAGTACCTCGCGCCCGACGGTTATGTCGTCTCGCTGCAGAACTGCATGAACGAGGAGACGATCGCGGGCGTCGTCGGCTGGGGCAAAACGCTGGGCTCGATCGCCAGTTCGATCACCGTCGAATTGCATGCGCCGGGGCAGATCCGCCGCGCCGCCGGAAAATCGGGCTCGAAGCACACCGTGTTCCGCGTCGGCGAGGTGCATGGCCGGATCACCGACCGGGCGAAGGAGGTCTGCGGGCTTCTCGCCAATGCCGACAGCGCCTTCGTCACCGAGAATTTGTGGGGCGAGCGCTGGTCGAAGCTGGTCACCAACGTGATGGGCAACGGGCTCTCTGCCTGTACCGGCCTGATCGGCCGCGAGGTCATCAAGAACGACGCCTTGCGGCACTTCTCGAACCGGCTGGGGAGCGAAGCGATCCGGGTCGGCCAGGCTTTGGGCTATACGTTTGACGAAGTCAGCCACATGGATCCCGAGACGCTGGCCCGTGCCGGCGAGGGCGATGCCGCGGCTCAGAAGGAGATCGACGAGCATCGCCTGGCCGGAGCGCAAGGCGGCGGCGGCGAGCACCGCCCCTCCACCGGCCAGGACATGGTCAAGGGCCGCCGCACCGAGATCCCGTTCCTCAACGGCTTTGTCGTGCGGAAGGGCGAGGAGGTCGGCATCCCGGCGCCGACCAACGCGATCCTCACCGACATCGTGCTGCGCGTCGAAAAGGGCGAATTGAATCCCGATCCCAAGCACATCACCGATCTCAGGTTGAACTAGATTGTCATTGCGAGAAGCCCGCAGGGCGACGAAGCAAACTCCCTCCAACGAACACGCGGCGGGAGATTGCTTCGCGTCGTTCGCAATGATGGGCATAGAGCGGTAGGCCATGCTCGCCGTCGTCAACACACCGAACGGCCCGGAACCGGTCGCGATCCGCGAGGTCGCCGAGCCTGAGCCGCGGCCGGACGAGGCGCTGGTCCAGGTCCACGCCTTCTCGCTCAATCGCGGCGAATTGCGCCTGTTTCAGGTCCGCCCGGAGGGCTGGCGGCCCGGCCAAGACATCGCCGGGGTGGTATTGCGCGCCGCCGCGGACGGCAGCGGCCCCGCCGCCGGCACGCGGGTGGTTGCGCTGTGCGACTGGGAGGGCTGGGCCGAGCGCGCCGCGGTGCCGGTCAAGCGGATGGCGCCGATTGCCGACAATGTCTTGTTCGCCGCGGCGGCAGCCTTGCCGGTCGCCGGGCTGACCGCGCTCAGGAGCCTGCGCCACGGCGCGCCGCTGTTGGGTAAGCGCGTGCTTGTCACCGGGGCGGCTGGCGGGGTCGGCAATCTCGCGGTCCAGCTCGCCGCCCGTTCGGGTGCGCGGGTCACCGCGATCGTCGGCAGCGCCGAACGCGGGCGCGTGCTCGACGGCCTCGGCGCCGCCGAGACCCTCACCGCAATCGAGGATGCGCAGGGCCGCTTTGAGCTCATCCTCGAAGCGGCCGGCGGCGCCTCGCTCAAGGCAGCGATCGAGCGGGTCGCGCATCGCGGCACGATCGTCGTTTTCGGCAATTCCTCGGGCGAGCCGACGCCCTTAAATTTCCGCGACTTTGCCGAGCACCAGAACGCACGAATCCAGGGGTTCCACTATTTCACCTCGGAGGCCGAGGAGCGTTTCGCCCCCGATCTGGCGCTCTTGGCCGGGCTCGTTGCCGACGGATCGCTGCTGCCGCGGGTCGCCGAGCATGACTGGCACGAGGTTCCCCGGGTCGGAACAATGCTGCGCAACCGCCGGATCCCGGGGAAAGCGGTGTTCCACATCGAGCAGAACTGAAGGGAGAGCCACATGACGATCAAGGTTGGTGACAAGGTTCCGGCGGTGAATTTGCGCCATCTGACCGCGGAAGGGCCGAAGGAGATCACCCCGGAGGAGTTGTTCGGCGGCAAGAGGGTCGTGCTGTTCGCGGTCCCCGGCGCCTATACGCGGACCTGCTCGCAGCGCCATCTGCCGAGCTATGTCGGCAACGCCGCCGCGCTCAAAGCCAAGGGCGTCGACACGATTGCTTGCGTCGCGGTCAACGACGCCTTTGTGATGGGGGCCTGGGGCAAGGAGCATCAGGCCGACCAGATCATGATGCTCGGCGACGGCAGCGGCGATTTCACCAAGGCGATCGGCCTCGAGCTCGACCGCATCAAGGAAGGTATGGGCATCCGCTCGCAGCGCTACGCGATGCTGGTCGAAAACGGTATCGTCAAGGCGCTCAATGTCGAGAAGCCGGGCGAATACGCGGTCTCTAGCGCCGAGGCGATGCTGGAGAAGCTGTAGCCCGCAGCGCCCCCCGCCCTGCAAAGGGGGGGTAGGAGAGGGGGGGTGGCGGGCGAGAGAACGCGGCGCCGCCGCTGGGAACCCGGCGAGTCGGAAACGCCGATCGCGTGCGCTCGCGGTCGTGTCGCCGTATTTCCTTTTGCTACGGGTCTCAACATTTTTTCTCGGAACCAATGCGTTACGATCGTTCTTAAAGAAAATACCTAACATTTGTGGCAAAATCCTCTGTCGCTTACTTGCCGGTTAAGTCTCGCTTAACAACTATCGCGCCCAATCATCGGCAGCATCCGCCGCGATAGGCGTCGGGCGTCGGCAGATCAGGCATGACCCCAGAGTTCGACACCCCGTTTGATTGGATGGTCCGTTTCGTCGGCGATATTCCGGCCGCGGTCGCGTTGTTCGACCGGGATCTGCGCTACGTGGCCGCGAGTAAGGCGTGGCTGGGCGCCTTCGGGCTGCCGCGCACGGCGCTCGCCGGCCGGCGCCACAACGAGCTGTGCAAGGCCGGCCGTGACGCGCTGGAAGAAGTGCAGTGGCACGCCCTCAATGGCGACGCGGTCGAGGACTACCATCCGGTCGGCAATGATGCGGCGACTAGGCTGAGGCCGGCAATCTTCAGCGCGCGGCCGTCGCTAGACCCTGACGGCGACATCGCCGGCGTCATTGTGGGTCTGCGGGAAGACGTGGCGCCGGATGCCCGGGAGCGGGTGCCCGCTCGCGATCCGCTGACCGGGCTCGCCGATCGGCATCAGTTTGCCCGGCGCTTGGGCGAGGTCCTCGCTGATCCGGATCCCGAACGCCGCGCCGCCGTTGTCTTTGCGATCAACCTCGACAGCTTCCGCAGCCTCAACACCCTCCATGGTTTCGCGACCGGTGACCGGGTGCTCAAGATCATTGCCGAGCGGCTGGTTGCGGGCACCCGGTCGCGAGATTCGGGGCAGCCGGGCGTGGCCGCGCGCGGCAAGGACATGGTTGCCCGGTTGGGGGCCGACGAATTCGGCATCATTTGCAGCCCGCCGGCCTTCGGGCTGGGAGAGGCGGAGGCGTTCGCCGCCCGGCTTCCGCAAATCGTCCAGTCGCCGATCGCGATCGGCGCTCTGTCACTGCGGTTGACCGCCCGGGTCGGTTTCATCACTACCACCCCGGCCCACCGCGACGCGGACGATGCACTGCGCGATCTCGATCTCGCGCTCCGACAGGCAAAGGTGCTCGGGCCGAGCAAGGTGCTCGCATGGGAACCGGCGCTGACGCGGGCGGCGGTCTGGCGCTACTCGCTCGCCGAGCAGTTGAGCCGCGCGTTCGACAACGGCGAATTTATACTGCACTACCAGCCGATCCTGCAGCTCAGCGACAACAAGCTGGTCGGCGCAGAAGCGCTGCTGCGCTGGAACCATCCGAGCGAGGGATTGGTTCCCTCCGCAGCATTCCTGCCGCTCCTCGAGGAAACCGCGCTGATCGTCGAGGTCGGCTGCTGGGTCATTCGCGAGGCGATTGGACAGATCGAGTCGTGGCGCCTGATTTATGGCCGCGACATCGTTGACTGGGTCAGCGTCAACCTCTCGAAGCGGCAGTTGGACGATCCCTCGGCGCTGCTGGCGACGCTGCGCGCAGTCCGTAACGGCGGTTTCGCGGTGCACCGCCTGAAGCTTGAGATCAGCGAGACCGCGTTCACGCGAAACCCCGAAACCACGCGCACGGTTCTCGCCGAGATGGAGGAGCTCGGCGTTCAAATCGCCATCGACGATTTTGGCGCCGGCTATTCCGAGCTCCACAGCCTGCGGCACTATCCGGTCGACACTGTCAAGATCGATGCGGAGTGCATCGCCCAGATCGGCACCGCCGAGGGAGAGCAGCGGGCCCAGACGTTGCTCGATATCGCCCGCAGTTGTGATGCCGCGATCATCGCCGAAGGCATAGTGACCGCTGCGCAACGCGACTTCCTCTGCGCCAGCGGATGTGGTTTCGGCCAGGGCTATCTGTTCGCCGAGCCGATGGACGGGGCGCTGCTCGGCGCTTACGCCCTGACCCACGCCGCCCACGCCGGTAGGGCGCCGGCGCGAAAGCGGCCGGGCCTCGAGCCGATCACTCGCCCGACATCAAGAGATCCGTCGCCGGCAGGGTGATCCGGTGCGGCGCATAGCGGCCGGCCAGTGCGAGGAGGCGGTTCATCGTTCCGGCGATCACAACCCGGCGTCCGGCGGCGAGCCCACGATAGCCGATGCGCGCGACATCCTCGGCGCGCATCATCCGGCGGAGCCGCCGCGCCATCACCGAATGGTCGGCCCCGGCGACGCTGAAGAATTCGGTCGCGGTGGCACCCGGGCACAGCACCGTCACGCTGACCCCGGTGCCACGCAGCTCATACGCCAGGGCTTCGCCGAGGCTCAGCACATAGGCCTTGCTGGCGAAATAGGCGGCCATCCGCGGGCCCGGTTGAAAGGCGGCGGTCGAGGCAACCAGCATGACCCGGCCATGGCCGCGCGCGATCATCCCGGGCAGGAGGAGCCGGGTCAGCTCGGTCAGCGCCACGATGTTGACCTGGAGGATCTCGCCGATGCGCTGCGGGTCATTGCGATCAAAGCGCCCGGCCGCGCCGAGCCCGGCATTGTTGATCAGAACCTCGATCGTGAGGCCGCGGCCGGCGATGTCGTCGGCGAGGGTGGCGGCGGCGCCGGGCTTGCTGAGATCGGCGGCGATCACCGTCGCCGTGGCGCCCACTTCGCGCAGCTCGGCGGCGAGCGCTTCCATAGGCGCCTGGGTGCGGGCGGCGAGAACCAGATCATGCGCATGTCGCGCCAGTTCGCGCGCCAGCGCCGCGCCAATGCCGCCGGACGCACCGGTGACCAGCGCCAGGGGACGGGAGGAGTCGCTCATCGCCCCTTCAGCGCCGGTTTGCGGCGCTCGCGCCAGGCCTGGTGGGCTTCCTTTTTGTCTTCGGTTAGTTCCAATGCCATGAAGCGGTAGAGATCGGCGTTGGCAGCCTCGCGCAGCGTCCCGTCGAGGCCGAAGGCGACCGCCTCCTTGGCGAGGCGCGCGGCGAGCGGCGGCAGCGCAGCGAGGTGTTCGGCAACCTCCATCGCCTTTGCCATGAGCTCATCATGCGGCACGACCCATTGCGCGAGACCGACGCGATACGCTTCCTCGGCTTTCAACGGGAACCCCAGCGCCAGCTTCATCGCCTGGCCGCGGCCGACCCAGCGCGCCAGGCGCACCGTGCCGCCCTGCGCCGGCAATATGCCGAGCGAAACCTGGGTCAGACGCCATTCGGCGCGCTCGGAGGCGACGATCAGATCGCAACAATAGGTGACGATGCAGCCGATCCCGATCGCAAAGCCGTTGACCGCGGCAATGAGCGGCTTGGCGAAATCGGAGAGGAGGTTCATCGCCTGAAAGCGCCGCCGCTTGGGCAGGGCCTCAATCGCGTCGGCGATCGATAGGCTGGTATGCGTCTTCGGGTCCTTGATGTTGGCGCCGGCGCTGAACGCGCCGCCCGCCTCGTCGCCGGTCAGGACAACGCAACGGATCGCGGGGTCGTCCTCGAGCTGCGGCAACAGCTCCTTCAAGGTCGCGTTGTAATCCTCGCCCCAGGCATTGCGAGCCTGCGGCCGCGACAGCGTCAGGACAGCGATGGCGCCGTGTTTTTCATAAAGTAGCGGCATAGGTGGCTCCTCGATTTCACGCCGAGAGAAATTCGCGCACGAGCTGATTGACTTGCGCCGGCGCCTCGAGCTCGGGCAGATGACCGCACCCTTCGAGCATGACGATCTGCGCTCGCGGCACGCTCTCGGCGAGGCGCGCGGCGTTGGCGGCAAGGGGCGTCACCCGGTCGTCCGCGCCCTGGATCATCATTAGCGGCATCGTCAGTCCGGCGCCGATCGGCGGTGCGCTGGCACTTGCGCCAAACCGCACCGCCTGCATGAAGCCCTTCGGGTTGGTGGCGCGCAACACCTGCTGGACCGCGGCGAAGGTCTCCGGTGATGCCTGCGAGCCGAGGAGCGCCGGGGCCCGCGCGCCAAAACCGTAGCCGCCCGCCGCCACCTGTGCAGCGCGCGCTTCGACCATTCGCGCGCGCTCCTCGGCCGGGCGCTCGACCGCGACCGAGGTGCCGGTGAAGACGGCGCGCAGGATCCGGTCGGTGTGGAAATGCGCAAAATCCTGCGCGATCCGGGTGCCGAAGGAATTGGCGAGGAGATCGAACCGCTCGACGCCGAGGGCGGCGAGGAAGTCATCGAGCGCATCGGCGTAATCGCGCCGGCCGGGCGGATCGGCGCGGAGGTTGTCGCTGAGCATATAGCCCGGCGCGTTCCAACCGACGAGGCGGAAGCGGTCGGCGAGCGCGGCGTATTGGTTACGCCAGCCGCTCGAATTGCTGCCGATGCCGTGCAGCAGGACGAGGGGCGGCGCCTCGGCGGGCCCCGCCTCCATATAGCTGAAGCGGTCGCCGTCGTAGCGGCCCCGCGACGCTTGCGCGATTTCGACGAAGCGCAACTCTGGCAAACCCATGGCAGACCTCGCGCCGCAGACGCTAAATAATCCCGTTCCGCTTCAGTTCGGCGATCTCGATGTTCGAGAGGCCGAGCCAGCCGCCGTAGATCTCGGCGTTGTGCTGGCCGAGTTTGGGGCTCGGCGTTGTTGGCACCTCGTCGGCGCCGTGGACGCGCAAGGGGGAATTCGGCACGACGACAGGCCCCAATTCGTCGTGCTCGATCCATTCGAGCATGCCGCGCTGGTGCATGTGCGCGTCGTGCATCACTTCGTCGACCTCGCGCACCGGCGCCAGCGGGATGCGCATGCGTTTGGCGATGGCGAAGACTTCCATCTTGCCGAGCGTCGATGTCCAGGCGGCGATCGCCGCGTCGGTTTCGGCCATGTGCTTGACGCGCGCGGCGTTGTTGGCGAAGCGTGGGTCGTCGCGCAACTCCTCGCGGCCCATCGCCCGCAAGAGGTTGTGCCAGTGCTCCTCGACCGCGACGTTGAGCGCGACATAGCCGTCAGTGGTCGGGTAGACGCCGAGGGGCGAGCGGCCGTGGCTCGAATTGCCGGTGCGCGGCGGCACCTTGCCGGTCTCGAAATACGCTTGGAGGGGCGAGGTCAGCGTCGCATAGGCGGCTTCTTCCATCGCCACTTCGACGAGGCGGCCGACCCCGGTGCGCTCGCGCTCGAACAGCGCGGTCAGGGTCGCGGCGTAAAGGTGGATGCCGGAGAGGAAATCGACGACCGCGGGCCCGGCCTTGACCGGTGGCCCATCGGGAAACCCGGTCGTGCTGATGAGGCCGGAGACCGCCTGGATCGTCAGATCCATCGCCAGATTGTCGCGGTCGGGCCCCGAGAGGCCATATCCTGAGCCCGAGGCGTAGACGAGGCGGGGGTTCAATTCGTGCAGCACGCTCCAGCCGACCCCGAGCCGGTCCATGACGCCCGGCGCAAAGTTTTCGAGGAGCACATCCCCCTTCCGGGCCATCTGGAAGAGGAGGGCGCGGCCGCGCTCCTCTTTGAGGTTAAGGGTGATCGCCCGCTTGTTGCCGTTGAGCATGGCAATGGGGAAGGTCGTGCTCTTGCCCGGCGGGGCGCGGCGCCGCAACGGCTCCCCCTGCGGCGGCTCGATCTTGATGACGTCGGCCCCGGCCTTGGCCATCAACATCGTCGCATAGGGGCCCTGATAGACCTGGCCGAAATCGAGGACGACGATCCCGGCCAATGGCCGGTTGGCGCGGGGCCCGTCGGAGCAAGACATGCCGTGCTCACCGCCCTTTGAACGGGCGCGGCGGGCGCTTTTCGGCGAAGGCGAGCGCCGCCTCGTGGAAATCCTCCGTCAGGTACAGCTGGAACGGTGCGGCGATGAATTGCGCCTCGCGGGTGACGCGCTCCAGATACCAGCGCCGGGTGCGCACGGTTGTCCGCACCGACAAGGGCGGGTTCTTGGCGACGGCGCGGGCGAGGTCGCGCGCTACGTCGAGATGCTGCCCGGCCGGCGCGACCCGGTTGAAGATCCCGGCGGCGAGCCCTTCTTCGGCGGTAAAAAACCGCCCGGTCAGGGCGATCTCCTCGCCGAAGGCGGCGGCGTTGCGATAGTGAAACAAGGCCCAATAGCGCGAGGCGCCGAGGCCGCGGGAGGTTTCGGTCAATTGGAAGCGCGTTCCGGCCTCGGCGACGATGAGGTCGCATTCGAGCGTCAGCCCGAGTGCGAGCCCCAGCACATAGCCGTGAACGGCGGCGATCACCGGCTTCCAGTTGACCGACCGGGTCAGGAGATCTGCGGAATTGGTGCCGCGGCCCTGCGGCCCGCCGAGCTTCTGGAATTCCTCGCGACTTCGGAGCTGCCGTTGCTGGACATCGGCGCCGCTCGAAAAGGCGCGGCCGCGGCCGGCGAGGATCGCGACATCCGCCTCGGGATCGAGGTCGAAGCGGTGTAGCGCCTCGTCGAGCTGGCGCACGACCTCGTCACTGACGGCATTCAGCTTGTCGGGCCGGTTGAGCGAGATCGTCGCGATCCGCTCGGCGCATTCGTAGATGACGAAATTGTCTTCGGACACCGCTCCCTCCCGCGACGCGATCTGGCGCGCGGAGCTTGGCTACGAAAGAGCGGGGCTGTCAACGCCGGCACGGGGGCGCTCTGGGCGCTCGATCGTTGCAATAGCGCGGTGATGATGGTGAGTTTCGCGCGGGGCGGGGCGTCGGGGCGAACGATGATCGGCTTGGGGCTGTGGGGGCGGCGTCTGCTGATCGGCCTGCCGTTCCTCTGGCTCGCGGTGTTTTTTCTACTGCCGCTGGCGATCGTCGCCGGGATCAGTTTTACCGAGAGCGCCGATGCGATCCCGCCCTACCGGCCACTCCTCAGCCTATCGTCGGCGGGGCTGGAGAGCGGCGCCACCCTCGCCAATTACCGCGAATTGGCAGAAGGGTGCCTGAGCGTCTACGCGACCTCCCTCGGCAATGCCGCGCTGGCGACAGCGCTCTGTTTGTTGATCGGCTATCCAGTAGCCTTTGCCATCGCCCGCACCCCGGGAATCTGGCGCAACCTGTTGTTGTTTTTGGTCATCCTGCCGTTCTGGACGAGCTTTCTGATCCGGGTTTATGCCTGGATCGCGCTGTTGCAGCCAAGCGGCCTCGTCAACCGGGTGCTCCTCGCCTCGGGGCTTGTCGAGGCGCCGCTACCGCTGATCTACAACGGGTTCTCGGTCGAGCTCGGGCTCGTCTATTCCTATCTCCCGTTCATGATCCTGCCGCTTTACGGCGCGCTATCGCGGCTCGACGAGCGCCTCCTCGAAGCCGCCGCCGACCTCGGCGCGCCGCCGTGGCGCGTGTTCGTCGGCGTCATCTTGCCGCTGACCTTGCCCGGGATCGCCGCCGGCATGCTGCTGGTTTTTGTTCCCGCGGTCGGCGAGTTTGTCATCCCTGACCTCCTGGGCGGCCCCGATACGCTAATGATCGGCAAGCTGTTGTGGCAGGAGTTTTTCGACAACGTCGATTGGCCGGCCGCATCCGCCATCGCGGTGGCGCTGGTTCTGGTGTTGACCCTGCCGCTTCTCATCGCGCAGCGCCTCGCCGGGCGGGCCGAGGCGGTGTGATGCCGGGCCGCGGCGGCAGCGTTCTTCGCCTTGGCGCGCTCGCGCTCGGGTTCGGTTTTCTCTATCTGCCGATCGGTGTTCTCGTCCTCTATTCGTTCAACGCCTCGCGGCTGGTGACGATCTGGGGCGGGTTGTCGACGCGCTGGTATGGCGCGCTCTTGGAGGACGACAAGTTCCGCGCCGCCGCGCTGACCAGCCTCGAGATCGGCGTGATGTCAGCCACGATCGCGCTGGTGCTGGGGACCTGTGCGGGCCTCACGATGAACCGGTTCGCGCGGTTTCGCGGACGGTTTCTGTTCGGCTTCATGCTGATGGCGCCGCTCGTGGTGCCCGAGGTGATCCTCGGCCTCTCGCTGTTATTGCTGTTTGTCGCGGCGCAAGGCTGGTTCGGCTTCCCGGCGAGCCGCGGCATTCTTACCGTGACGATCGCGCACGCGACCTTTACCTCGTGTTATGTCGCGGTCCTGGTGCGCGCTCAGTTGGCGAATTTCGACCGCACCGTCGAAGAAGCCGCGCTCGATCTCGGGGCGCGGCCGTTCACCGTCTTGTGGCAAATCACCTTGCCGGGGATCCGCCCGGCGCTGGTCTCCGGGTGGCTTCTGGCCTTCACCCTGTCGCTCGACGATTTGGTCGTCGCGAGCTTTGTCTCGGGGCCGTCGGCGACGACCCTGCCGATGGCGGTCTATTCGAGCGTGCGCATCGGGGTGACCCCGGAGATCAACGCGCTGGCGAGCGTGTTCCTCATTGTCGTCTGCGCGACGGTGGCGTTCGCCTTCTGGGTGATGGCGCGCCAGGATCGCCGTCGCATCGCCGCCGGCTAGACCCGCGCGCCTCACACCCCGTGCAGCGCCAGGAAATCGCGCCGCACCCGGCTCATCTCTCCGCCGAAGAGGCTCAGGAGATGTTGGTCGAGTTCGAGCGCGGTGCCACAGGGGAGTGCGATCAGCGGGGTCTCGTGTGTGGCGGTGAGACGGCGGCGGAGCGCCCGGTTGAGCGCCTCGACCGGGATCCGCCCGGTCTCGACCGGCCGCAAATCGCCAGCCGCGCACAGTGCCAGGGCATTCGCCAGAAGATCCTGTGGCGGCGCTGTCTCCGCGGGGATGTCGCCAAGGCTGCGCGCGCCGAGGGTGAGCGCACCGACAACCGCCCGCGCCGCCGGGTTGGCGTAATCGAGCTGCCCGGCCGGGGTCGAGGCCCGATAGGTGATCGAGGCGGGCGGCCGGGCCAATGCGAGACCGGCGGCGAACAGCAGGCGACGCTGCTCGATGTCGTCGAGCTCTCCGGCATCGCGCGCGAACACATCGCAACGAAACCGCTGGTCGATAGCGAAATCGCGCACCAGCTCGCGTAGATCGGGGTCGGTGATCTCGTCGAGGAGCGCGCGGGCGCGCCGGCCGAGGACCCAACCATCGAAATTCTCGAAGAGGATCGCCGATCCTATGGGCGCCAGCCCGATCTCGGCCATGTCGCGGCGCACCTCGGTGACATAAAGCGGCTGCCAGCCGGCATGCAGGAATTCGTGGACCACATAGCCCGGCCGGTATTCGTCGGGGCGCTCGCGCAGCTCGCGGACGATGTAGCTCGATGCCAGCGCCGCGGCGCCGCTTTGGGCGAGGCGGTCGATCAATTGGGATGCGGCGGCAAAGCGGGCGGCGCTGTCGCCGTGCGGGCCCCTGGCAAGCGCGCGTACCAGGTGCTGAAACGGCAAATCGCGGGTCCAGCCGGGCAGCGCATTGTAGCTGACATAGACGAGCCCGCCCGGGGCCAGCCGGTGGTCGATGAAACGCCGCAGCTGTGCCCGAACCTCGGCGCCTACCCAGCTGTAGACCCCGTGCGCGACAATGTAATCGAAGCGCGGCAGAGCAATGTCGAACGCGCCGGCAAAATCGGCAGTGTGGAAATGCGCGTTGGCGGCTCCGGCGTCTGTCGCCAACCCCACCGCGTGATCGACATGCACCGGCATCGCGTCGATGCCGTGGAAGGTGCCGGAGGGGTGCGTGGCGGCAAGGATCGCAGCGGTTACGCCCTGTCCACAGCCGAGATCGCACCAGGCAAAGCCGCCGCGGCGCGCCGGCGGCCTCGCTCCGCCAAGAAGGGCGACGAAATCAAGCCAAGCCGGCGCCAGCATCGGCTTGAAGTCGGCGACATAGGGGATGTCGGTGACATAGCCGGCGAGTTCCGGCGGCCCGCGCATCCTCGGCTCACAATCGGCAAGGGGGCCGGCTGGCCCCCTTGCAACGCGCCGCTATGGCGATCTTATTTCGGGGTCCCACCCTTGCCGTATGGGCTCGCCGAAGACAACGGCGGCGATGCCGAGGCCCCCCCACCGCCTTGGATGCGAGCCAGTTCCTCGCGGTTGAGCTGGTCCGTCGTGCTCTCGGCGGGGGCGGCGCGCCGCGCCATGCGGCGGTGCATCACACGCTTATGTCGTTGTTTACCCGCCATCGGTGCCATCGGTGCCATCGGTGCGGCGGCGCTGGGAGCGGCTGGGGCGGCTGGGGCGGCTGGAGCTTGCGCCCACGCCGGGGCGGCGATCGCAAGGGCCGCAGCGATCGCGACGCCATTCAAGAGATGCTTCATGCCTCTGTCCTCTGTGGCAGTTCTGGATTGAAAGATACGCTGCAACGGCTGCTCTACCCGAGGGCGACCCTTGCGGGCCTCGGGCCGAAAACAACCTGCTTGTTGTTTCGTTCCCGCGGACACGCAACTTTCGGTGTCGCGTATCCGACCTCGCCGGCAGCGGATAATATGACCGGGACCGCCCGCTTTCAAGCACTTGGGACACTTTGCGTGCGATTGATCAATGTTTTCCGCTACACGGGGACGTGGAGGGGGTGGTGGCGCCGCTGGCTGCCGGCGCTCACCGTCGCCGGGCTCCTGTCCGCACCGGCGATGGGTGAGGAACGCGAGTCGCTGACGATCGGAATCACCCAGTTTCCCTCGACGCTCAATCCGAATATCGATGCGATGGCGGCCAAGAGCTATGTGCTCGGGATGGCGCTGCGGCCGTTCACCGTCTATGACGCCGATTGGAAGCTCGTTTGCCTCTTATGTGTCACCCTGCCGTCGATCGAGAACGGGCTGGCGGTTCCGGTCGATCTCGCGGACGGCAAGAAGGGGATCGACATTACCTATACAATCCGCCCCGAGGCGACTTGGGGCGATGGCGTCCCGGTGACGACCGCCGATGTGCTGTTTACCTACGAGGTTGGCCGCCACCCGGAGAGTGCGGTTGGCAACGCCGAACTCTATCGCCGCATCACCGGCATCGATGTGAAGGACGACAAGACCTTCACTCTGCATGTCGACAAGCTGACCTTCGACTATGCCGCGATCAACGATTTCGTGCTGTTGCCGGCGCATATCGAGCGCGCGGCGTTCAAGGAGCCGGCGCAATACCGGGTGCGCACGCGCTACAACGCCGATCCGACCAATCCGGGGCTCTATAACGGGCCTTACCGGGTGAGCGAAGTGGTCGCCGGTTCGCACATCCTCTTCGAGCCTAATCCGCATTGGGCGGGGCCACCCGGGCATTTCATGCGGATCACCGTGCGCGCGATCGAGAACACCGCGGCGCTCGAAGCCAATCTGCTGTCGGGTACGATCGACATGGTGGCGGGCGAACTCGGCCTGTCGCTCGACGAGGCGCTCGCCTTCGAGAAGCGGCATGGTGAGGGTTTTCAGATGATCTTTAAGCCGGGCCTCGTTTTCGAGCATATCGATCTCAATCTCGAGCGGCCGGCCCTCGCCGACCGGCGCGTCCGCCAGGCCCTGATCATGGGACTTGACCGCGAGGCGATCAGTACCTCGCTGTTCGCTGGCCGCCAGAAAGTGGCCGACAGTTTCGTCGAATCCGCTCGATGCCGGGTATAGCGCCGGGACGCCGCGTTACCATTATGATCCGGCCCGCGCGGCGGTGCTGTTGGATGAAGCGGGCTGGCGGGCCCAAGGGGGCGGCCTCCGCCGCAACGCTCAAGGCGATACCCTCTCGCTCGAATTGATGACGACGGCCGGCAATCGCACCCGCGAGCTGGTCGAGCAGGTCTTGCAGAGCCAGTGGCGCAAGATCGGCGTCGATATCCGCATCAAGAACGAACCGGCACGGGTGCTGTTCGGCGAGACCGTGCCGCATCGCCAATTCGACATGGCGATGTACGCCTGGATCAGCGCGCCGGAGGACGTGCCGCGCTCGAACTCTTCATTCGAGCGAGATCCCGGACGCATCAAACGGCTTTGCCGGGCAGAACGCCTCCGGCTTCAAGAGCCCCGAGATGGACCGGCTGATCGATGCGCTCGAAATCGAGCTCGATCCTGAGAAACGCAAGACGCTGTGGGCCGCGGTGCAGAAGCTTTACGCGACAGAACTGCCCTCGCTGCCGCTGTATTTCCGTTCGGACACGTTCATTTTGCCGAAATGGCTGAAGGGCGTCCGCCCGACCGGCAATCAGTACCCTTCGACATTATGGATCACCGACTGGACCGCGCAGCCGTGACCCGATGATCCGTTTCACCGCCATTCGGCTGGTCGAGATCGCCGCGGTCGTGGTGCTGATGTCGTTCGTCATTTATGCCTTGATCGGGTTGATGCCGGGCGACCCCATTGATTTGATGCGCCAGGCCGACCCGCGCATGAGTGCCGCCGATGTAGCGCGACTCAAGGCGGTGTATGGAGTGGACCAGCCGCTCTTTGCCCGATACCTCGCCTGGGCCGGGCAGGCGTTCTCCGGTGATCTCGGGTATTCGCGGCTGTTTGCGGCTCCGGTGTGGTCGGCGCTGCTGCCGCGGCTCGGCAATTCGCTCTTACTGATGGGGTCGAGCTTCGTCCTGGCGCTGGCACTCGCGCTGAGCCTCGGCACCGCGGCCGCCCGGCGTCCCCATTCCCGCTTCGACGCCGCAATCAACCTCTGTTGCTTCGCCGGCGTTTCGATGCCGACCTTCTGGCTTGCCCTCATGCTGATCCTCATCTTTGCCGCCGGGCTCGGTTGGCTGCCGGCGAGCGGCATCGCTACGGCCGGCATGAGCAATCTGGGCGACCGACTGGCGCATCTGGTGCTGCCGGTCGCGACGCTCACCCTGGCGAGCGTCGGCGGCTATACCCGCTATGTTCGCGCCGCGATGAAGGAGGCGCTGGCCCAGGACCATATCCGCACCGCCCGGGCCAAGGGGGCGAGCGAGGCGCGAATCATCCTCCATCATGCGCTGCGCAGCGCGATGATCCCGGTGACGACGATCCTGGCATTGTCGTTCGGGGGGCTGGTCTCGGGCGCGCTCGTCACCGAAACGATGTTTGCCTATCCCGGCATGGGCAAGCTGATCTTCGATGCGGTGATGGGCAACGACTACAATCTGGCGTTGGCGGCGTTGTTGCTCGCGACGGTGACGACGATGCTGGCCAATCTTGCCGCCGATCTCGCCTATGGCTGGCTCGACCCGCGGGTCACCTATCGGTGAGGGGGCCGCTGCTGCTGCTGGCGGCGATCGCCGTCGTCTCCTTTGCCGGACCGCCGCTCGGCGCCGCGCTCGGGATCGATCTGAACGCGGTCGATCTCGTGGACCGCCTGGCCGGCCCCTCGCTGATGCACCCGCTCGGCACCGACGAATTGGGGCGCGACGTTCTGATGCGGCTCCTGGCCGGCGGCCGGGTCTCGCTGACCATCGGGATCGCGGCGGCGCTGGCTGCGGCGGCGTTTGGCACGCTCGCGGGGCTGGTCGCAGGCTATCTCGGCGGCTGGACCGACCGCGTGATGATGCGGCTGACCGACGGGATCATCGCGCTGCCGCTGTTACCGCTGCTGATCGTCCTGGCCGCGCTCGATCTCCGGAAGCTCGGCGTGCCTGCCGTCCTCGCGCAATCTGACGACATCAGCCTCATTCGCATCGTCGTGCTGGCGGTCCTGGTCAGCTGGACAACGGCGGCGCGGTTGGTGCGCGGCGCCACCCTTGTCACCCGCAACCGCGATTTCGTGCGCGCGGCGACCAGCCTCGGCGCCGGCATTCCGCATATTTTATGGACACACATCCTGCCCAACGTATTGGCGCCGCTGATCGTCGCGACCACGTTGAGCGTCGGAGACGTCATCCTCCTCGAATCGGTGTTGAGCTTTCTCGGCCTCGGCATCCAGCCGCCGCTCGCTAGCTGGGGGACGATGCTGAGTAACGCGCAGGAGCTGATCACCTCGGCGCCGTTCTTGGCGCTCTATCCCGGGGCGATGATTTTCCTCACCGTGATCGCCGCCAACCTGTTCGGCGATGCGCTGCAGCAGCGTTTCGACCGGCGCGCAGCGGCGCACGATTAGCGTGTCCGGCGCGGGCCCGGCTGCTCAGACGATGCCGCGGTCGCGCAGGCCGGCGATCTCGCGCTCGCCATAGCCGAGCTCGCGCAGGATAGAATCGGTGTGTTCGCCAAGGTCGGGGCTGGCGGTCTCGAGCCGGCTTGGCGTGCGGCTCAAGGACACCGCCTGGCCGATCAGTTCGATCCGCCCCAGCGTTGGATGGTCGACGGCCTGGGCAATGCCGAGATGCCTGACCTGCGGGTCCTCGAAGACCTCGTTGATCGCGTAGATCGGGCCCGCCGGTACGCCGGCCTCGTTGAAGCGGTCGATCCATTCGGCGCTACCGCGCTCGCCGGTGATTGCCTCGATCGCCGCGTTGAGCGCCTGGCGATGCTGCGAGCGCAGCCGGCCGGTCCGGTAATCCGGGTGGTCCGCGAGATCGGGACGGTCGAGCGCCCGGCACAGCCGGCGGAAGATCTCGTCGCCGGCCGAGGCGATGTTGATATGACCGTCCTTCGTCTTAAAGACGCCGGTTGGAATGCTGGTCGGGTGGTCGTTGCCGGCCTGCTCGGGGATCTCGCCCGCGATCAGCCAGCGCGCCGCCTGGAAGTCGAGCATCGCGATCTGCGCGGCGAGGAGCGAACTCTCGACATACTGTCCTTCGCCCGACACCTCGCGCTCCAGGAGAGCGACCAGAATGCCGAGAGCGCAGAAAATCCCGGCCGACAGATCGGCGATGGGGATGCCGACCCGGACGGGCCCCTGGCCGGGCAGGCCAGTGATCGACATCAGGCCGCCCATGCCTTGTGCGATCTGGTCGAAACCGGGGCGCTCGCGGTAGGGCCCGCTTTGGCCAAAACCCGAAATGCTGGCGTAGACGAGGCGCGGGTTGAGTTGGCGCAGCGCGGGGTAGTCGATGCCGAGCCGGGTTTTGACATCGGGGCGATAATTCTCGACGAGGACATCGGCGCGGGCGACCAGCTTGCGGAAGATCTCGATCCCGTCGGGCGATTTGAGATCGAGCGTCAGAGCGCGCTTGTTGCGATGCAGGTTCTGGAAATCGGGTCCGTGACGCGGTCCGCCCATCGCCTCGCCCGCGCCTGGCTCGGGCGGCGTCTCGATCTTGATGACCCGGGCACCCCAATCGGCAAGCTGGCGCACCGCAGTGGGGCCGGCGCGAACCCGGGTCAGGTCGAGCACCGTGAAGCGGGAGAGCGGCATCGCGGGAGAATCGGGCATGGCGACCTGTCGTGCAGCGGGCGGCCGACGATCCTAGAGCGGCGCCGATCCGAACGGAAGCAGCCCGGCAGGCGGGGCAAAGAAAAACCGCCGCGCGGGGCGCGGCGGTGAGGCCGGGCCGGGGCCTTTATGGAGCCCCGGCGTTTGCCCGTGAGAAGACTGCCTACGGGAAGACGATTTCGACGCGGCGGTTCTGCGGCTCGCGCACACCGGGTGCGGTCGGCACGCGGTTGTCGTTCTCGCCGCGACCGCTGACCGCCATCTGGCTGCGCGGCACGCCGAGCCTGACCATCGCGTTGGCGACGTTGTTGGCGCGCCGCTCGGAGAGCCGCTGATTGTAACCGGGCGACCCGGACCGGTCGGTATAACCGGTAACCTGGATCGTGACCGGACCACCGGCGCGGAACGCCGCGGCCGCCTGCTGCACGATCTGCATGCCTTCAGGCGTGATCGTGTCGCGATCCCAATCGAAGAACACCAGAAACACCTTGCGCGCGACCATCGGCGGCGCTGGCGGCATCGGCGGCGCCGCGACCGGCGGCGGGGCACCGAACAACACGCTCAGGCTGGCCATGAGGCTGTGCGTGCTGTACCCGGAGCCGTAGGGTCCGAACACCGAGTGGAAGGTCGGATCGGTCGTCGCCAGGTAGCGGTAGTCGAGGTCGAAGGCCAATGACGGGTTGATGTTGTAACGCACCCCGGCGATCGCCTGATAGCCGAACTCGAGGCTGGAACTCGACGAGATGTGCCTGCCACCCGGAGGAGCAAGAGCCGAACCGGAGCGGAAGCTGATGCTGTCATGCAGCGTAACCGCGCCGATACCGGCGCCGAGATGCGGGGTGAGCGGCCAGCCGACGTTAAAGTCATAGATGGCGTTGCTCATGAACGCATAAGCGGCTCGCTCTCCTCGGACACGGGAGGTTGACCCGGGCGTCTGAAAATTCGGCACCGTCTCGCCGCTGATAGACACGCTGCTCAGCCCATTGTCCATATAGCGGAATTCTTCTTCGAGACGCCACGGGCCCCATTCATAGCCGGCGCGGGCGCCCGCATTGAAGCCGTCGTTGAAGCGCTGTGTCAGTGTCGCGTGCCCGGCCGGAGGAGCCCCGACGGGCGTGCCCGTCGATGTGAGCGTGCCGGACTGGTCTTCGAGCATAGTCCAGCCACTCTCGCCGCCGAAATACCAGGCGCCTGGCCCCCCGCCAAACAGCTGTGCCTGCGCGCTCGCCCAGCTAAACGCCATGGCGACCGCGACACCGGCACCTAGTAGATAGCGATTTCTCATCCCATACCTCCGCACGCGAATACAGTTATGACGATGGCTGCGCTACCGCCATTGCACCCATGTTTACCATCCACTTTTCCGATGGCAATGGGTTTTTAGCTCGCCAACGCCGACAATCGGGCCCACGGCGCAGAACGCCCGAGATAGCGACATTCGTGCAACGGTTTGCCCGCAAGCCAGCAGATTCGCACCGATGCCGACGAGACATTTGCGCAACACCCAATGATTCCTTGGGTCATCGCGACATCCGCGCGGAGAATCGTGACGGCCAGGTCATCGGGTGAAATCCGCACTCGGCTAGCGCCAATTTAGCGGACGGCCGGTACAAATGTAAACCCAAACTGGCGATTCGCCGGCACAGAATGCGCGCAGCGGTGCATCCTCGATCTGTCAGCCTGGTGCGTCGCCGAGCGACAGAAGGGTGGCGTTGCCTCCAGAGGCGGTGGTGTCGACCGACACCGTCCGCTCGGTAGCAAAGCGATGGAGATAGCGCGGTCCACCAGCCTTCGGCCCGGTGCCGCTCAAGCGTTCGCCGCCGAACGGCTGCGCCCCGACGACGGCGCCGATCATGTTGCGGTTGACATAGCTGTTGCCGACCCCGAGCCGTCCGAGGATGTGGCGGGCGGTATCGTCAATCCGGCTGTGGATCCCCGATGTCAGGGCGTAGCCGGTCGCGACGATCTCATCGAGCACGGCATCGAGCCGGTCGGCCGGCCAGCGGATCACATGCAGGATCGGCCCGAACACCTCACCCGTGAGCCGGCTCGCCCGGTCGATCTCGAACGCGCGCGGCGCGAAAAAGCTGCCATGCTCGGTGCCCGACGGCATCCGGCATTGGGTTATGAGGCGGCCTTCGCGAGCCATGCGCGCCGCGTGGTCCTCCAGGGCCTGGCGCGCCGAATCATCGATAACCGGGCCGATATCGGTCGCAATGAGCGCCGGGTCGCCGATCCGGAGCTCGGCCATCGCGCCCGCCAGCATCGTCAGGACCCGCTCGGCGATGTCTTCCTGGAGATATAAGAGGCGCAGCGACGAGCAGCGCTGGCCGGCGCTGTCGAAAGCCGAGATCACGACATCGGCCACGACCTGTTCGGCGAGCGCCGACGAATTGACGATCATCGCGTTCTGGCCGCCGGTTTCCGCAATCAACGGGACAATTGGCCCGCGGCGCCGGGCCAGCCCGAGGTTGATCACGCGCGCCGTCTCGGTCGAGCCGGTAAAGGCGACGCCGGCGATTTGCGAATCGGCGACGAGCGCGCCGCCGATGCTCTCGCCAGGGCCGGGCAACAGATGCAGCACATCCGCCGGGATCCCGGCGCTCAAGAGGAGGCGCACCGCGGCGGCGGCAATGAGCGGCGTCTGTTCGGCCGGCTTGGCGACGGCCGCATTGCCGGAAGCGAGCGCGCCGGCGATCTGCCCGGTGAAGATCGATAGCGGGAAATTCCACGGCGAAATGCAGGCAAAGACGCCCCTACCGTGCAGGGCGATCTCGTTGCGCTCGCCGGTCGGGCCGGGAAGCGGCTCGGGCCGAGCGAAATCGGCGCGGGCGCGGGCGGCGTAATAGCGCAGGAAATCCGCGGCTTCGCGGATTTCCGACAGCGCCGCCGGGATCGAGCGGCCGCCCTCGCGGATGATCAGCGCCATCAGGTGGGCGCGGTCGCGCTCGTAGCAATCGGCGGCGCGCTCCAGCGCGGCCGCGCGCGAATCGGCCGGGGTTTGGTCCCACGACGGGGCCGCGCGGGCGGCCCGGGCGATCGCCTCTTCGACCGCGTCGGGCGATGCGTTCGCCACGGTCCCGATCCGGCGCCGGCGGTCGCTGGGGTCGGAGATCGGGTCGCCCGCCCCGGCCCGCTCAATCCCGCCGACGATCGGCCCCGCGTGCCACTGCCGCTTCAGAGCCTCGGCAAGGCCCTCCCGGAGACCCGCGAGGTCGCGCGGATCGGCGAGATCGAGCCCGGTTGAATTGCGCCGCACTGGCTGGAAGAGGTCGCGCGGCGCCGGGATCCGCGGATGCGGCTTCTCCTTCAATTGCGCCAGCCGCGCGATCGGGTCGGCGACGATGTCGTCGATCGGTTCGGCCTCATCGACAATACGGTTGACGAACGAAGTGTTGGCGCCGTTTTCCAGGAGCCGGCGCACCAGATACGCGAGCAGATCCTCGTGGCTCCCGACCGGCGCATAGACCCGGCACGGGCGGTTCAGCTTGGCGGCGCCGACGATTTCGCCATAAAGCGCCTCACCCATGCCATGGAGGCGCTGGAACTCCCAATCGGTACGGGTCCCGGCCAGTTCGAGGATCGCGGCCAGGGTGTGGGCGTTGTGCGTCGCGAATTGCGGATAAAAGGCGCTGCCGGCGGCGAACATCCGCCTGGCGCAAGCGAGGTAGGAGACGTCGGTCGCAACCTTGCGGGTGAATACCGGATAGCTGTCGAGGCCGCGCTCCTGGGCCCGCTTGATTTCGCTGTCCCAATAGGCGCCCTTGACGAGGCGCACCATCAGCCGGCGCCGCGCCCGCCCAGCGAGGTCGGCGAGCCAATCGACGACCGGGAGCGCCCGCTTCTGGTAGGCCTGGACCGCGAGGCCGAGCCCGTCCCAGCCGGCAAGCTCGGGAGCGAGCGCCAACGCCTCGACTAGGTCGAGCGATAATTCGAGCCGGTCGGTTTCCTCGGCATCGATCGTAAGGCCGATGCCGACAGCGCGGGCACCCCGCGCGAGGTCGAGGACCGAGGGCAGCAGTTCGCCCATGACCCGGTCGCGCTGCGCCATCTCGTAGCGCGGATGCAATGCCGACAATTTGACCGAGAGCCCGGGCGCCGATTCGATCGGCCGGCCGGCCGCCGCCGCGCCGATGGCGGCGATCGCGTGCCGATAGGCGGCATGGTAGCGCTCGGCATCGGCCATCGTGCGTGCCGACTCGCCGAGCATGTCGAAGGAATGGCGGTAGCCGTGGCCCTCGTCCTCGTGCGCCCGCGCCAGGGCATCCGCGATCGTGCGCCCCATGATGAACTGATCGGCCATGATGCGCATCGCCGCGCTCACCGCCTGGCGCCACACGGGCTCACTCGAACGCGCGGTAAATCGGCGCAGAATGCTGGCGAAATCAGCTTCGCCGATGATCGCGCAACAGGCGTCCGGTCAGCATCAAGGCCCAGGTCGAGGCGTTGACGAAGAGCGACCCGGAATGGCCGAGATGGCGCTGCCAATCGGCCGCGGCGATCTTGTCGCGGATCAATCGGTCGACGGTCTCCGAATCGGGGATGCGCAACAGCGCCTCGGCGAGGCACATCAGCGCCACCCCCTCGGGCGAAGACAGCGCGTATTCCTGGAGAAAAGCGTCGAGCCCGCCTTTGCCCTGACGCTCGCGGCGCACCGCGACGACGAGCCGGCGCGCGGTCGCCTCGATCCGGTCGCGGGCGGGGGCGGGGATGTCGGCGGCGGCAAGGATGCGCGTATCTGCGGTGGTCTCGTCGCGGCGATGGGCGTCGCGGATCGCCGCCCGCAGCGGGGTTTCGGGCGGGGGCGGAGGGACGATGAGATCCATGCGCTTAAAGCTTGGCGGCGGGAGCGGCGGTTGCAAGCTAACGGAAGTCGCGACTCGGGATCACGAGGTCGTGCGAATCGTAGCCGGGGATCCTTTGGCGCGGCGCGAATTGCGGCTTGGCGCGCGGCGGGGCCGGTTCGTCGCCGGTGCGCTCGCACAGCGTGTTGAGGCGGGCGGTCCAATCGCGCAGATCCTCGGCGACGATGTGGATGACGCTCTCCTCGCGCTGCAGGCGGCCGCGGCAATAGAGGAGCGTCGCACCGAGCGCAGCGCGGCGGAAGCGTTCGAGGACCGCTGGCCAGACGATCAGGTTGGCGATCCCGGTCTCATCTTCGAGCGTGATGAAGACGACGCCGTTGGCGCTGCCCGGGCGCTGGCGGATCAACACAAGCCCGGCGATCGCGAGGCGGTGATCGACCGGCATCCTCGCGAGGTCGGCGGCGGCGACGAGGCCGTCGCGCGCGAGTTCGGTGCGCAGGAAGGCGAGCGGGTGGCGCTTTATCGTCAGGCCCGTCGTCGCGTAATCCTCGACGACATGCTCGCCCAACGGCATTTGCGGCAACAGCACCGCCGCGCGGGCTTCGCTCGCTTTAGTGAAACCCTCTCCCGCGGTGGGGGCGAGGGGGTATTTTTTAGTGGGAGGAGAGAGTCCTTTTTGTGCGAACAGCGGCAGCGGCTGGTCGCCGAGCGCCTTCACCGCCCACAGCCCGTGGCGGCGGTCGAGATCCAGCGAGCGCAGCGCATCGGCCGCGGCGAGGCGTTCCAATGCGGCGCGGCCAAGTTCGCTCTTGCGCCACAAATCGCCGGCGTCGCGATAGCCGCAGCCGCGCGCCGCGACGAGCCGCCCGGCATCGGCTTCGGCCAGGCCCTTCACTTGACGCAGCCCGAGGCGCAGGGCCTTCCTGCGGCCTTTGCTCTGCACCTCTTTATTTTCGTCATCCCCATTCTCGTCATCCCCGGGCTTGGCCCGGGGATCCACGTGCTTATTTTCGTGGATGGCCGGGTCAAGCCCAGCCATGACGGGTAAAAACGGCTCTGGAGAGGGTTGATCGGCGAGGGGCTCCAGCGTGCAGTCCCAGTCGCTGAAATTCACATCGACCGGGCGCACCGGAACGCCATGCTCTCTCGCATCGCGGACGATCTGGGCCGGCGCGTAGAACCCCATCGGCTGGCTGTTCAACAGCGCGCAGGCGAAAACCTCGGGGTAAAAGCACTTGATCCAGGCCGAGACATAGACGAGGAGGGCAAAGCTCGCAGCGTGGCTTTCGGGGAAGCCATAGGTGCCGAACCCCTCGATCTGGTCGAAGCAGCGGGTCGCGAAATCGACCGAATAGCCGTTGGCGAGCATGCCGCTGATGAATTTCTCGCGGAACAGATGGATCTCGCCATTGCGCTTGAAGGTCGCCATCGCGCGGCGCAGCCGGTCGGCCTCCTCGGGGGGAAACCCGGCGCCGACGATCGCGATCTTCATCGCTTGTTCCTGGAAGAGCGGCACCCCGAGGGTCTTGCCAAGCACCTGGCGGAGCGCCTCGGATGGGTACTCGACGGCCTCCTTCCCCGAGCGCCGGCGCAGATAGGGATGCACCATGTCGCCCTGGATCGGGCCGGGGCGGACGATCGCGACCTCGATCACGAGGTCGTAGAATTCGCGCGGCTTGAGCCTTGGCAGCATCGTCATCTGGGCGCGGCTTTCGACCTGGAAGACGCCCAATGAATCGGCCCGGCTCAGCATGTCGTAGACGGCAGGCTCCTCGGCCGGGACCGTGGCGAGATCGTAAGACCGGCCGTAATGCTGTGCGATCAGGCTGAAGGCGCGGCGGATGCAGGTCAGCATGCCGAGCGCCAGGATGTCGATCTTCAGAATCCCGAGCGCGTCGAGATCGTCCTTGTCCCATTCGATGAGGGTGCGGTCGTCCATTGCCGCGTTCTCGATCGGCACCAGCTCGCTGAGTGGCCCGCGGGTAATGACAAAACCGCCGACATGCTGCGACAGGTGGCGCGGAAAGCCGATCAGCTCGCCGGCGAGGTCGAGCGCCTGGCGCAAGGTGCGGTCCCTGGGATCAAGCCCGGCCTCGCGCACCCGCTTGTCGGCGATAGCCTCGCTCGACCAGCCCCACACCATGCCGGCGAGCGCGGCGACGACATCGCCCGAGAGGCCCATGGCCTTGCCGACTTCGCGGATCGCGCTGCGGGTGCGGTAGCAGATGACCGTCGCGGCGAGGCCGGCGCGGTCGCGGCCGTATTTCTCGTAGATGTACTGGATCACCTCTTCCCGCCGCTCATGCTCGAAATCGACGTCGATATCGGGCGGTTCGCCGCGCGCGGCGCTGATGAAGCGCTCGAACAACACATCGATCCGGGCGGGATCGACCGCGGTGATGCCGAGGCAATAACACACCACCGAATTGGCCGCCGAGCCCCGCCCCTGGCACAGGATGCCGCGGCTCCGGGCAAACGCGACGATGTCGTGCACGGTCAGGAAATAGCGGGCGTATTGCAACCGCTCGATCAGCGCCAGCTCATGGGTGATGAGATCGCGGATGCGGTCGGGGATGCCGCCGCTGCCGAACCGCTCGGTGGCGCCTTGCCAGGCGAGCGTGGCGAGGCGCTGTTGCGGGGTCATCCCGGCCATCCTGCTTTGAGGGGGGACCGGCTCCTCGGGGTATTCGTAGCGCAATTCGTCGAGGCTGAAGGTGCAGCGCCGGACGATCTCCAGACTGCGCGCCAGCACGTCCGGATGACCGCGAAAGAGGCGCGCCATCTCGGCGGCCGGCTTCAGATGGCGCTCGGCGTGGGCGGCGAGGCGAAACCCCGCCTCGTCAATCGTGCAATGCTCGCGGATGCAGGTCAGCACATCCTGCAACGGCCGCCGCTCGGGGCTGTGGTAGAGCACATCGCTCATCGCGACGAGCGGCAGCCCGGTCTTGTCGGCAACCCTGGCGAGCCGGGCGAGGCGGCTCATATCGTCGCCGCGATAGAGATGGTGCGCGGCGAGATAGGCGCGCCCGGGAAAATCCGCCGCCACCCGGTTCGCAAATTCAGCGACGTCGTTGTCCCCGTCCGGCGGCAGCACGACAACGATCTGTCCCTCGCCATGCATCACGACATCGGCATAATCGAGATGGCATTCGCCCTTGGGCGCCCGCCGCTTGCCGAGGGTCAGGAGGCGCGTCAAGCGGCCATAGGCGGCGCGGTCTTGCGGGTAGGCAAGGAGGCTCGTGCCGTCGCCAAAGTCGAGCCGCACGCCAATGACGAGGCGGATCCCGGCGGCTTTCGCCGCCTGGTGCGCGCGCACCAGCCCGGCGACGCTGTTCCGATCGGTGATCGCGATCGCCGAGTGGCCGAGCGCTGCCGCCGTCCTCACCAGTTCGCCCGGGTGCGAGGCGCCGCGCAGGAACGAGAAATTGCTGGTGACCTGCAATTCGGCGTAGGCGGCGGTCATGCGAAGAGGCCAGTCATGCGAAGAGGCCGTGGACAAACCAGCGCGGCGGGGGCGAGCCGGGCAGACCGGCGCGGAACAGCCAGAAGCGCCGCCCCTCTTCGTCCTCGACCCGGTAGTAATCGCGAAGGGCGTCCGCTGCCCCTGAGCCGCCCTCGGTCCACCATTCCTCGGCGATGCGCTCGGGACCGTCGGCGCGATGCACCCGATGCGCGCGGCGGCGCCAGGTAAAGCGGAAGGGTGGGTCGTCAGGCAACAGCCAGGATGCCTCGATCGGCTCGGGCGGCGCGAACAACCGAATGGGGCGAGGGGGTTTCTGGGCAGCTCCCATCCTTCCATGCCTACGGCGCGGGTGGGGCTTGAGCGCAATGGCTGTCATTATCGAGGCACGTTCGGGGATGTGGGTTTCGCGCAGTTCGATGCGGCCGAGCGCGGCCAGCCCGAGCCGCGCGCCGAGGCGATCGAGCAGCGGGGCCATGTCACTCGCCGCGACATCGGGGCGGCTATCGAGGACCGCCTGCTCCGGGACGAGCTTCTCGACGGCGAAGACCGCGAGGATCACGTCCTCGATCCCGAGTCCGGGGTCAACCGTGTCGAGCCGCGCCGCGAAAAGGCTGGCGAGATGGTGCGGATCGCGGCTCGGCCGGGCGGTGCCGAGGCGGATATGCTCGACCCTTCCGTCGATGCGGTGAAAGGCGAGGTCGAGCCGGCGCGCGCCCATTCCCTCCCGCGCGAGGCGCGCCGCCAGATCATCGACGAGCCGCTCGATCGCGCGGGCGAGATCGGCGGGGTCGGCGATCGGTTCGGCAAAGCTCAGACGCACCCGCCGCGTGGGCGCCTCACCCAACGGCGACAGCGGCTCCGGCAATAGCCCCTGCGCCTGATCGAGGCGACGCGCCACTGCTGCGCCGAAACGGCGGGCGAGCGCATCGCGCGGCATCGGGGTGAGTTCGCCCGTTCGCTTGAGCCCGACCCGGCGCAACCCGGCGGCGGTCGCGGGGTCGAGCCGCAGCGCTTCGACCGGCAGCGCCGCCAACGCCGCCCGTTCCTCGCCCGGCCCCGGCAGCGCCGGCCGGTTGGCACCGGCCGCAAAGCGCGCCAGGGCCCAGGCGGCGCCGAGCGTGCCGGCGACCGCGATGCGGTGCGAGATATTCTGGCGTAGGAGGCGCCGCGCAAGATCGTCGGCGAGCGCCGCCTCACCGCCCCACAGGTGGGCGCAGCCGGTGATCTCGATCTTGACACCGTCGGCGCCGTCCGGAGCGGTCCACGGGCTGTAGCGGCTGCACCATTCGGCAAGCCGGTTGAGCGCCGCCGCATCGGCTTCCGGCTCGGCCGGCGATGTGGCAAGGGCGGGCAGGAAGGATAGCGCGTCGGCCAACGGCATGCCCGGAACGAGGCCAGCCGCCGCGGCTGCCGGATTGACCGCGGCAAGGAGGCGCCGTCCGCCAGCCGCGATGACCGTGGCGAACGGCGGCTCGTCAGCCGGCGCGTCGGTACTGAGGCTCGGTATCGAGCCCAGCCGGCGCAGTCGATCGATCGGCCAGTTTGGCAGAAAGAGATACATGACCCGTCGCATCGGCGACCTCCATATCCCAGATGCCCGGCGCGCCGCCGCGGCAGCGCCGCAGCTCGACCCGCCAGCGCGGCCGGCCGATGCCGGGTTCGTTCGCGATATCGGCCGAGGGCAGCGCGGCGACCCGCCAGCGGGTCAATGCCGCGCTCGGCCGGTCGCGCTCGGCCGCGGCCTCGGCGGCATTGCGCCAGCGCCGCAAGATGAGGGCGGTGACGCCTGAGCGTTCGGCGGCGAGCTGCAGGCGGCGACCCGCGACCATCGGCAACCGGCCCACTTCGCCGACCACGGCGGCAAGCCCCGAAGCCCGGCCGGTGCGCAGCCCTTCTTCGACCGCCCACAGGATCTCCTCGTCGTGCGATGCCGTGACCAGCACGAGGCGGGCAGGGTTGAGCCCATGGGCCACAAGGCCGGGGCCATAAAGGTCTGGGCGTCTCAGGCACCATAGCACCGGCCCGGCGCTGAGCCGGGCGAGGATGCCGGCGGCAAAACCCGCCGCGGCGGCGCCGTCTTCCTCATCGCCCCCGGCGCCCAATATCTCGTGCATGGCGCCGAGCGCGAGGCCGCCGCCCGGCAGGCTCAGGTCGAGCGCGGCGACGCCGAACGGCAAGACGCCATGCCGGGCGGGCTCTTCGAGATGCCGGATCTGGTCGCGCAGCGCTGAGAGGCTGCTGGCCCGGCGCCAGGTTGGGCGGGACATGCCCTCGGAACACCTTTACCTTCGATGTTTCCTTTTTGTTCTAATTTTATGCGATTGTCAATCCACCTCGTTTTTCCGCTGAGATTAGATGCATCATCGCCAGAGCCCTGCGCGCCGAGCGCCTGGGCCGCTTTACCCCGGCCAGTAGGCTGCTTCGGGCTATGACATCTTCAACAACCGCTTCACATTACCGTTCAACAGCTTCGCCTTATCCTCGGCGCATAGCGGCAGGGTTTCCAGCCATTTGGCGCCCGGCTGGTTGTCGACGAACGGGTAATCGACCGAAAAGAGGATGCGGTCGATCCCCATCTCCATGACGCAGCAGAGCAGCGCCGGATCGGAGAAGAAGCCGCTCGTCGTGATCCAGAAATGCTCGCAGAAGGTGTCGCGGAACCAGGTCGGCCCGGCTCCGTCACGGGTCAACCCCATATTGATGCGCCACAAATAAAATGGCAGCCCCTCGCCGAGATGGCCGAGGATGATCTTGAGCCGCGGATGGGCATCGAAAACGCCGCCAAGGATCAATCGGATCGCCTGGGTCGCGGTCTCTACCGTAAAGCCCCAGGCGGCGCGCAGGATGTTCGGGTATTTCTGGTAATATTCCTTGTAATAGGTCTCGATGATCGCAGGTTGCGGGATGCCGGGATGGATGTAGAGCGGCACGTCGAGGGCTTGCGCCCGCTCGAAGATCGGCCAGAAGCGTTTGTCGTCGTGGAATACCCCGTTGGTCAGGCCGTGGATCATCGCCCCCTTGAAGCCGAGCCGGGTGACGGCGCGCTCCAGTTCGTCCGCCGCCGCCTGGGGATCGGCGGTCGGCAGCGCGGCGAAGGCGGCGAAGCGATCGGGATGACGCTGGACCGCCTCGTACAGCCGGTCGTTGACGCGATGCTCCAGCGGCACCGCGGTTGCCGCGTCGAGCTTCTGCAGCGACGGATTGGCGTGGCTCAGCACCTGGATGTCGATGCCGGCCTCGTCCATCTCTTTCAGCCGCAGCGCGCCGAGGTCGTCGAGGCGCTCGACGATCCGCCGAGCGCTCGTCTGATCGAGCCCGCTGACATGGGTTCTGACCTCGGCATCGAAGTAATGTTCCTCAAGCGCGATAACCTGGGGCTTGGTCGCCATCATTTCCTCCGCGATATCTGCGCCTTAGTTAGTTTTATCCGGCGAGGGTAACGCTGTCATCGAGATGAGGCCACGGAAACACGCTGAATTGTCAACGCTGCCGGCGCCAACCGCAGCGCGGCGCGACGACATCTCAGCCCGATCCTTCGGCCGCGACCGGTGGATGGGCGCGATGGCGGGGGATCTCGGCGCCGATCCGCTTCCTTGCCTCTTCGCGGATGACGCGCGCCAGCTCAGGCTGGCGGGCGAGCAATTCGTGGAAATCGACGATGTCGAGCGCCAATAGTTTGCAGTCGCGGGTGGCGACGACGGTGGCGTTCCGCGGATCGCCGGTCAAGAGGGCCAGTTCGCCGAGGAAATGCCCGGCCCCGAGACGGATCGGACCGGATTGCAGCTGTACCTCGTACTCGCCCTCGACGACGAAGTACATGCAGTCGCCGGGCTCGCCGCGGCGCATGATGACGGAGCCTTGCGGGTAGTCCCGCGAGCGTAAGAGGCGTGCGACCTCGGCGATCAGCGATGCCCCGATATGGTGGAAAAACGGCACCTTGGCGACGAGTTCCCAGGTGCGCAGAAACTCGCGTCGGCGCAGTTCCTCGGCATAGCCGTTGACGATGATGCCGGTCCACAGTGCAAAGATCAGGATGCCGCCGACCATGACGATGCCGGAAAGGGCCCGCCCGGCGATCGTGCTCGGCACGACATCGCCATAGCCGGTCGTCGTCATCGTCACGATGCCCCACCACAACGCCGCCGGGATCGAGGCGAATGCTTCCGGGTTCTCGGGATGCGCGTGGCGCTCCAGGAGGTAGGCAAGACTGGCAGCGGCGAGCAGCACGATGGCAAAGCCGAGCAGCACCGACAACAGCTGTTGGCGCGCGTGGCTGATGACCCGGCCAAGGCTCGCCAGCCCCGGCGAATAGCGGACGAATTTGAATGCCCAGACAAAGCCGAAGAGCCCCGCCTCGGGGACATGCAAGAGAGCGATGAGCCCGGGCAATGCGCTGATCAGATCGAAGACGCCACCGAGCGAGGCCGCCCAGGCGAACTGCGCTTCGAGCGGCCGGCGATGTTCGCCGCCGGGGGCTTCGGTCGCGGTGATCAGACGAGCCACGTATTCGGCGAGAAAAAACGCCGCGACGGTATAAAACCCGATCACGAGCCACCGGCCGTAAGCCTCCGCCATCGCCGTCACAGTCGCCATCATCATGATCGCAATGCCGACAAGGACCATCAGATGGTGGACGAGCCGAAAGGCCCATGCCCCGGTATCAGAGGTTTCGGGCTGCAGCAGGAGGTACAAGCGCCGCCGGGACATTGCGCTATTGTAAGAGGGTGCGCGGTCAGCCGGAATAGCCACCGTCATTTCCCGCTCAGTTCGATCTTTGCTATAGAACTCCCTCTTTACGCAGACCGCTAGGCAGCATTCGCCCTTTGTCGATCCTCCCGCAATCCCGCCGCGCCATCTTTGCCTTTCTCCACGATGTGGTCATGGCCGGGCTGTCGTTTGCGCTGGCGCTCTATCTGCGGCTCGGCGACGGCCTGCTCGCGAATGAGCCGCGGCTGACGATCCTCTACGGCGTCTCGTTCACCGTGACAGCCGCGGTGGTTTTCCTCCTGACCGGTCTCTACCGCGGCATCTGGCGCTACGCCTCGTTGCCCGATCTATTCAACATCGCGCGTGCCGCGACCCTGACCGAGCTGGTGTTTCTGCCGGTCATGTTTCTCTTTACCCGGCTCGATACCTTGCCGCGGTCGCTTTTATTGATCGACTGGCTGGTCCTGATCGCGCTGTTGGGCGGGCCGCGGCTTGCCTATCGGCTCTACAAAGACCGCGGCCTCGACCACTTTCTGGAGCGCGGACGGGGCACGAGTGTGCCGGTTCTGCTGATCAGCACCAAGGAGGGCGCCGACACCTTCATCCGTGAAACGGTGCGCGACCGCAACGCAGTCTATCGCGTGATCGGCGTCTTGTCCGATACGCGGTCGCGGGTCGGCCGGGAGATCTATGGCGTGCCGGTGCTGGGCACGATCGATGCGCTCGAAACCGTCGTTGCCGCACTCGACCGACGCGGCCGGCGCCCGCAAAAGCTGGTGATCACCGCGCAGGGCCTGCCCGGTGCCGAAATGCGCGATCTGCTCGACCGTGCCGATGCGCTGGCCATGCCGCTGGCGCGTCTGCCGCGCATGATCGAGTTCCAGGAGACCCGCACCGATTCTTCCGGCGCGCTCATCGACCTCGTCCGACCGATCGCGCTCGAGGATCTGCTCGGGCGGGCGCAGGCGGTGCTCGACCGTGAAGCGATGGCCCGGTTGATCGGTGGCCGGCGCATCCTGGTCACCGGCGCCGGCGGCACGATCGGCTCCGAACTGGTCCGCCAGATCGCCGCCCTGTCCCCGGCGCGGCTGGTCCTGGTCGACCACAGCGAATCTCTGCTTTACGCGATCGATTGCGAATTGCACGAGCGCTGGCCCCAACTCGCTGTCCAGCCGCTGCTTGCCGATGTGCGCGAGCGCTCCCGGATCGACGCGGTCGTCGCCGTGGAACAGCCGCAGATCGTGTTTCATGCCGCCGCTTTGAAGCACGTGCCGATGGTCGAGGCCAACCCGATCGAGGGCGTCATGACCAACGTCATCGGCAGCCGCAACGTCGCCGAGACGGCGCGCGCCCACGGTGCCGGGCTCGTCGTGATGGTCTCGACAGACAAGGCTGTCGACCCGGCCAGCGTCATGGGGGCGACCAAGCGCCTTGCCGAAGCCTTCTGCCAGGCGCTCGATATCGGTGAGGCGCGCCGGGGCGCCCAGGGCACCCGGTTCGTCACCGTGCGGTTCGGCAATGTCCTCGGATCAACGGGGTCGGTGGTGCCGCTGTTCGCGCGCCAGCTCGCCGCTGGCGGGCCGCTGACGGTGACGCATCCCGAGGTCAGCCGGTTTTTCATGACCGTGCGCGAGGCGGTCGAGCTGGTGCTCGAAGCCTCGGCCGGCGCACCCCAGGCCGATGAAGGCGAGGGGCGCGGCAAGATTTTCGTCCTCGAAATGGGTGAGCCCGTCCGCATCGTCGACTTGGCGCGCCAGATGATCCGTCTCGCCGGGTTGACCCCCGAGCGCGATGTAAAAATCACCTATATCGGGCTGCGTCCCGGCGAGAAGCTGCATGAGGTGCTGTTTCATGCGGCCGAAACGCCGGTCCCGACGAGGAACCCGGCGTTCCGCCTCGCGGCGCCGCGCACCGCCGATTATGCCGTGCTCGCCCGCTCGATCGACGAACTCGAAGAGCACGCACGCGCCGGCCGCGAGGCGCGGGTGCTCGACCTGTTGCACCGCCTGGTGCCGGAATACCGCAGCCAGTCGCCGGCCGCGCACGCCTCACCCGCCCGCGCGGCGGGTTTGAGCTGATGCTGCGGGCGGCGGCCCTCGTCTCGGTTGTCGTCGCAGTTCTCAATAGCGCCCATGCCGGGAGCGCCCACGCCGACGAGACCGCCGCGCTTTACCAAGCCTATTGGGCGGGGCTGCCGGCTGGAGAAATTCGCTTGACGCTGCGCGACGACCCCGACCTCTATCGGGGCGAGATCCTCATCCGCACCGTCGGCCTGGCCCGCCTGGCGACGCGATTTCGCGGCAGCGCGGTCAGCGAAGGGCGGCTCGCCCCGGCGCTTCTCCCGGTGCCGGTCCGCTATGATGCGGTCTACGATCTGCGCAAGCGGCGCGATCGGCGCATCAGCATGAATTTCGCGCCGCGCGCGGGGATCACGATCGCCGAGCGCGGTGCGGCGGACACCAGCAACAAGCCGCCGTTGGCCGAGCCCTTCCGCGCCAACGTGCTCGACCCGTTGAGCGCGCTGGCGGCGATCCGCCATGAGCTGCGCCAGGGCCGTCGCGGCGAGTTTACGGTCCCGGTCTATGACGGCGCGCGGCGCTTCGATGTGATCGTCCGCGTCCTGCCCCGGGAGTCGGGCGAGTCGCGCGACCGGGCCCTGCAACTCGAACTGACCTTGTCACCGATCGCCGGGTTCAAGGGCGAGACCAGCGAGGACGGCGACCCCGATACCGCGCCGCGGCCGGTCACGCTGAGGATTTCCGACGACTCGCGCCTGATGCCGCTGTCGATGCGCGTGTCGCTCTATTATCTGCCGCTCGCTGTCGAGCTGAGCCGCTGGTGCGGCGCTGCCGCGCCGTGTCCCTGGTAGTTGCCGATTCGCGTCTTCGGGCAAGGGTGCGGTCGCGATAACCCGCTCCCCGGCCTGCGGCGGATGAACGCGCGGTTTGCCCGCGCGGTATCACGGTTATCGGCGGTATTATGGGTACCGGTCCGCCGCAGACTGGCGATGAGCAGGCTGGCGATGATCGAGGAGAGCGGCTGGTGAGAGCGGTATTTTTCGTGTTGGCGGTGGCCATCCTCGCGAGTGGGTGCGGTTCCGACGACAAGCCGGTCTCGACCCAGAGCGAAGCGAGCTCGGAACAAATCCTCAAAAAGGACTGCGCCGACCCGAAATGGCGCGAGCAGAATCTTGGTCTCTGGTACTCGGTGTGCCGCCAGCCGCTGCGCTGGTGATCACTCTGCCGGCACCGCGACCGGCTCGCGCGTCGCCCGGTCGGTGCCCCGGTCGGCGCGGATGAACAGAACCATCAGCGCGGCGGCGATGCACAACAGCCCCGAAAGGATGAAGGCTTCGAGGTAGGTGCCAAAAGCGATCCGTAAGAGCCCGCCGAGATAGGCAGCCAGAGCGCCGCCGACCATGTGGATCGCGGTGATCCAGGCGACCATGATGCCGATCCGATCCGCGCCAACCGCACGGGTCAAGAGCCGCACCGTCGGCGGGACGCTGGCGATCCAGTCGAGCCCGTAAAACGCGCTGAACAAACTCAGACCGTAAAACGACATGTCGAATGCGAACGGCAGGTACATTAGCGACAACCCCCGCAGCCCGTAATACCAGAACAACAGAAAGCGGTTGTCCCAGCGGTCGCTGAGCCAGCCCGACAAGGTCCCGCCGATGAACGAGAACACACCGGTCGCGGCGAGCAGACCCGCGCCGGTGATCTCGGTCAGGCCGTGATCGACGCAAGCCGGGATCAGATGGGTGCCGATGAGCCCATTGGTCGTCGCCCCGCAGATGAAGTAGGCGCCGGCGATCAGCCAGACGTCCCGTGATCGCGCTCCGTCGGCGAGGGCGCGAAACGTGACCGCGATCGGATTGGCCGTCGGCCGCGCCGGGGGACCGGCCACGCGCAAGCCGCCATAACGGGCAAGACCGAGATCCTGCGGCCGCTCGCGCATCAACAAGGCGATCAGTGGCACGAAAATCATCACGCTGGCAGCCAGGCTCAGCGACATCACCCGCCAGCCAGCATAGGTCACCAGAGTGGCCATCGTCGGCAGGAACACCAGTTGCCCCGCCGCGCTGGCCGCGGTCAGAACCCCGATCACGACGCCTTGGCGCCGCTCGAACCAGCGCGCAGCGATGAGGGCTGCGAGGTAGGGGCCGATGAAGCCGCAGCCGATGCCGACGACGACACCCCACAGCAATATCAGCTGCCAAGGTGCATGCATCGCCGGGGTCAGCGCCACACCCAACGCGCTCGCGGTCAATGACAGCGCGATCGTCCGGCGCACGCCAAAGCGGTCCATCAATGCCGCGGCAAACGGCCCGATGAGGCCGTAAAGCAGGAGATTGACCCCGATCGCAAACGAGATCGTCGCGCGCGACCAGTGGAATTCGGCTTCGAGCGGCACGATGAGGACGCTGGGCGCCGCCCGCACCCCGGCGGTCAAGAGCACCACCAGGAAGGTGACCGCGGCGATGATCCAGCCGTAATGCAGCCGGCCCCCGAGAAATGGCTGGTGGGCGGGCGGGGGCGCGGTCGCGGTCAAATCGGCTCCTCGGTGAGGTTGCGGGCGCTCGATCGAAAGACAACCCGAGGCAGCTCCCGCGGGCGTGACGATAGATCGTGCCATGGCTGCCGATAGGATTACAGTGACGACGTGGAGGATGAGGCATGCCGGCGCGCGCCCAGGGTTGGATCAAGTTCCGCGACCGCAAGGATGCCGGCGAGCGCCTCGCGGCGCTGCTCCTGCATCTGAAGGACCGAAATCCGGTGGCGCTCGCCCTGCCGCGCGGCGGCGTTGCGATCGGCAGCGAGATCGCCCGCGTTCTCCGGGCGCCGCTCGATGTGGTGCTGGTGCGCAAGATCGGCGTCCCGTGGCAGCCGGAACTCGCATTGGGCGCGCTGGCCGACTGCGGCGGGGGCGCGCCGGAAATCTTCATCGACGAGCGCATGGTCAGCGCTTTGGACATACCGCCCGATTACGTGCGCGAGGAGACCCAGCGCCAGCTCGCCGAGCTCGAACGCCGGCGCCGGATCTATTGCGGCGATCGTCCGCCGGTCGAAGTCGCCGGGCGCACCGCGATCGTCGTCGATGACGGGATTGCCACCGGCGCGACGATGCGCGTGGCGTTGCGCGCGGTGCGCCGCCGTCGACCGGCCTTGTTGGTCCTAGCCGCGCCGGTCGCCGCCGCCGATACGCTCGCCGCCCTCAAGGGTGAAGCCGACGAAAGCGTCTGCGTCGCCGCGCCCCAGGGGCTCGGGGCGATCGGTTATTACTACGAGGATTTCCACCAAATGAGCGACGACGAGGTCACCGCGCTCCTGGCGCCCGGCGCATAATCACCTGTGGCGCGCGACGGATAGATGCAAAGGCCTATTCTCGCGACGTGATCCGAGGATGCTGACACGACAGAATATCTTATCTGTGACCCTGCTAATCGTAGCAGGGTTATGTGCATATGGATCAAATGCGCAATCACCACAAAGCCCCCATACTCAATCCCAGCCACAAAGTGAAAAAAGCCAGCTGCCGACAAACAATTCGCCAATCCAGCCATCTCCGATAGTTACTCTTCCGACTATGAAAGAAATTTCAGAAGTTATTATAAATAATATAGATACAGTGGTAAGAAGATATGAAAGCCGTCATCCCCCTCCGCCAACAGATAATTCTGGTTGGTGGTTTAACTTCCTGTTGGTGATTTTTACTGGTGCCCTGGTCGTTGTCGGTGCCTTTCAGGGCTATTTGATTTTTTGGACTTTGAAGGCAACTACGATCGCCGCGACTGCTGCAAAACAATCTGCGGACGTTGCCGAGCTTGCGCTGACCGATCTGGAAGGGCCGTTCCTTTATCCGGTGATCGAACACCAGGATATTTCAAGCACTCTTGGCGCCATCGCGAGGTATAACCACCCGACTAGCCCGTTTACACCACCGCGACCCGTAATATCATTTAGATTCAGAAACTACGGACGTTCTCCAGCGCTGCCCCAAAACGTCGGCGCCGTTTTCTTTTATGGGCAACCCGCGGACGTTTATCACGATCAATTTGGCGGATTTGCCGCTGAAATGTTGATTAATGCCGGTGCAGTTACCGAGTTGCCCGTAGAACGGCGTATGATCGAAGGAATCGGCAGAGAAGAACACAAAAACATTATGGAAGGAGCGGACAAGATATATCTCAGAGGTAGTGTAACATATTTTGATATATTTGGAAATAGATACGAGCAGAGATTCTGTCTGGCTTGGAGAATAGATACCCACAGTTTCATGGCATGGGGAACAGATGACAACAGGCGAAGGCGCCTCCCAACCTAGCGAAGGATTACTTGGCCGCTGCGGCCAGCCGGGCTTATCGGCGAAGGCAGGCATGATGTCGCGGGCGAAGCGGCGGATGTTGGCGATCGAGCCGCCGAAATTGACGATGACGTATTCGACGCCGCCGGCGCGCAGCGCCTCGAGCTTGCGGGCGATCTGATCGGGGGTGCCGAAGACCGCGGTCTCGTCGCAATGGTGGCGGATCGCCTTCTCGTCGTGACGGGCGAAGCGTTCGCGCTCGTCGCCCGGCCGCTCGGCCAGCTTGTTGATCCGCAAGTGGCCCTGGAAGCGCCGGACATAGGCCGCTTCCAGCTCCTCGGGCGTGTCGGCGAAATGGACGGCGCGGGCGACGCCGACCTGCATCGGGTCGAAGGCGCGGCCGCGGGCTTCCCCATCGGCTTTGAACTGGGCGACCCAGCGCAGCACGTCTTCAGCCAGGTCATGCTGGCCGAGCAGCATGTTGTAGCCGCGCGTCGCGACCTGGCGCACCGAGCGCTCGCTGCCGGCGCCCATCCAGAACGGCGGGTGCGGGCGCTGCGCGGTCGGCGGCTCGACGACGATGTTGTCGTACTGCCAATAATGCCCGCGATGCGAAAACGGCGCATCCGAGACGAAGGCCTTGGTGATGACCTCCATCGCCTCGTCGAAGCGCTGGTCGGCCTCCTCCATCGCCACGCAGAACCCGGCGAACTCGTTGTAGCGGTAGCCCTTGCCGATGCCGAAATCGAGCCGTCCGCCGGAGAGGAGGTCCAAGGTCGCGGCCTGCTCGGCGAGGAGCACGGGATTATGCCAGGGCAAGACCAGAACCGCCGTTCCGAGGCGCAGGGTCGAGGTGCGCGCGCCCAGCCAAGTCAAGAGGTTGAGGCTCGCCGACACCTGGCCGAACCCGGTGAAATGGTGCTCGACGACAAAGGTGCTGTGAAAGCCGAGGGCCTCGGCTTCGACATTGTTCTCGATCCACTCGCGGAAGCCCTGGCTGCTGTCGGTCAATTCCGCCCCGGGCGCAGGGCGACGCGCCTGCGCGCTGCCGAAGAGTCCAAACCACATTACGTTCTCCCGCCGTCCTCTCAACAACGCACGATAAAATCATGTGTTCCCGGCGAAGGCCGGGACCCATTGATCCGCGCCTCAGACGGATGGCAAATGGATCCCGGCCTGCGCCGGGATCACAAGATAGCTCAAGTGGTGCTAACTGCGCTGCACCAGTTCGATGCGGTAATTATCGGGGTCTTCGATAAAGGCGATGACCGAGCCGCCATGCGCCATCGGCCCGGCCGGGCGCGGGATCTTGACCCCGGAGGCGGCGAGCGCTTCGCAGGCTTTGTAAACGTCGGGCACGCCGATCGCGAGATGGCCGAAGGCGCTGCCGAGCGCATAGGGCTCGGCCTGATCCCAGTTGTGGGTCAATTCGATCACCGTCGAATCGGTCTCATCGCCATAGCCGACAAAGGCGAGGGTGAACTTGCCGGTCGGGTAATCGCGCTTCCGAAGCAGCTTCATGCCGAGGAGTTCGGTGTAGAAATGCAGCGATTTGTCGAGGTCCCTGACCCGGAGCATCGTGTGGAGGAGGCGGGCTTTGCCCGGTTCTACGGCGGTCTTGGTTGCGGTGTCGGTCATCGTCATGACGGGGTCACTCCTTCGCGTTGCGGCGCTATGGGCGCCTTCGGGCAATCTCCAACGGGGTCCTCGCGGCGCGCGGCGAGGATCGCCAGGATCCGGTCGGCGGCGGCGCGGCTCGGCGATAGGCCGCCGGCGCAGAGCCGCTGCACTGCCTCATCATAACCCTCGAGGTGGGCGCTGCGAACCCGTTCGTCGCCGATGAGCGCGGCGAGCGTCGCGGCGAGCGGCTCGGGCGCGCAGGCGCCGCGCAAATGCTCCGGAACGAGCAGCCGGCCGAGCAGCAGGTTTATGAGATTGACCTGGCGCACCTTGAGGATGCGGTCGAGCAGCATCTCGGTCAGCGGGTTGAGGCGATAAGCGACCGCCATCGGCACACGCGCAATCGCCAATTCGAGCGCTACCGTCCCCGAGGCGGCGAGCGCGGCGCGGCTCGCGGCAAAGGCGTCGTATTTGGCGGCGCTGCCGCGCAGCTCGATCGGCCGGCCTGGCCAGTCATGCACGCCCGTTGACACCTCGTCCGCTACCGTCGCGACGGTCGGCACAGCGACGCGGAACGGGCCAACGATCGTCTCCAGGAGGCGCAGCGCCGCGCCGAAGACCGGCACGAGCCGGCGCACCTCGCCGCCGCGGCTTCCCGGCAGGACGCTCAGCACCAGTTCGTCGGCGGCGATCCCGTGCGCCGCGCGAAACCGTGGGCCATCGCCCTTGTCGGCGCCGCTCTCGAGGACCGGGTGGCCAACATAGCTGGCGGCAAGGCCGACGGCCTCGAAATACGGCGGCTCGAACGGCAGGAGCGTCAGGAGGTGATCGTACCACCGCGCCATCCGGCGGGCGCGGCCGGCGCGCCAGGCCCACACCATCGGCGCGACGTAATGGATGAGGGGCAAAGTCTCGCCATGCCGGCGCAGCCGCTGGGCGATGCGCCAGCTGAAGCCGGAGCTGTCGATCGTGATGACGGCGTCAGGTTGGTCTCTGCGGATCGCGGCTACGGTTTCGCGCACCCGGCGGAGGATCAAGGGCGCTCGCGGCAGTACCTCGCCGACCCCGACGACGGCCAAATCGGCAAGCGAGACGAGGCTGTGGAGGCCCTGCGTCGCCATCGCCTCGCCGCCGATCCCGGCGATCCGCAGGCGGCCGCCAGTGCGCTCGCGCAAGGCGGCGATCAGCGCCCCACCCAAGACGTCCCCCGAGGGCTCGCCGGCGATAATGTAGAGGAACGGCGCGGCCTCGCCCGCCGGGCTCATGGTGCGCGGATTCCGACCACGAAAATACCGGCCTTATCGGCCAGGCGAATGACCTCGTCGCGGTCGAGGACGAGGGTGGCTCCGGCTTGCGCCGCAATGCCGCGCAGCCCCGTTTCGGCGGCGAGGATCACGGTTTGCGGCCCAATCACCGGACGGTCGGCGCGCTTTTCCTGGCCCGGCTTCTCGACCTTGACGAGCACTCCGCCCGGGCCGTCGCGGCGCAACAGAGCGCAGCGGCGCAACAAACCGTCAGTGCCCTCGATCGCCTCGACCCCGAGGACAAGCCCCTGCTGGACGATGACCGCCTGGCCGATGTCGAGCGCGCCGATCGCCCGCGCGAGGCGCACGCCGTGGGCGATATCGGCGTCGGCGTCGGCATCCGGCCAGAGCCGGCCGAGCGGCCCCTCGGGCAACTCCGCCCGCTGGAGTAATTGATCGGCGCCGATGACGCGAAAGCCCTCGCGCTCGAGTTCCTTGACGATCGCGCCGAGAAGCCCGTCGTCGCCGAGCGCGCGATAGCCGACCCGGGCCAGGAACTTGGCGGCCCGCCAGTCCGGCCGCAGCGAGGAGAGCGAGGGACGGTGCACCCCGCCGGCGAGCACCAGTTCGCCGACCGCGTTGGCGCGCAACAGGTCCAGTCCCTTCGCTCCGGCGCCGATGCGGCACCAGGCATGCGGGACGGTCTCGACCGCGGCGCGGTCGGCTTCCCCCTCTAGCGCCAGCACAAACACCTCGCGCCCGGCGGCGCGGCAGCTTTCGATCACCCGGCGCGGTAACCCTCCGCTGCCGGCGATGATGCCCAATGGACCTTCGGGCTGAGCTTGGAGCGGGCTTTCCGCCATTAGGCGACCTTCGGCCTGCGTCCTCACGGGATACCCCGGCAACTCATGTCGTGCTGTTGATGGTCAAACTGCGCGATTGCTGCCCGCTGATCGGCCGGCAAGGACGACTCCCGGCCGCTCATCGGTGTCCAGTAGGTCAGCATAATGGTGCCGGTTTCACCTTGGGCGGTGCGATACTGCATCGTTATTTCAATGCTCTTAGCTTCGTCGGCGTTGTCCTTGTCGCCGGGTTCCGGCCCTGAAATCCATGTCGGAATAACCGTGATTGGCCGCGACGTGTCGAAAATGGCGGTCTGCCCTTTTTCCCTGAGCGCGTTGATCTGCTCGTAAGTGTCTTTTGTTGGGTACACAACAAGCGACATGCCGACGCGCCATTGCGCGACGGGGCCTGTCGCGACGAGCTGGCCGTGAGGGGCTTTATCCACGGCCATGACGCCAGACCAGCAATCATTCGGCACCTGGGCCTCAGCCTGCGCGGTCAGGGGGTACAGCAGCAGGGCAGATGCCAGGGCGAGGCGCATCGCGCGAGACCTACTCAGGCCCACCGTTTTGAGGGGGCCAAATTGGCAATCCGGGTCCATTTGAGCCGGGAAAACACCACCCCATAGCGGTCACGCTGTTCATTACTTCGCATATCAATTCAGCGACCGCTTTTTGCATCTGCTTTAAATACGCAATGTCCATAGGTGTCTGAAACACCTGATTCTTTGTGTTGACGAAGAAGGGGAGGGATCGCCCTTGAGCGTCGGGCACTCGCCAAGAGCCATGACAAATAACATTTCGAATTGCAGCTGCTTCGCGAAGCGATTCCAACAAATCGTCGAGATTTGTGGTTCTTGCAGAGCCATTATCTCGTACCGCCTTACCATAGGAATTAATTAAACCGCCGAGGCGATCACTCAACGCCTTCTCCAAAGTCTTTATCCATTTATCCAACGCCGCCTGTTCTTCATCCGGCGATACATGGCGCGTACCCGTAGACGCGAAGATAGCCTTTGCGAGGGTGTCTTCTAGAAATCCGAACGTCGCCACTGTGCGGCCGAGCGCTTCCCAAAATTCCGGGGCGTGTTTGTGCGTGGGAAAATCGACAGGCAATTTTTCTTTGTTCACCAGGTATACCGTCGCACCCTCCGTCATAAATACCCAAACTCCATTAGCCCCTTTCGGCCCCCTCGTCAGCCGCCCCCGCTCCCGGGGTCTGACCGGGTGCCGAAACCTCGGCGTCAGCTGCCATTCGGCCCTTTCGGCTGGCAGATCGCGCGGCTCGAATTGGCGCGGATGAAGGCGATCAGGTCATCGACCGGGCCGATCCCGGCGAAGCGCTCGGCTGTCTCGGCGACGCGGTCGTTAAAGGTCCCATCATCCGAGAACAGAAACTGATAGGCGCTGCGCAGCCCCTGGATATCATCACGGCTGAAGCCGCGGCGCTGCATGCCGACGATGTTGAGGCCAGTGAGGCGCGCGCGGTCGCCGATCACCACGCCGTACGGAATGACGTCGCGCTCGACCCCGGACATGCCGCCGACCATCGCGTGCCGGCCGATGCGCACGAACTGGTGCACCGCCGAGAGCCCGCCGAGGATCGCATGATCCTCAATCACGACATGCCCGCCGAGCGTTGCGTTGTTGACGAGGATGACGTGGTCGCCGATCTGGCAGTCATGCGCGACATGCGCTCCGACCATCAGGAGGCAATGATTGCCGACCCGCGTCACCATGCCGCCGCCCTCGGTGCCGGGGTTGATCGTTACGTGCTCGCGGATCGTATTGTCATGGCCGATCTCGAGCGAAGAGGGCTCACCCCTGTATTTCAAATCCTGCGTCTCGAAGCCGATCGAGGCGAACGGGAAGATGCGCGTCCGCTCGCCGATCGTCGTGCGCCCGTCGATCACGACGTGCGAGGCGAGTCTCACCCCGGCGCCGAGCACGACATGCTCGCCGATCACGCAGTAAGGACCGATCTCGACATCGCCCGCCAATGACGCGCCGGGCGTCACGATCGCGCTCGGGTGAATCTGCGGCATCAGGGGCTAGTCGCTCATGATCATCGCGGCAAACACCGCTTCGGCCATCAAGCGGCCGCTGACCTCGGCGCGGCCTTCGAATTTCCAGACATTGCCGCGGTGGCGCTGCTTGGTGACGCGCACCTCAAGACAATCACCGGGAACTACCGGCCGACGAAAGCGCGCGTTGTCGACGCTCATGAAGTAGACGAGCTTGCCCTCGGCCTCGCGCCCGAGGGTGTGGACGACGAGGACGGCCGCGGTCTGCGCCATCGCCTCGATGATCAAGACGCCCGGCATCACCGGACGGGAGGGGAAATGACCCTGGAAATAGTATTCGTCGATCGAGACATTCTTGATGCCGGTCGCCTGCTTGTTCGCGACCACATCGACGACCTTGTCGATCATCAGAAAGGGATGGCGGTGCGGGATCATTTCCATGATTCGCTGACGATCGAGCTCAGGCGACCGCTCGTCGGCGCAAGCCGGATCGATCATCCTCCGTCCCTTTTTTTCGCAAGCCGTTGCAGTATCGCCACCTGTTTCATGAACAAGCCTATCGGCACCGCCGGCGATCCGCAAACCGTCTCGCCCGCCGCGACATCGCGCATCACCCCCGATTGCGCCGCGATCCGCGCCCCGCTGCCGATCTTGAGATGGCCGGCAAGACCGGCCTGTCCCCCCGCCATGACAAACTCGCCAAGCTCGGTGCTGCCGGAAATGCCGACCTGACCCGCGAGGACGCAGCCCCGGCCGATCACGACATTGTGCCCGATTTGCACGAGATTATCGATCATCGTTCCGGGACCGATCACGGTGTCGTGTCCCGAGCCGCGGTCGATCGTCGTGTTGGCGCCGATATCGACATCATCGCCGACGATCACCCGGCCGAGTTGCGGGATCTTGACGGCGCCGGCCGGGTCGGGCGCAAAGCCAAAGCCGGGCTGGCCGATACGCACGCCCGGGTGCAGCACGACGCGCGCCCCGATCACGCAATGACTGAGCGTCACATTGGCGCCGACCCGGCAATCCTCGCCCAGCTCGACCCCGGCAGCGATCACCGTGCTGGCGCCGATCTGGCAGCGCTGGCCGAGGCGAACCCCCGCCTCGATCACGACATGCTCGGCGATGTCGCAATCACCGGGAACCGATGCCGTGGAATCGATGGCCGCCGAGGGCGCCCGCCGCGGCGTCACCGGCTTTACCGGATAGAAGGCTTGCGCGGCGCGCGCGAACGCCTTGTAGGGATCGCGAGCGACGAGCAGCGCCATTTGCGCCGGGGCCTTGTCGATCATGCGCTCGTCGACAAACGCGGCCCCGGCTTGCGAGCGGGCGAAGGCGTCCAGATATTTGCGGTTGTCGAGAAAGGTCACATCCTCGGGACCGGCGGTCTCGAGCGGGGCGACATCGGCGAACAAACGGTCGCCGCCGTTGGGGTCGTGCCGCGTGGCCCCGCTCAACGCCGCGAGCGCATCGAGCGAAAACGGCCCGGCTCGATCGAAAAAGCGGGGATCCGCCATCGCCGAACGCGCCGGCCGGGGCAGCGGCGCCGCCCCTATTTCTTCTTTTTCGGCGCCGGCTGCGCAGGCGCGGCGGGGGCAGGCGCCGCGGCCGCCGCCGCCGGAGCGTTGCTGGCGGCCGGGGCGTTGAAATTGACGGTCACCGTCGGCAGTTGCTCGTCAAGCTTGCTCAGCACTTCATCGGTCACCTCGAAGCTTTGGTCGAACAGAACCAACTCGCTGCGCACGAACACCAAATTAGCTTTTCGCTCTTTGGCGATTTCAGCAATAATTTTGAGCATCGCTTCATTAATTTTTTGAAGTGCGTCGGCGTTGGCTGTTTCCAGGATTTGCCGCTTGGCCTGCATGCTTTTGTCAAACTCGTTGAGCTTTTGTTGGAATTCGCGCCCCTTCTGGTTGAATACCTGGGCAGACAGCGAGGCTTGCTGCCGTTGCAGGGCATCGTGTTCCTGGCGCAGCAGGTCTTCCTGATGCGACATTTCCTTCTGAAACTCGGTACGCTTCTGCTCGATCTGCTGGCGCACCATCTTCGCCGCTTTGGAGTTCTGCAACAGTGATTGGACGTCCACCACCAGGATGTTCAAGCTGGGTGAGGCGGCTGGGGCGGGAGGTGCAGACGCGCTTGGCGCGGGGGCAGGGGCCGGCTGCTGCGCCTCGGCCGGGGCAAGCATTCCGCCAAGCAGTCCGCATAGCACGCAAACGACGTAGAGCGGGGCAACCCCCGCACGTGTTACCGACATCAGAACCTCGTGCCAAAACTCACATGGAAGAACTGGGTCTTGTCGAACCCCTCTTTTTTGACCGGCAGGGCCAGATCGAGGCGGATCGGGCCGACCGGGGATTTCCACGCCACGCCAAAGCCGGCGCTGGCGCGGATCGAGCTAGAGTCGGCAAATATCGGCTGCACCCCGCCATTCGCTGCGAGTTGAGTGGGTGTCAGGACGAGATTCTTCTGATCGTTCGACCACAAGCTGCCGAAATCGCTGAAAAACTGCCCGGTGATCCCAAGCTCCTTCGGCAGACCGAGCGGCACGCCGAGGGCGATCGACCCGGTGTAGTATTTGTTGCCGCCCAGCGCATCGCCGGAAACCGTGTCGCGCGGGCCGATCCCGGCCGGCGCAAAGCCGCGCAGATTGTCGCCGCCGACAAAGAAGCGGTCCTGCAACAGCACCTGCTGCCCGCCCCAACCGAAAACATCGCCGACCTCGCCGGTCACGCCGAGGACCCATTCCGGCGCTATCGAATAATAATATCCGGCGCTGAGCTTATTTCGAATATATTGGACACCAAAGCCTGCTCCAGCAAAGTCATTTCCAATCGATGCATAATATCCACCGGTCGGATCAACGCGATTGTCGCGTCGGTCATAAAGAAGAACCTGCCCGATCTCGGAGGTCAAGTGGGTTCCCGCCTGAAGCGCAATAAACAGCGAGCCACCGTTCAGGACGCTCTGAACATCGGTGATGTCGTCGGACCTCGCGGTGTATTTCCAGGTCTGCCGCAGATCGTCCGATATCTGATAACCGGCGCGCAACGCCCCCCCATAAGAAAACTGTACGTATGGCGGTGTAACCCCGCTGAAGAAATTAGATGTCGGACTGGTCTTCACCTCGAACAGATCAAATCCGGCGACGATATTTTTATCGAGGAAATACGGTTCGGTAAAGCTGAGGTCGACCTGCTGCGAGCGGAACGACAGCACCGTACCGATCCGCAGATCCTGGCCGCGGCCGAGAAAGTTCCGCTCGCGGATGTTGATATCGGCGAGTGGACCATCCGAGGTCGAGAAGCCGACGCCAAGCGACAATTCGCCGGTCGACTGTTCTTCGACTTCGACCGTGACGACGGTTCGATCGGGCGCGGAACCCGGGCTGTTGGTGACCTCGACCTTCTTGAAAAAGCCGAGATTCTTGATGCGCTCCTTGGACCGCTTCATTTTGTCGGTGTTGAATGCATCGCCTTCGACGAGACGGAACTCGCGGCGGATCACCTTATCGAGCGTGCGCACGTTGCCGGTGATGTCGATGCGCTCGACATAGACCCGCGGCCCCTCGCTCACATTGAAGACAACATCCAGGGTGTGCTCTTCGCGATGGCGGGTGATCTGGGGTTTGACATCGACAAAGGCATAGCCGCGATTGCCCAGCGCGTCGGTCAGCACCGAGATCGAATGTTCGACCGCCGCGCCGTTGTACCAGTCGCCGGATTGGACGGTTAACAGCGGCAGCACCGCCTCGCGGGTCAGGTCCTTGAGCTTGATGTCGACATCCACCTTGCCAAAACGGTACCGCTCGCCCTCGTCGACCGTGAAGGTGACGACGAAGCCGTCGCGGTCAGGGGTCAGTTCGGCCACGGCCGAGACCACGCGAAAATCGGCGTAGCCCTCGGACAGATAGAATTTGCGCAACAGCTCGCGGTCGTAGGTGATCCGATCGGGGTCGTAGGTGTCCGCGGTCGACAGAAACCGGTACCAGCGGCTTTCCTTCGTGTCGATGACGCCGCGCAGCGTGCTGTCGCCGAACTGGCGGTTGCCGACGAAATTGATGCTGCGGACCCCGGTTGAGGGTCCCTCGTTGATCTCAAAGACGAGATCGACCCGGTTCTCCGACAACTGGATCACCTTGGGGTCTACGGTTGCCGCGAAACGGCCGTGCCGCCGATAGAGTTGGAGGATGCGCCGGACATCGTTCTGCACGCGCGTGCGGGTATAGACGACACGCGGACGCAACTGGATCTCGCCGTTGAGGTCCTTGTCTTCGAGCTTCGAGTTCCCCTCAAAGGCGATGCGATTGATGATCGGGTTCTCGACCACTTTGACGACCAGAACATTGCCGTCTCGGACCAGCTTCACGTCCGCGAAGAGGCCGGTTGCAAACAACGCCTTCAACGAGCGATCGACGCGATCGGGATCCCACGCATCGCCCGGCTGGAGCAAGAGGTAGGAGCGCACGGTCTCCGCCTCGATCCGCTGGATCCCCTCGATCCGGATGCTGGCGATCGTGCCGGGTCCCGCTGCGGCCGCGGCCGGATGCGTTCTCGCGCGGGCCGCCGCCGGATGGGTCTGCGCCGCCGCTAACGACAGCCACGCGCCCGCCCCCACGAACGCGGCAACCAGCACGGCCAGCCAGCGGTAAATCACTCGGTTTCGACTCAAGATACCCACCCCGACGCTTGCGCTACCCTTACCGCGAATCGGGTCAGGCGATGAAGCGCTTCATCAAAACATCCGGCGGATATTGGCCAGATCGTTCCAGGTAGCAAATACCATCAGCGTCAGCACCAGCGCCAACCCCAGACGAAAGCCGTATTCCTGGGCGCGCTGGCCCAGTGGCTTCCCGCGGATCGCCTCGGCCGCATAGAACAAGAGATGTCCGCCATCGAGCACCGGCACCGGGAACAGATTGATCAGCCCGAGATTGACCGACAGCACCGCCATCAACCACAACAGCGGCCCGACACCGAGCTGGATGACCTCGCCCGACAATTGGGCAATGCGCAGCGGTCCCCCCAATTCGTCGGCGCTGCGCGTGCCGATCACCATCTGCCCCAATGCTTCGAGCGTTGTCGCCGACAGATTCCAGGTCTCCCCGACCGCGCGAGTGACCGCGCTCGCCGGATTGCGCCTGACGTATTTGGTACCGCCGCCGCGGATGCCGAGCTGACCGATTTGGTGGCGACCCATGCGATCGGTCTCCTCGACGCGGCTCGGCGTCACCTTCAGGGTAACGAGCCCGCCCGCGCGCCTGACGACGATCGTCATCGGCACGTCGGGATTGAGCCGCACCACCTGCTGGACATCCTCGAATCGCTCGATCGACCGCTGGTCGATGCTGACGATCGTGTCGCCCGGGTCCATCCCGCCGGCCTCGGCGGCGCTGCCCGGGGTGACCTGACCAACCTCCGCCGGGGTGAAGGGCTGGCCATAGGTCATGAACAACAGCGCCAGGACGACGATCGCGAAGATGAAATTCGCGAGCGGGCCGCCGGCGACGATCGCAGCGCGCTGGTCGAGCCGCTTGCATTGGAACGAGACATCGCGATCGGCGGCGCTGAGCAGGTCGAGCCCGGCGATCGGCAGCCCGGAACTCGCGTCGCTGTCACCGAACATCTTGACGTAACCGCCGAGCGGGATCGTGCTGAACTTCCAACGGGTACCGGCGCGGTCCCACCAGCCGAAGAGTTCGGGGCCAAAACCGATCGAGAAGATCTCGACCTTCACCCCGTTGCGCCGGGCAATAAAGTAATGCCCGAACTCGTGGACGAACACGAGAACGGTCAGCACCACGACAAATCCAAACGCGATCCACAGAAAGTGTGAAATTCCGCCCTGGAATAGCACTAATAGATGGCTCATTGTCCGTCCGTCATTGGGCGATGCGCGAGTTTCCGCGCGCATCGAGTAGACTTGCCGCGGTCTCGCGGGCGGCTTCGTCGAGAGTATAGACGTCGTCGAGTGAATCGAGATTACTGTCCGGCATCAGTTCGAGGGTGCGCTCCACGATCGCGGCGATATCGAGAAATCCGATCCTACCCGCTAGAAACGCGTGAACGGCGGTTTCGTTCGCCGCGTTGAGCACGGTCGGGCCGCCGCTGCGAGCAAGCGCCTCGCGGGCGAGACGTAGCGCCGGGAACCGCTCTGGGTCGGGCGCTTCGAAGGTGAGCCGCCCGATATCGGCAAGGTCAAGCCGCTTGGTCGGGGCCGCGGTGCGTCCCGGCCAGCCCAGGGCATAGGCGATCGGGGTGCGCATGTCGGGGGAGCCGAGATGGGCGAGCACCGATCCATCGCAATAGGTCACCAGGCCATGGATGATCGATTGCGGATGGACGACGATGTCGATGCGTTCGGGCGCTAGTTGAAAGAGATAATGGGCCTCGATCACCTCGAGCCCCTTGTTCATCAAGGTCGCCGAGTTCGACGGAGATCTTCGCCCCCATGCTCCAGGTCGGGTGCGCCACCGCCTCGGCCGGGGTCGCCTCGCGCATGGCGGCATGGCTCTTCTCGCGAAAGGGGCCGCCGCTGCACGTCAGGGTAATCTTCTCGATCCCCTCGACCCGGCTGAAATCAAAGCATTGCCAGATCGCGTTATGCTCGCTGTCGACCGGCAGGAGGGTCGCGCCGTGCGCGGCGACCTCGCGCATGAAGAGGCTGCCGGCGCAGACCAGCACCTCCTTGTTGGCGAAGGCGACGATGCGCCCCTGGCGGACCGCCGCGAGGGTCGGTTCGAGGCCGGCGGCGCCAACGATCCCGGCCATGACCCAGTCGGTCGGCCGCTCCGCCGCCTCGACCACGGCGGCCCGGCCGCAGGCGGTCTCGATCCCGCTGCCCGAAAGCGCCTCCTTCAGCGCCGGGTAATCCGCCGGATCGGCGATTGCCGCGAAGCGCGCCCCGAGCGCCTTGGCCTGCTCGGCCAGCAATCCCGCGTTGTGGTTGGCGGTCAACGCTTCGACGGTGAAGGCGTCGCGGTTGCGCATGAGGAGGTCGACCGTGCTCTGGCCGATCGACCCGGTCGAACCGAGGATCGATACCCGCCGCGGCCGCCCGGAACTTTCAACGAAGTCGCGGGCGGTCCGCCGGTCCGCCTCGGTCGCCCCGGTCATCGCCATGTCAGCACGCTGCCGCCACCGGTCAGGGTCAAGAGCGCCACCGCCGGAATGACCGCCAGGAGGCCATCGAGCCGGTCGAGCAGGCCGCCATGCCCAGGAATGAGGCCACTCGAGTCCTTCACACCGAACCTTCGCTTGGCCACGGACTCCGCAAGATCGCCGAACTGCTCGACAATCGCAAGCCCCGCGCTGACCAGCATCAGCGGCACGGCGGAGATGCCGAGGGCGCGCGCGGTGCCCCACCCGGCGAGCGCAGCGCAGCCCGCCCCGCCGATCAGCCCCGCCCAGGTCTTGCCCGGGCTCCACCGCGGCGCGAGGCGCGGCCCGCCGATGCGGCGGCCGATCGCGTAGGCGCCGATATCGGTGGACCAAACGACCGCAAAGATCCACAGCACGGTGTTGGGGCCGATGCGGTCGGGCCGCGCCAGCCACAGCAGGAGGACGCACGGCAACGCGATCCACAGCGTGCCGATGGCGAGCCAGCGCGGCGCGCCGTCCGGCTCGCGCTGCGCCAAGCCGAAGGTAATTGCTGCGCCGGCGAGGCTTACCCCAATCGCGAGCGCGATCCCTGCCGTCGCTGCGGCCGCGACGGCGCCCACAACGGCGCCGATCAGCACAATTCCGCTCGTCCCCAAGCGGCCGCCACAGCACAGCCGGGCCCATTCCCAAGCCATCACCGCGCCGGCGATCGTGGTGAGGATCGGCAAATAGGGCGAGCCGAACCATGCGACGGCGATGGCAACGGGCGCGAGTACCAGCGCCGAGAGCGTGCGCAGTCCGAGCGAGCCGATGGTCGCCCGGTCAGCGGGAACCAACCGAGGCCCCGTAACGGCGCTCGCGACCGCAATAGTCGGCGATCGCCTGCTCGAGGTCGCTGCGCCCAAAATCGGGCCACAGCGTCTTGGTGAAGACCAGTTCGGCGTACGCGCATTGCCATAACAGGAAGTTGCTGATGCGCTGTTCGCCGCTGGTGCGGATCAGCAAATCGGGGTCCGGCAGGTCTGCGGTGAACAGGTGGCGCGCGATGAGGTCTTCGTCGATTGCCTCGACGTTGAGACTCCCGGCGGCGACCTTGCCGGCGATCGCCCGCGTCGCGGCGACGATCTCGGCGCGCCCGCCGTAGCTGAGCGCGACCGTCAGGTTGATCCCGCCATTCTCCCGGGTCAGCGCCTCGGCGTTGGCGATCAGCGTGATCAGATCGGCCGACAGCCGACCGATCTCGCCGATCACCCTGAGGCGCACCCCGTTCTTGTGCAATTCCGCGATCTCGCCGCGCAGGTAATGGCGCAGCAGCCCCATCAATTCACCGACTTCATCGCGCGGGCGCTTCCAGTTTTCCGAAGAGAACCCGAACAGCGTCAGATAGGGAACGCCAAGCTCGCTCGCCGCGATCAGCGTGCGGCGCAAGGCTTCCGCGCCGCGGCGGTGGCCGGCGATGCGCGGCAGGCCGCGGGCCTTCGCCCAGCGGCCATTCCCATCCATGATGATCGCAATGTGCCGCGGCGGCAGGCGCGGCAGGGCGGCGGCGAAACTCATCAGACCTGCAGGATTTCCGAGTCTTTGTGCGCGAGCGTCTCGTCGATCTTCTTGATGTGGTCGTCGGTGAGAAGCTGGACGTCCTTTTCCACCTTGCGGTGCTCGTCCTGCGAGATCTCGCCGTCCTTTTCAAGGCGGCGCAGCGCCTCGATCCCGTCGCGCCGCACATGGCGCACCGCGATGCGGGCATCCTCCGCGTATTTGGCGGCGACGCGGGTCAGTTCGCGGCGCCGCTCCTCGTTGAGTTCGGGGATCGGCACGCGCATGACCTGGCCCTCGGTCTGTGGATTGAGCCCGAGCCCGGCTTCGCGGATCGCCCGGTCGACCGCCTTGACGACGCCCCGGTCCCAGACCTGGACGGTGATCATCCGCGGCTCGGGCACGTTGATGCTGGCAACCTGGTTGAGCGGCACCGTGCCGCCATAGGCATTGACCATGATCGGTTCCAGAAGGCTGGCCGAGGCGCGGCCGGTGCGCAGCCCGCCGAACTCCTTGTGCAGCACCTCGATAGCGCCGTCCATGCGGCGGCGGATGTCCTTCAGCAATTCGTCTTGCGCCATGGCCTGGGGTTCCCTCGCGCTTCTCTCTTCCCTGGTCGGGAGGGGGTTATGACAAATCCTCGATGATCGTGTAGCGCCCCTTGCCCCGCACAACCTGAGCAAACCCGCGGCTCTCGAAAATCGAGAAGACCAGGATCGGGATGCGGTTCTCCCGCGCCAGCGAGATTGCCGAGGCATCCATCACCTGCAGGTCGCGCGCCAGGACCTCTCTGTAGTCGAGCCGCTCAAAGCGGTGCGCCCCGGGAACGCGCTGCGGGTCGGCGTCGTAAACGCCATCGACCTTGGTCGCCTTCAAGAGGGCATCGCAGCCCATTTCCGACGCGCGCAGCGCCGCCGCGGTATCGGTGGTGAAAAACGGATTGCCGGTTCCGGCGGCGAAGATCACCACCCGGCCCTTCTCCAGATGGCGGATCGCCCGCCGGCGGATATAGGGTTCGCACACCGCCTGCATCGAGATCGCCGACTGCACCCTCGTCGCGATGCCGCGGCGCTCGAGCTCGTTCTGCATCGCCAGCGAATTTATGACGGTCGCCAGCATCCCCATGTAGTCGCCCGAGGCGCGTTCCATGCCGACCGCCGCCCCCGACAATCCGCGGAAGATATTGCCGCCGCCGATGACCAGGCACAATTCGACACCCAGATCGTGGACCGATCGAATTTCGCCGGCGATTCGCTCGATCATCGCCGGGTCGAGGCCGTAATCGCGCTCGCCCATCAAGGCTTCGCCCGACACTTTGAGGAGGACACGGCGATACTTGAGATCGGCTGGCATTCGTCCTGGCCCGTCCGGCTCCGCTGCCCGTCCTGCGGATGCCCGCAGACTACACCAAACTGCGCCCGGCGGGGCCATCCGATTTCGCGTCGACGATCAACTTACCGGCGTCTCCGCCCCGTTCCCGAGCCGGCCCGCCCCCCTGTCGCCCGTCCCCGGCACGGCCCCCGTCACCGCCCCGGCACCGCCCCCGGCACCGCCCCCGGCACCGCGATGTCCAGCCAGCCTTGGGCGGTGACCTTCGCCCGGTCGCCGGGGCGCAGCAGCACCGTCGTTGTCGGCGACTCGATGAGTGCCGGGCCGGCGATTACCTGGGCCGGGGCGAGCCTGTCGAAGCGATAGAGGGGCGCTGTGACCCAATCGTCGAGGTAGATCCGCCGCTCGCCGGCGGGCGGGGCGGGCGGCGCCGCGGGCAAGTCGGGCTCGTGCGGCAAATCCTCGAGGATGCCGGAAACGGCGACCCGGGCGTTGACGAGGACGCATTCCTGGTCGGGCATCGCATAGGTGTAGAGCGCCTCGTGGCCGCGGTGGAACAGCGCGACGATTTGCGGCAGCGGGTCGGCAACCGACCAGTCGACCGGATCGAGCGGCACGGTGATCTCGAACACCTGTTCGCCATAGCGCATGTCGACCGCGCGAGCAGTCTTCGTGGGCCCGGCGAAAGAGGCGCGCAGGCGGGCCAGTCCTTCGGCTTCCATGTCGGCGAAGAGCCGCTTCACCGCACCGCCGTCGAGAGTGCGAGCGTCGCCGATGTGGGTGCGGGCGACCTCGAAGCGAAGATCGGTCGCCAGCATGCCCCAGGCCGACAACACCGCGGCGAGGCGCGGCACGATGACCCGCTTCAGGCCGAGCTGGCGGGCGATCTCGGTGGCGTGCAGCCCGGCTGCGCCGCCGAAGGCAAAGAGCGCGAAGCGGCGCGGATCGACGCCGCGCCGCACCGAGACGAGCCGAACCCCTTCGGCCATCGTCGTGTTGACGATGCGATGGATGCCGCGCGCCGCGGCGAGGCGCTCGATGCCGAGCGCGGCGGCGATCCGGTCGACCGCGCTCGCGGCCGGGATGGGGTCAAGCGACCGAGCACCGCCGAGGAAATTCTCGGGGTCGAGGTAGCCGAGGACGAGATTGGCGTCGGTGACGGTCGCCTCAGTGCCACCCTGACCGTAGCAGGCGGGTCCGGGGACGGCGCCGGCGCTCTCCGGCCCGACATAGAGGATGCCGCCCGCATCGACCCGCGCGATCGAGCCGCCGCCGGCGCCGATCGAGGCGATATCGAGGGAATTGAGCGCGATCTGGTGGTCGCCCACCCGGCGGTTCATGACAAGCGCCGCCACGCCGTCGATGACGAGACTGATATCGGTCGAGGTGCCGCCCATGTCGAACGGGATCAGGTTTGGTTCGCCGAGGAGGCGGCCCGCGTAGACGCTGCCGGCGACCCCGCCGGCAGGTCCGGACAACACCCCGCCGGCGGCGAGCCGGCCCGCTTCGGCGATCGGCGCGACCCCGCCATGCGACTGGATGATGAGCGTGGGGCCCTGGTAGCCCGCCTCGTCCAGCCGCGCTTCGAGCCGCGTCAGGTAGCGCGACAATACCGGTCCGACATAGGCGTTGATGATCGTCGTCGAGACCCGCTCGAACTCCTTGATCTGCGGCAGGACCTCGGAGGACAGCGAGACGTAGACCCCCGAAAGCGCGCGTTCCAGCGCCGCGCGCGTTGCCGCTTCGTGGGCAGGATCGCGCCAGGCGTGCAGGTAGCAGACCGCGACCGCCTCGACCCGCTCTCGGCGCAACACCGCGATCGCGTTATCGAGCGAAGCCGGATCGAGCGGGGTATCGATGCGGCCATCGGCGCGGATCCGCTCGGTGACGCCGAGTCGCAGGTGCCGCGGCACAAGCTGCTCGGGCGGCGGCATGCGAAGATTGTAGCGGTCGTCCTTCAACCCCTCGCGCATCTCGATAACGTCGCGGTGGCCCCCGGTGGTGAGGAGCGCAGTCTTGGCGCCCTTGCGCTCGAGGAGCGCATTGGTCGCAACCGTGGTGCCATGGACGATGCGCTCGGTCCGGCCGAGGAGGGCGCTGCGTTCGAGCCCGAACCGCCCGGCCAGCTGTTCGAGGCCATCGAGGACGCCGAGCGAGGGGTCGTCGGGGGTCGAGGGCACCTTCGCCAGCACCGTCGCCCCGCCCGCGTCGATCGCGACGAGGTCGGTAAACGTCCCCCCAACATCGATCCCGATCCGGTACACGGCCCCCACGCGGTACATTGGCCCCACCCTAGCCCTCCCCCGCAAGCGGCGGAGGGTTAGGGTGGGGGTTCGTCACAAACCCTGTTTCGACATCGCGCACCAGCGCCGCCGGGTCGCGACGGGAGGGATCGCCCCAGCCGCCGCCGCCACCCGATTGGAGGACGAGGCGGTCGCCCGGACGGATTACAAGACCGGTCTCCTTGGTGCGGATGGCGCGGGGCTCCATGTTGCCGGAATGGAGCGTATAGCAGTGCGTCGCGCCATCCTCGCCGCCGAGGATGCCGCAGGCGCCGTGCCGCACCCCTTCGCCCGCGGTGTTGCCGACCGCCGGTTCCTCGGTTTCGACGACCATCTCGACGATGCCGCCGGGACCGCCGCGAAACTCTCCGGCGCCGCCCGAATCGGGGCGGAACTCGTGGGTCTTGAAGAACAAGGGAAAGCGCACCTCGGTGACTTCGAGGCTACCGAATTTGATGCCGCCGGCCGAGTGCCATTCGCCGGCGCCGGGCCAGCCGTCACCCTTGGCCGAGGCGCCGCCGCCGGGCCGCCCCTGGAAGAAGTGCCAGAGGAACGGACGGTCCCTGCGCGGGTCCCGGCCCTGGATGGCGATACGGAAGCGCCGTCCCCAGCCGGCCATCGCCCGCTCCGGGCAGGCCGGCGCCAGCGCCTTGACGATCGCCTCGATGATCTCCTGGCCGCAATGGCTGGTGCACAAGGTGAGCGGCAGGCCCTCGCTCGCCCACACCACGCTGCCGGGCCGGGCGACGAGCTCGATCGGCCGGAAGGTGCCGTCGTTCTTCGGTGTGTCGGGGTCGATCAAGAACGACAGCGCTACGACGACGGCCGAATAGGTGTTGGGGTAGGAGGAATTGACGAAGCTCCGCACTTCGTCGTGCGAATCCGAGAGGTCGATCCTAAGATCGCTGCCCGATTTGGTGACCGTGGCGCGGATGTGGATATCCTCGTTGCCGCGCCCGTCGTCGTCGAGCAGCGCTTCGCCCTTGTAGACCCCGTCCGGCCACTGGGCGATGACCGCCCGGGTCTGACGCTCGGCGCCGTCGAGCACCGCCTCGATCGCCTGATGCGTCACCGCCCAGCCGAATTCCTGGGCGAGCGCGAGAAAACGCCGCTCCCCGGCATGTGCCGAGCCGGTCATCGCCGCCAGATCGCCCTGGAAATCGCGTGGGTGGCGCACATTGGTCGAGATCATCTTGAGGACGTCGCGGCGGACCTCGCCCCGGTCGTAGAGCTTCAACGGCGTGATCCGGATGCCTTCCTGCCAGATATCGGTCGCCGCGGCGTTGTAGGCGCCGTGCGTCGCCCCGCCGATATCGCTCTGATGGGCGCGGTTGATCGACCAGAAGCGCGGCTCCTCACCCTCGACGCCATTTGGCTCGAAAATCGGCACGAAGGCGGTGAGGTCTGGCAGGTGGTTGCCGCCATGATAGGGGTCGTTGAGCAGGAACACATCGCCCGGGTGGATCTCGCCGCGGAAAAACTCGGTTACCGCGCGGGCGGCGAACGGGAGCGCGCCGACATGGATCGGCACGTGCTCGGCCTGGGCAATGAGCCGCCCGCCCAGATCGCAGATCGCGGTCGAGAAATCGCGGCTCGAATTGAGAATCTGTGAGTACGAGGTGCGCAGCATCGCTTCGCCCATCTCTTCGACGATGGCGCGCAGCCGGTGCTGGATCACCGAGACGACGACCGGATCGATCTGGGCAGACAATGCAGCAGCCTCCGCGCGCGGGTTTCCTCGGAAGATCGCCGGTTCGTCGGCAATTGTCACGGCGCGCCGCCGGCGGCCTGATCCCGCTGCGGCTTTTTGAGGAGGAGGGTGAAGCCGGCGATCGTCAGCTCGGCGTCCGAGCGCGCCTGGAATTCGCGGCTTAGCGCCGGCCGCGGTGTCGGCAATGCGGTCCAGCGCAGGATCTGCGTCGTCGACACAATAAAACCCGCCGCTTCGGTGAGGCGGCAAATCTGTGAAGCGGACAGGCGGTTGGTGTAGAACCCGCTGCGCGAAACTACGCTCGACTCCCAGAAGCGGTGGGAGAAGCGCAAGTTATTGAGGGCGCCTCCGAGGTGGTCGCGCAGGTCGATCATGTGCGAGGCGGCACCGCCCGGCCGCAGCACGCGAAAGCTCTCAGCCAGGAAGCGCTCGAATTGGCCGAGCGGGATGTGCTCGAGCACGGCCTGCGAGAACACGAAATCGATCGACGCGTCGGGGATTTCGACAAAGGCCGCCACGCCATCGGTCCGGTAGACCGCGCCCGATGCCGCCAATACCGAAGCGATGCCGCCCGGCGGCGCCAGCACCGGGGGCACGAGCCCGTGGCGGGCGATACACTCGAGGACGGCGCGGTAATGTGCCGGGTCGTCGACCGCAAACCGGCCGACATCGATGAGCCAGCTCTGTTCGGCGCCGTGGGCCTTGGCCCAGAGTGCGCCTGCAATACTGTCGCCCGGCCCGATCTCGACAATGCGGCGCAATGGCGCGGTGGCGAGCGCTCGGTAATGCGAGAGGTGCACGAGAAGATTCGCGCCGCGCCGCTCGACGTCATCGGCAAGGCGGCCGTGGCGAAACACCCCGATGCGCCGCCACCAGGAATGCGGCACCGGCAGCCGGGTCAACACCATCTTGAGGATGATCTTCGCCCACCACGGCAGGGCCGCGCCGTCCCGCTGCCCCGCGGCGAGCATCACCGTATCGGCCGGCTCAAGGATCACTCAAACGCTCACGCATCAAGTATGTTTAATGGATGACCGCATCGGCGCCCGCTGACAACCCCGCCCGTGGCCGCGGCCTCATTCTCGCCGCGCCCGCTTCGGGCAGCGGCAAGACGCTGGTGACGGCGGGGCTCTTGCGGCTGTTGCGCGAGCGCGGGATGCGCGTCGCCGCCGCCAAGGCCGGGCCCGACTATATCGACCCGACCTTTCATGCCGCGGCGACAGGCGGCGCCTCGATCAATCTCGATCCCTGGGCGATGCGGCCGGCCACACTCGCCGGGCTCGTCGGCGGTCTCGAAGCGGATGCCGACATCGTGCTGTGCGAAGGCGTGATGGGGCTGTTCGACGGCGCCGGTCCCGACGGGGAGAGCGGCTCGACTGCGGCCTTAGCGCGGATCACCGGCTGGCCCGTCGTCCTCATTGTCGACGCGCGCCGGCAGGGCGCTTCGGTCGCCGCGCTCATCGCCGGGTTCGCCCAGCACGACCCCTTGGTGCCGCTCGCCGGGGTCATCTTCAACCGGGTCGCGGGGCCGCCCCACCGCGCCGTGCTCGAGGCGGCGGTGGCGCGCCACCTGCCCGACATCGCCGCTCTCGGCGCGCTGCCGCGCTGTCCGGATCTAGGGCTGCCCGAACGCCATCTCGGCCTCGTTCCGGCGGGCGAGGCGGCGGCGGCCGAAGCCGTCATCGCTAGCGCCGCGTTGGCGGCCGCCGCTAATCTCGACATCGACCGCCTGCTCGCGCTCGCGCGGTCCGCATACCCCCGCCCTAACCCTCCCCCGCAAGCAGGGGAGGGGACAGCCTCGCCGCTGGCGCCGCTCGGGCAGCGGATCGCCGTCGCGCGCGACGATGCCTTTCTCTTCGCCTATCCGGCGGTTCTTGAGGGCTGGCGCCGGCAGGGCGCTGCGCTCACGTTTTTTTCCCCGCTCGCCGACGAGGCGCCGGACCCGGCGGCGGACGCCATCTACCTGCCGGGCGGCTACCCCGAACTGCATGGCGGCCGGCTCGCCGCGGCGGAGTGCTTTATCGTGGCGCTGCAGCGAAAAGCGGCGTCCGGCGCGGCGGTCTACGGCGAGTGCGGCGGCTATATGGCGCTGGGCGAGAGCCTGACCGACGGCGCCGGCCGTACCCACCGGATGGCGGGGCTGCTCCCGCTCGCGACCAGTTTCGCCAGGCGCGGGCTGCATCTCGGCTATCGCGCCGCGACCCTCCTCGGCGCCGGTCCGCTCGGACCCGAGGGCGCGCGGTTTCGTGGGCATGAGTTCCATTACGCGACGACAATTGCCGCCGGCGCCGCCGCGCCGCTGTTCGCGCTGGCCGATGCCTGCGGCAACGATCTGGGCGCCGGCGGGCTGCGGTGCGGCTCGGTGATGGGGTCGTTCATCCATCTGATCGACCGCGCTGATGATTGAAGCCGCCGGCATGCCGTCCGCCAGCTCATCGGCCCGCGCCCGGCTCCCAGCGAAAGACCTGTTCGCCGCCGGCCGATACGGTTTGGCGGAAGCCGAATTTTTCGAGGCGAGCTGCCGTGTCGAACCGATTGAGTGGCGGCACGATGATGGTTATCGGCACGAGGCGTGCCTGCACCTTCGCGATCAGGGCGCGGAAGATACCCCGGCCGCGATGTTCGGGAGCGACGCCGGCATAACGCAGATCGAAAATTTCGTGCTCGGCGTAATGTCGCTCGAGCACCTCCGGGTCGACCAGAACGAACCCGATGATGCGCGCCTCTTCGTCCAGCGCGACCCAGGACTCCCCAACCCGCCCGCAATTGCGGATGAGGGCGTAGAGCGCTTCTTCGCGCTCGAGCGTGTCGGCGAGGAGCGGGATTTCGGGCGCGAGGCGCAGCAGGAGGGTGTGAATATCGGGGGCATCCTCGACCGCGGCCGGGCGATAGGCGATCCCAGTCGATGCGTCCGCCACGCTATTTCTCCGGGTCGATGAGGCCGCGCACGAACCAGCGCTGCATCAACAGCACCACAGCGACCGGCGGCATGATCGCCAAGAGCGCGGTCGCCATCACGATCTGCCATTCGGTCTGGGTGTCGCCATTGCCGATCATCTGGCGGATGCCGATGACAATCGTCGTCATCCCCGGACTGTTGGTAATGAGGAGCGGCCACAAATACTGGTTCCAGCCATAGATGAAGAGGATCACGAACAGCGCGGCGATATTGGTGCGCGACAGCGGGATCACCATTTCAACAAGGAACCGCCACGGCCCGGCGCCATCGATCTTGGCGGCCTCGACCAATTCGTCGGGAATTGTCAGAAAGAACTGGCGGAACAACAAGGTCGCCGTCGCCGAGGCGATCAGCGGCAGAGTGAGGCCGGCGTAGGTATCGATCAGCGACAGATCGGCGGCGATCTTATAGGTCGGGATGATGCGGACCTCGACCGGCAGCATCAGCGTGACGAAGATCGCCCAGAAGCAGAGCCGGCGTAAGGGAAAGCGAAAGAACACGACAGCATAGGCCGAAGGCAGCGAGATCACGATCTTGCCGATGGCGATGACGAGCGCCATCACCAGACTGTTCAACAGCATCACCGTGACCGGCTCGCCGCTGGTCTTGGCGGTGCCGGCGGTCAGCGCCTCGGCGAAATTCGCGACGAGTCGGGTCCCCGGCACGAGCGTCATCGGCGCCTCGAGGATGTCGGGCAATTCGTGGCTCGATGCGACAAAGGCGACGTAGATCGGGAACAGCACCAACAGGAGGCCGGCGATCAGCACGGCATGGGGGATCCATGCCGTGTGCCGCGCGGTTACCATCGTCGTGTCCGGGGCGCGCTCATGCGTAATGCACCCGGCTCTCGATGAAGCGGAACTGGATCGCCGTCAGCCCGATGACGATCGCCATCAGCACCACCGACTGCGCCGCCGAGCCCCCGAGATCGAGGCCGACGATGCCGTCGTACCAGACCTTATAGACAAGGATCTCGGTCGCCTTCGCCGGGCCCCCCTGGGTCACGTTCTGGATCACTCCGAAGGTGTCGAAAAACGCATAGACCATGTTGACGATGAGGAGGAAAAAGCTGATCGGGGCCAACAGCGGGAAGATGATCGCCCAGAACCGCCGGTGCGGGCTGGCGCCGTCGATCGCCGCGGCCTCGATCAAGGATGGCGGGATCGCCTGCAGCCCAGCGAGAAAGAACAGGAAATTATAGCTGACCTGCTTCCAGGCGGCGGCGAGGATAACCAGCGCCATCGCCTGGCCGCCGTCGAGCAGATAGTTCCAGTCGACGCCGAGAGCGCGCAACGCCGCAGCGAGGACGCCGATCGACGGGTTGAACAGAAACATCCACAGGACGCCGGCGATCGCCGGCGCGATCGCGTAGGGCAAGAGGAGCACGGTCTTATAAAAGGCGGCGCCACGCACCACCCGGTCGGCCATGACCGCCAGCAAGAGCCCCGGCGCCAGCGCGAGGAGCGCCACGGCGGCGCTGAAAATCGCGGTGACGGCGAACGAGGCGAGGTAGTCGGGGTCGGCAAAGAGCGCGGCGAAGTTGTCGGCCCCGACAAAACGGGTCGCCAGACCGAAGGCGTCGCCGCCGCGCACCGATTGCAGCACCGCCTGTGCCGCCGGCCAGAAGAAGAACACGATCGTAACGCCAAGCTGCGGGGTCAGCAGCAGCGCCGGACACACCCAGCCGGGGAAGATGACGCGCCGTTCCATCTAGGCCAATGTCGGAGGCTGAAGCGCCATCGCCTCTACTGCACATTCTTCTGGAACTGCCGCAACAGCGCGTTGCTGCGCTGGACCGCGTCGTCGATCGCAGCTTTTGCGTCCATCTTGCCGGCGAAGGCGCTTTCGAGATCCTCGGCGATGACGTCGCGGATCTGCACCATATTGCCGAACCTGAGGCCCCGCGAATTCTCGGTCGGCGGCTTCGCCGTCATCTGGATGATCGCGATTTCGGTCCCGGGGTTCTTGTCATAGAAGCCGGAGGCCTTGGTCGCCTGGTAAGCCGCCTTGGTGATCGGCAGATAGCCGGTGGCCTCATGCCAGGCTTCCTGCACCGCGGGGCTCGACAGGTAGGTGAAGAACTTGGCGACGCCCTTGTATTCCTCCGGCTTTTTGCCACCCATGACCCACAGACTCGCGCCGCCGATGATCGAGTTTTGCGGCGCGGCCGGAACATCGGGATAGTAGGGCAATTCGGTCACGCCGAACGGGAATTTGACCCCGGCCTTGAAGGTGCCGTAGGCGGCCGAGGAGGTCTGGATCATCCCGCATTCGCCGGAAATGAACTTGGGCTCGGGTGTGCTCTCGCGCCCGCCGTAATCGAAGTCCTTGTCCTTCTGGGCGGCCGCGAGATTGGCGATGTGGCGGATGACGGTCGGGTTGTTGAAGTCGAGCACCGCATCGGGGCCTTCCAGCCCGTTCGCCTTGGTCGCCAGCGGGAGATTGTGCCAGGCGCTGAAATTCTCGATTTGGGTCCAACTGACCCACGCAGCGGTGAAGCCGCAGGGCAGCCCGCCGGCGCGCAGCTTTTTCGCCGTCTCGAAGGTTTCGGGCCAGGTTTTGGGCGGCTTATCGGGGTCGAGCCCGGCTTTTTTGAACGCATCCTTGTTCCAATAGACGACCGGGGTCGAGCTGTTGAACGGATAGGACAGCATCTTGCCATCGGCGGTGCTGAAATAGCCGGTGACCGCCGGCAGGTAGGCGTTGGGATCGAACTTTTCGCCGGCATCTGCCATCAGCTGATAGACCGGCTTCACGGCGCCCTTGGCCGCCATCATCGTCGCCGTGCCGACTTCGAACACCTGCACGATGTCGGGCGGATTGCCGGCACGATAGGCGGCGATCGCCGCGGTCATCGTCTCGGCATAGGAGCCCTTGAATACCGGGACCACCTTGTACTCGGTCTGTGAGGCATTGAAATCGGCGGCGATCTTGTTGACCCGCTCGCCATTGACCGCCGTCATCGCGTGCCACCACTGCAATTCGATCGGATCTGCCGCGGCGGGGGCCAGCAACGAGATCATCGCACCGATCAGAGCGGCGGCCAGGATTGTCGGTTTCATGCGGCATCCTCCAAGCTGTGGCGGTCGAGACCGAGCTGTCCAACGTCCGGCCGGAACCTTGCCAAATAGCAACCGAAGCCGGAAGCTTTTGTGACGGAGTGCGATACGGCGGAAGGATCTTTAAGTGAAGCTGCCTCGCATCGGCACGGTTTCCGCCGCTTCCGGCGAGGAAGTACGGCGGCGCGCGACCGCTCTCGAACTCGGGGCGCCGGTATCGATTCGGGTCAACCCGCGGGCGCGACGGCTGTTGCTGCGCGTCGATGCGGCCTCACGCCAGGTCGAGTTGGTGTTGCCCTATGGCGTCCCGGCCGAGCATGGCCTGAAGTTCCTCGCCGCGCAGCGCGGCTGGATCACGGCCCGCCTCGAGGCCCTGCCCGCGCCGGTGCCGTTCGCGGTAGGGGCGATCGTGCCGGTATTCGGGCTGCCGCACCGCATCGCCCGGGAAACCGACCCGGCCGCGCCGCCGGTCGCAATCCACGGTGGCGAGATCCGCGTCCGCGGCGACCCGGCCCATCTCGCGCGCCGGGTGAGGGACCATCTGGTGCGTCTGGCGCGCGCGGAACTGACCCGGCGTGCCCGCCTCTTTGCCGCGCGGATCGGCCGGCCGATTGCCCGGGTCGGGGTGCGCGAGACCAAGAGCCGCTGGGGCAGCTGTTCGGCGCAGGGCGCACTCTCGTTCAGCTGGCGTCTCGTGCTGACGCCCGAGGCGGTCATGGATTATGTCGTCGCCCACGAGGTGGCCCACCTCGCCGAGATGAACCATGGGCCGCGCTTCTGGCGGGTGGTGCGGACCCTTACGCCCGATTGCGCATCGGCGCGCGCCTGGCTCAAGCGGCACCGCAGTGGGCTTTTCGCCTACGGCTGAGCGGTCGCGGCGCGGCGCATGAGCCACCACAAGAGAAGAAGGCTCGGCACGCACAGAAGCGTGCTCAGTACGAAAAACGGGATCCAGCCGAGCGCTTCGGCGAGTGCCCCGCCCGAGGCGGCGAGCACATTGAGCCCGACAGTCGCGAGCGAAGACAAAAGCGCGTACTGGGTCGCCGTAAACTCGCGGCTGCACAGGAGCGAGAGGTAGGCGACGAACGCGGCCGAGGCCATCCCGCCGGTCACGTTCTCGGCGGCGATCGTCAGCGTCAGCATCGGGAGATCGTGGCCGGCCCAGACCTGGACGGCATACGTCAGGTTCGATACCGCCTGCAGCGCGCCGCAGATGAGGAGCGCCCGGAAGACCCCGATCCGCGCCACCAAAACGCCGCCCAGCGCCACCCCGAGGAGGGTTGCAATCACCCCGTAGACCTTTGAGATCGTGGCGACCTCGATTTTGGTAAAGCCGAGCGCGACGTACAGCGGGTTTGCCATCGAGCCGGCCAGCGCGTCGCCGAACTTGTAAAGAACGATGAAGACGCCGATCGCGATCAGCTGACCGGCCCCGTTGCGCGCAACGAGGTCGAGGAACGGCGCGACGACGGCGCGGCCGAGCCACTCCCGGGCGCGCTCAACGGCGGTCGGGCCGGGCAGTGCCTCGGGCGGGGGCGCGCAATCCGGCTCCGGGGTCAGCCATACGGTGAGCATGCCGACCCCCATCAGCGCGGCCATCACCGCGTAGGCGAAGCGCCAGCCGCCAAAGCTCGCCGCATAGAGCGCGCCGGCCCCCGAGGCGAGCATCCCGAAGCGGTAGCCCCATTGCGTCGCCGCGGCGCCTGCGCCCTGCTCGTCGGGACGCAGGAGTTCGATGCGGTAGGCGTCGATGACGATGTCCTGGCTCGCCGACAGGAAGGCGACGATGACCGCGGCGAGCGCGGTGAGGGCGGGATCGACACGGGGATCGGTCATGCCGAGGGCGAGGATCGCCGCGGCGAGCAGCAGCTGGATCGCCAGCGCCCAGCTGCGCCGCCGCCCGAGCCGAGCCGTTAAAAAGGGGATCGGCAGCCGGTCGATCAAGGGCGACCACAGGAATTTCAGGCTGTAGGAGGTGCGCACCAGGCCGAACAGGCCGATCGTCGTCAACGACACGCCGATTTCGGCAAGCCAGTACGACAGCGTCCCAAAGGTCAGCACCAGCGGCAGCCCGCTCGAAAACCCCATCAACAGGACCGCGATCAGCCGCGGCTGCCGGTAGACCGCGAGCGCGGCCAGCCAGTTTCCGGCGAAACCGGGGTGCGGGCGTCGCCGGGTTCCGGGATGCGTAGCCCTCATCGATACACGTCTCTCGCCATGCCAGCGGCGGCGGTTATGATATGCCGGCGCAGCGGGAGGAAATGACATGGCCATGGAACAGCCGACGATCGAAACTGATTACATCGTGATCGGGGCGGGTTCGGCCGGCTGCGCTGTGGCGGCGCGGCTGAGCGAGGATCCGGCGACCCGGGTGGTCCTCATCGAAGCCGGTGGCGAAGACAAGAATCGCTGGATCCACATCCCATTGGGCTTTGGCAAGACCTTCGCCGACCCGAGCGTCAACTGGTGCTACGAGACCGAGCCCGACCCCGGGGCCGCCGACCGCCGGGTGTTCTGGCCGCGCGGCAAGGTGCTCGGCGGCTCATCGTCGATCAACGGCATGGTCTATATCCGCGGCCAGGCCGAGGATTTCGACCATTGGCGCCAGCTCGGCAACACTGGCTGGTCGTCGGCGGACGTGCTCCCCTATTTCCGGCGCGCCGAAGACCAGACCCGCGGCGCCGACGCGTTCCATGGCGCCGGCGGCCCGCTCTGCCGTTTCCGATGTCGAGCGCCACCCGATCGCCGAAGCCTTCATCGACGAGCGCGCTCGAATTGGGCTTTCCGCGCAACGACGATTTCAACGGAGCGAGCCAGGATGGCGTCGGCTATCACCAGACGACGACGCGCAACGGCCGGCGCTGCTCGACCGCGGTCGGCTATCTGCGCCCGGCGATGCAGCGCCCCAATCTGCAGGTCGTGACCGAGGCGCTTGACCGAAAAAATCCTGTTCGACGGGCAGCCGCGCGGTCGGCGTCGCCTTCCGTCGCGGCGGCGAGACGAGGGACCGCCCGCGCCGCGCGCGAGATCATCCTGTGCGGCGGCGCGATCAACTCGCCGCAACTCCTGATGCTGTCCGGCATCGGGCCCGAGGCGCATCTGGCGGCGCTCGGCATCCCGGTGGTACAGGCGTCTGCCCGGGGTCGGACAGAGCCTGCAGGACCATTATTCGGCGCCGATCAAACTGAAATGCCGGCTGCCGGTCACCGTCAACGACGTGATGCTGAGCAACGCGAAGAAGCTCAAGGTCGGGCTGCAATATTACGTGTTCCACCGCGGGCCCCTGGCGATGATCAGCTCGCCCGCGGCGTTGTTCGCGCGCACCCGGGCGGAGCTCGCCTCGCCCGATATCAAATGCTCGATCCGCCGTTCAGCGCCGAGCGGCCGCAGGACGGGCTGCACCCGTGGTCGGGGTTCACGATGATCGCCTATCAGCTGCGCCCGGACAGCCGCGGCCAGATCACCTTGAAGAGCGCCAACCCGGCCGACCCGCCGGCGATGTCACCCGAACTATCTGACCGCCGAGACCGACCAGCGCACCATCGTCGCCGGGCTGAAGCTGTGCCGCCGCATCCTCGCCAGCCCGCTCGATGCAGCGCTTTCGTCGAGTCGGAATTCCTGCCCGGACCCGACGGTGCAGAGCGACGAGGAGCTGTTGGACTACGCGCGCCGGCGCGGCGGCACGGTGTTTCACCCGACCAGCACCTGCAAGATGGGGGTCGACGCGATGGCGGTGGTCGATCCCGAGCTGCGGGTGCGCGGGATCGAGGGGCTGCGCGTCGCCGACGCCTCGGTCATGCCGACCGTGGTTTCGGGCAACACCAATGCCGCAACGATCATGATCGGCGAGAAGGCCGCCGATCTGGTGCGCGCGAGCGGCGGCGCGGCTGGCGGCGTGATGCCGGCCAGTAGGCAAGAACCCGCGCGTGCCGTGTAGAAAATGTCGCATCGAACCGCGGCCGAAAGGGAGGGCCGCAACATGACCGAGAAAACCGCGCAATCCGTCGCGAATTTGGGCTATCACGCGCACATCTATTACGATCCGGAAAAGACGCGCGGCGTCGCCGAGCGGGTGTGCGCGGCGGTCGAGCGAGAAATTCCGCGTCGAGATCGAGGGCTTCCGCGACGAGCCGCGCGGTCCGCACCCGATCTCCAACGTGCTCGTCGTCTTCAAGCCCGACCAGTTCGAGCATGTCGTGCCGTGGCTGATGCTGAACCGCGACGGGCTCGACGTGCTGGTGCATCCGCTGACCACTCGATGCCGTCGAGGACCACAGCAGCTTCGCGATCTGGCTCGGCAACCCGGTCGAGCTTGAAGCTTCACACGCTGCCCCACGGCCGCGGCGGCCAGCTGCCGAGCGGGGTACCCCGTGCTGGGCGGGAGCGATGCGCGTTTCGAGGAGGCGGCGGATTACGCTTCGCTGATCCGCGAGTTTGGGGGAGGGAACCGATGCTGCCACGCCACGAAAACGAGCTGTTGACCCGGATCGGGCCGGAGACCCCGATGGGCAAGGACGATGCGGCGCTATTGGATCCCGGCCTGCCTGGCAAGTGAGATCGCCGAGCCGGATGGTCCGCCGGTGCGGGTGAAGCTCATGGGCGAAGACCTCGTCGCCTTTCGCGACAGCGAGGGCCAGCATCGGCCTCCTCGACGAATTCTGCCCGCACCGCCGGGTCTCGTTGTTTTTCGGGCGCAACGAGGAATGCGGCCTCGCTGCGTCTACCACGGCTGGAAATTCGACGTCGAAGGCAACTGCCTCGATCAGCTGAACGAGCCTCCTGAGCACCAGTTCAAGCAGCAGGATCCACATCACCGCCTATCCGACCGTCGAATTGGGCGGCATCGTATGGGCCTATCTGGGGCCGCCCGACAAGATCCCGGCCGTGCCGAAATTCGCCTGGACCCAGGCGCCCCCGACCCATCGCCACGTCACCAAGGTCGTCCAGGAATGCAATTGGCTGCAGGCTTTGGAGGGCGGGCTCGACACCTCGCACGCGCCGATCATGCATCGCCTGTTGAAGGACGATGCCGGGCGCGGCGGCGTCAAACCGTCAAACCCCTATGTCCGCGCCGGCGCGCCCTCGATTGTCCTCGACCTCACCGACTATGGCTATCAGTACGCCGGCATCAGGCGGCTCGGCGACGAGCAGATGCACGTCCGCACCTATCATTTCATCCTGCCGTTCCACCAGATCCGCTATTCAGCTTCGGAGCGCGGCCTGCCGACCGACGCCGGGCATATCTGGGTGCCCGTCGATGACCATACCTGCATGGTCTACAACTGGTGCTACAGCAAATCGGACGCGCTCGACGCGGTCGACCGGCTCGAAAAGGGCCTCGGCAACGGCCCCCTTCATGTCGATCAGCAGACCTTCCGCTCGAAGGCCCGCCTCGAGAACAACTACTTGATCGACCGCGCGGTGCAGAAGACCCTGAGCTATACCGGGATCGACGGCGTCAATGTCCAGGACCGCGCGATCCAGGAGAGCATGGGGCGGATTGTCGATCGCCTGGGCGAACACCTCGGCCCCGCCGACAAGGCGATCGTCTATATGCGTCGCCTGTTGCGCCAGGCCGTGAAGACGGTCGAGGAGGGCGGCACTCCGCCGGGCATCGCAGCCGACCTACTACACACTGACGACCGGGCTCGATGTGTTGCCGCGCGGCGCCGACTGGCGCGCGGTCATCGCCCCCGATATCACGGCCGAGAGAATATTGCAGACCGTGTGAGCCGCGGCGGGCGAACTTGCGGAGGCGCTTGTGGTCCGCGAACCGATTCTGAAGCCGGTGCCGATCGGCGAACTGCATCCGACGCAGATCACCGTCGGGATGGAGGAGGTGCGCGCCAAGCGGAAGGAATGGCGCGCCAAGGGCGACGACCGCGCCGGCGCTTTTCTCGGCAGGCACCTGATCCCGGTGGTGCTCGGGCCGAAATCCCGCTCTTACGTGATCGACCACCATCATCTCGCCCGCGCCCTCTTCGACGAGGGCGTGCCGCACGTGCTGACGACTCTGGTGGCCGATCTCGGCCGGCTCGATCAGGACACATTCTGGGTCGTGCTCGACAATCGCGGGTGGATGCACCCGTTCGACGACCAGGGAAAGCGGCGGGGGTACAAAGCGATCCCGCAATCGGTGGCCGACCTCGTCGACGATCCCTATCGCTCGCTCGCCGGGGCGTTGCGGCGCGCCGGCGGCTTCGCCAAGGATACGACGCCGTTCAGCGAGTTTCTGTGGGCCGATTTCCTGCGTCGGCGGATCGGCAGGAAGCGTGTCGAGAGCCATTTCGATCAGGCCCGCGAGGAGGCGCTGCGCCTTGCCCGCGGCCACGAAGCCGACTACCTGCCCGGCTGGTGCGGCCCGGTCGACGAGTGAGCGGGGCCGCCCCTTCCAAAACTCACTCCCAATCGCGCCGAGATAGGCTATTCTTGCCCGATACGGCCCCCCGACCGGCGATCGGGCGCGGCCGCAAACGCTAATGCGAGGAGCCGGCTTATGCTGCCACCGAAAGAAAACGAACTGATCACCCGCGTCGGCGCGGGGACGCCAATGGGTAATGCGATGCGGCGCTATTGGATCCCGGCGTGCCTGGCGAGCGAGGTCGCCGAGCCGGATTGCCCGCCGGTGCGCGTCAAGCTGATGGGCGAAGACCTCGTCGCCTTTCGCGACAGCGACGGTCAGATCGGCCTCCTCGACGAATTCTGCCCGCATCGCCGGGTCTCGCTCTTTTTCGGGCGCAACGAGGAATGCGGCCTGCGCTGCGTGTACCACGGCTGGAAATTCGACGTTGAGGGCAACTGCCTCGATCAGCTGAACGAGCCTCCGGAGCACCAGTTCAAGCAGCACATCCACATCACCGCCTATCCGACGGCCGAGTTGGGCGGGATCGTCTGGGCCTATCTCGGCCCGCCCGAACATATGCCGGCGCCGCCCAAATTCGCCTGGACCCAGGTGCCCGAGGCGCGCCGCCATGTGTCGAAGGTCATCGAGGAGTGCAACTGGCTGCAGGCCCTGGAAGGCGGTATCGACACCTCGCACGCGCCGATCCTCCACCGCCTCCTCACCGACAATTCGACGCGCGGCGGGATCAAGCCGTCCTCGCCCTTTGTCCGCGGCAAGGCGCCCAACCTCGTCGTCGATGTCACCGATTACGGCTATCTCTATGCCGGCATTCGGCCATTGGGCGATTCGGACGTGCACATCCGCACCTATCATTTCGTCATGCCGTTCCACCAGATCCGCCCGTCTCGCTCGGACTGGGGCTGCCGTGCGACGCCGGCCACATCTGGGTCCCGATGGATGACGAGAACTGCATGGTCTACAACTGGATGTATTCGACGACCGATGCGCCCCTGACAGACGAGGACCGGCGCGAGCGCGGCATCGGCAACGGCCCCGACTTCGTCGACCAGACGACCTTCCGGTCAAAGCAGAACCGCTCGAACAATTACGGGCTCAATCGCGAAGTCCAGCGCACCGAGAGCTACACCGGGATCGACGGCATCAACCAGCAGGACCGTGCACTGCAGGAGACGATGGGGCGCATCGTCGACCGCTCGAAGGAGCACCTCGGGCCGGCCGACAAGGCGATCGGCCAAGCCCGCCGGATGCTGCGCGCGGCGGTCATGGCCGTGAAGGATGGCGGCAATCCGGCCGGCACCGGCACCAGCTACTATCACATCCGCGCCGGGGAAGAGGTGCTGGCGCGCGACGCCGACTGGCACGAGATCATGGCGCCCGACATCACCAAGGAAAAGATCCTGCAAACGGTCTGAGGCATCGGGCCTGCCCCTCACCAGGGGCTGGCCGACCGGCGCCTCGCGAGCCTACCAGGGATACTTCGATCTCCTTGACGCGACCTGCCCGCGGGCGCTTATTTCGGCGGTCCGCCGCCGTTTTGTCGCCAAGGAGCATGTCGATGGCGTCTTCGCCGTTTGCCGGGGTCTTGGTCCCGGTTCTGACCCCGTTCACCCGCTCGGGCGAGCCCGACGCCGGGCGGTTCATCGCGTTCTGCCGGTGGCTCCTCGATGAGGGCGCCGATGGCTTGGCGATCTTCGGCACGACCAGCGAAGCCAATTCGATGTCGGGGGCCGAGCGGACGGAACTGCTCGACCGCCTGGTCGCGGCCGGGATCCCGCCGGCAAAGCTGATGCCGGGGGCCGGGGCCTGCTCGGTGACCGAGGCGGCGACCCTGATCCGCCACGCCGTCGGGCACGGGGTCGGCGGCGTTCTTCTGCTGCCGCCCTTTTATTACAAGGGCATGGACGACGATGGGCTGTTCGCGTTTTTTGCCGGGGTCATCGAGCGGGTCGGTTCGGCGGCGTTGCGGATTTTTCTCTATCACATCCCGCCGCAGACCGTGCTCGGCCTCTCGCTCGACCTCGTCGGGCGGCTGATCAAGGCCTACCCAGAGACCGTCGTCGGTCTGAAGGACAGCTCCGGCGACTGGAACAACACCGCCGCGCTGATCGAGCGCTACCCGGGGTTTGCCGTGTTCCCCGGCTCGGAAGTCTTTCTCCTCGACGGGTTGCGCAAGGGCGCGGTCGGCTGCATCACCGCGACCGGCAATGTCAACGTGACCGGGATCCGCAAGGTCTATGAGAATTGGCGCACCCCGGAGGCCGATCGGCTGCAGGCCGAGATCACGCTCGCCCGCAAGACGATCCAGGCCTACCCGATGGTGCCGGCGCTGAAGCGGATCGTCGCGCATTTCCATCACGACCCCGATTGGGCCGCGGTCCGCCCGCCGATGGTCGCGCTGAGCGAGGCGCAATCGGCCGCGCTTCTCGGCGATCTGGCGAAAATCGGATTCACCCTCGGCGAGCGCCGGAGGGAAGCTGCCGAGTAGGAGGTCTCGTCATGGCAACTGACACGGGTCCCGCCCGCACCGCCGAACGGCAGGCGTTCTACGAGCGGATCGCACCGGCAAATTTGGCGCCGCTGTGGGAAAGCCTCCACCGCATGGTGACGCCGGAGCCGGTGCCGACGTGCGTGCCGGCGATCTGGCATTACCGCGATGTGCGGCCGCATCTGATGGAATCGGGCGGGCTCATCACCGCGCAGGAGGCGACGCGCCGCGTCTTGATGCTGATGAACCCGGGGCTCCAGGGCGAAGCCGGGGTTACCGGCTCCCTGTTCGCCGGATTGCAATTGATCATGCCCGGCGAGATCGCCCCGGCGCACCGCCACAGCCAATCGGCGTTGCGCTTTATCATCGAGGGGCACGGCGCCTACACCGCGGTCGATGGCGAGCGCACCGCGATGGAGCCCGGCGACTTCGTGATCACTCCGTCCTGGACCTGGCATGACCACGGCAACGAGACTGACGCCCCGATGGTCTGGCTCGACGGGCTCGACATCCAGATCGTCAAGCTTTTGGGGGCGAGCTTTGCCGAGGGTTATCCGGACGATGTCCAGCCCGAAAGCCGCCCGCAAGGCGACAGCTTCGCCCGCTTTGGCCACAACCTCCTGCCGGTCGACTGGAAGCCCGAGGTCAAAACTTCGCCGGTTTTCAACTATCCCTACGCGCGCACCCGCGAGGCGCTCGACGCGCTCCAGCGCAACGGCGCGGCGGACCCCTATCACGGCCATAAATTGCGCTATGTGAACCCCGCGAGCGGCGAGTTCGCGATGCCGACGATCGCCACCTTTGTTCAGCTGTTGCCAAAGGGCTTCGCCAGCCAGCCCTACCGCTCGACCGACGGGACGGTGTTTGTCGCGGTCGAGGGGAGCGGCAAAACCCGGATCGGCGACACGGTCTTTGCCTGGGAGCCGCATGACATCTTCGTCGTGCCGAGCTGGATGACGCATACCCACCACGCAGAGAGCGAAGCGGTGCTGTTCAGCTTCTCCGACCGGGTCGTGCAGGAAAAGCTCGGCCTCTGGCGCGAGGCCCGCGGCAACGCTTAACGATCGACAAGGGAAATTGGTTTATAAGCGTCGTCACTCCTGCGAAAGCGGGGGCCCAGGGTAGGTGACGGTATCTCGCGGCCCTGGATTCCCGCTTGCGCGGGGATGACAGACGAGAGGGCGGCATGATTCATCCGGTGATCCTGTCGGGCGGGAGCGGCACGCGGCTGTGGCCGATGTCGCGCGCGCTCTATCCGAAGCAGCTGTTGGCGCTGACGGGGGAGCGTAGCCTGTTGCAGGAGACCGTGCTTCGCGTTGCAAACGACGCCGAGTTTGCCGCTCCCTTGATCATCGCCAATGAGGAGCACCGCTTCATCATCGCCGAGCAACTGCGCGCGATCGGCGCCCTGCCCGATGCGCTGGTGCTCGAGCCCACCGGCCGCAACACCGCCCCGGCGGCTTGCGTTGCCGCGTTGCGGCTCGCGGCGCGCGAGCCCGAGGCGTTGATGCTGGTGATGCCGTCCGATCACGTGATCGGCGATCTTGACGCCTTCCGCCGCGCCGTCGAGCGCGCGGCTGCGGCGGCGCGCGGCGAGCATCTGGTGACGTTCGGCATCACGCCCGAGCGCGCCGAGACCGGCTATGGCTACATCGCCAAAGGGGAGGTGCTCGCGGGGTGCGACGGCGCCTTCGCGGTCAAGGGCTTTGTCGAAAAGCCGGATGCGGCGACCGCGGAGCACTACCTCGCCTCGGGCGACCATTTCTGGAATAGCGGCATCTTCCTCTTTCCGGTGGCGCTTTATCTCGCCGAGCTCGGGCGCCTGCGCCCCGATATGCTCGCCGCCTGCAAGGCGGCGCTGGCGGGCGCGCGGGTCGACAGCGATTTCATCCGCCTCGACAAGACGGCGTTTGCCGCCTGCGCGAGCGACTCCATCGATTATGCCGTGATGGAGCACACCAAGCGCGCGGCGGTGGTGCCGGTCGCGATGGCGTGGAGCGATCTGGGCTCGTGGGACGCGCTCTGGGAATTGGGAACAAAGGACGAGCGCGGCAACGCGCTCCTCGGCAATGTCGTCGCCGAGGCGACGAGCAACTGCTATTTGCGCTCGGAGAATGGGCTGATCGCCGCGGTCGGGGTCGAGGATCTGGTCGTTGTCGCCACCGACGATGCGGTGATGGTGGCGCCGCGCAACCGCACCCAAGAGGTGAAAACCCTGGTCGCCCGCCTCCTCGCTGAGCGGCGCGAGGAAGCCGACGCGCTCTCGACCGTGCACCGCCCCTGGGGGACCTACCGGGCCCTGCACAACGGCCACCGGGTCCAGGTCAAGCACATCACGGTAAAGCCCGGCGGCAAGCTTTCGTTGCAGATGCACCACCACCGGGCCGAGCATTGGGTCGTCGTCCAGGGCACCGCCCGGATCGTGCGCGGCAACGAAGAACTGATCCTCACCGAGGACCAGTCGACCTACATCCCGCTCGGCACCGCGCACCGCCTGGAAAATCCGGGCAAGATCCCGCTCCACGTCATCGAGGTGCAATCGGGCAGCTATCTCGGCGAAGACGACATCGTCCGCTTCGAAGACAGCTACGGGCGGGAGTAGGAACTTCTCTCCCGCACCCTTCAATTGTCATCCCGGCGAAGGCCGGGATCCATCGATCCGCGTCCGAGACAGTTCTCTAATGGGTCAAGGGGCGGCGGCTCGTTTGTGAGCGATATTGACGCCTGTAGGGTGTCTGCGTTCTCTACGTGCTCATGTGGCACTTGATGGGGTTAGCTGGGTGCAGAGCGGCTCGGTTGAAATCGCAATCGGCCAAACTGACCGTATGCTACAGAATCGGCGCCATCATCTACTCCCTCCCTCGGGCGTCGCTCCGCTCGGGAGCTCGGTTCGATCTCCTATCCGGCTAGTGCTGCTCGCTACGCCGGTTTGAACTCGGTGCCGTGTCGCAGAATGGCGTGCATGATGATGGCGAGGCGCCGGGCGAGCGCGATCCGCGCCTTTCGCATCGTCGATCGTTTGGCGATCGCGATTGCCCAGTCCTTGAGCTTCAGCGGTCCCTTGTAGCGCGTCAGCATGACGTTTGCGGCCTCGTACAAGAGTGTGCGGACCCGTCGATCGCCGCACTTCGAGATGCTGCCGGTGTAGTCAACCTCGCCTGATTGGTAGCGCCGCGGCACTAAACCGAGATAAGCACCGATGTCACGGGATCGTCGGAAGCGGCTGGGATCGTCGACTGCGGCTGTGAAGGCGAGCGCAGTGAGCTGGCCGACACCGGGAATGCTCATCAGCCGCCGGCACGCGTCGGACGCCCTGACCATCCGTCTTATGTCCGCGTCGATCGCCACGACGGCGGCGAGCACAGCGACACGCGCCGCAACCAGACCCCGCATGGCGGCGGACAGGCCAGGAATGCCTTCGCTCGCCTGGAGCGCCTGCCTGATGAAGGCAGGGCTGAGCGCACGTGGCAGTCGGACGCCGAACACCACGGCAAGGCCGCGGATCTGGTTCTCCAGAGTGACCCGCTGACCGACCAGCTTCTTGCGAGCGATGATCAGCGACCGGACAGCATGTGCCGACAGGGACTTCACATGAACCGGCTTGAAGAAGCCGGTGCGGGCGAGATGCGCCAGGCCGCGTGCATCGTTGCGGTCGGTCTTGTGCGTCGCTAACAACTTCAGCGCCTGATAGGCCTGCCGACTCTCGACGCAGACGACGGGTAATCCAAGCTGGCTCAAGCCGTGGTAGAGCATCGGAGCCATTCGGCCCGTCTCGAATACGACCCGCCGGCAGGCCGGAACCTGCGCAAGCTCAGCCGCGATATCGGCAGGCGTAGACGGTACCTTCGCGCTGTGGATCACCGCGCCGTTTCCGGTCACGACGCAAACGTGTGTCTCTGCCATCGAGACATCCAAACCGGCAAAATACTCCATGAGTTGGGTCTCCTCTTCCAGTGTGAAGCCGATCCGATCCTATCGGCCTCCGAGAAGAGCCACCGCCCATTACCCGATGTTGAAAAATGCGTCCCGGCCTTCGCCGGGATGACAATATTATTAAACCTCAACTTTCGCGCCGGTGCGGCTGGTGATCAGGCCGTAGTGCTCGACGCGGCGGTGCTTCTCGAAGTTGAAGATCGTGCGCCGCAGGTAGTCGCCGAGTTCGAGATCGAGGGTCGCGGTGATGACCTCGTCGTCCTCGCCGAGCGCCGGGCGGCGATCTCGCCGGTCGGCGCGATGATCGCCGAGCCGCCGATCAGGCCGAACCCGTCTTCGGCGCCGCATTTGGCCGCCGCCAGCACCCAGGCCGCGTTCTGGTAGGCGCCGGCCTGCATCGACAGCAGGTGATGGAACATCCGCAGATGCTCGGGCTCGCGGGTGTGGATGTTCTCGATCGGCGTGTTGTAGCCGAGCGCGACGATCTCGACCCCCTGCAGCCCCATGACCCGATAGGTCTCGGGCCAGCGCCGGTCGTTGCAGATGCACATGCCGACGACCGCGTCCAGCATCGCGCCACACGCTAAAGCCTTCGTTGCCGACATCGAAGTAGCGCTTTTCCAGATGCTGGAACGGCGCCTTCGGCAGGTGCTCGGAATGCCCGGGCAGGTGGATCTTGCGGTAGCGTCCGATGATTCGTCCGTCGGGATCGACCAGGATCGAGGTGTTGTAGTGGCGCGGCTCGCCCTTCTCCTCGGTCAGCTCGGCATAGCCGAGATAGAACCCGACGCCGAGCTCGCGCGGCGAGATCGAACAGCGGCCGGGTCTCCGGCGCCCGGCATCTCGCGCTCGAAATAGCGGTCGATCTCGGCCTGGTCGGTCATCCACCAGCGCGGAAAGAACGTCGTCAGCGCCAGCTCGGGAAAAACGACAAACCGAGCGCCGCTGGCCGTGCGCCTCGCGCAGCAGCGCCATCAGCCGCTTGACGACCGCCGCGCGGCTGTCGGCGAGATGGATCGGACCGAGCTGGGCAACGGCGGCGCGCAGTTTGCGGGACATCGGGGGTCCTCCTTCAGACGCTGCGTTAAACAACGGCCCACCGGATGTCGCGGCGGCGAACTCGAGTTCCGGGTCGTGCGGCCGAGCGGTTTGGCGGCGTCGGAGAGGGCGCAGGGGAGGAAGTTGCCGCTGCCGCGCTCGGCGACGAGCTTGCCGTCATCGATGACGATGCGGCCGCGCGACAATACCGTGACCGGCCAGCCGGTGAGGTGCATCCCCTCATAGGGCGTGTAGCCGACATTGTCGTGGATGTATCCCGCGCGCACGGTGACCTGGCGCTCCGGGTCCCAGATCGCGATGTCGGCGTCGCTGCCGACCGCGATCGTGCCCTTCTTCGGATAGAGGCCGTAGATCTTGGCGGCGTTGGTCGCGGTCAGCGCGACAAAGCGGTTGAGGTCGATGCGGCCCTTGCCCGACCCCCTCGGAAAACAACAAGCGGCACGCGCAGTTCGATGCCGGGGACGCCGTTGGCGGTGTCCTTGAAGGTGGTCTTGTCGCCTTTCGGCAGTTTGCCGGTAGCGTCGATAGCGATAGGGCGCGTGGTCGGAGGAGAACACCTGGAAGGTGCCGTTGGAAAGCCCGCGCCACACCGCTTCCTGGCCCGCCTTATCGCGCGGCGGCGGCGAGCAGCAGAATTTGGTGCCTTCGAGGTCCATCGACGATGTCGTCGGCGGTCAGAAACAGATATTGCGGGCAGGTCTCGCCGTAGATCTTGAGGCCCTTGGTTTGCGCGTCGCGGATGACATCGATCGCCTCGGCGGCCGAGACGTGGACGATCAGGATCGGCACGTCGAGGAGTTGCGGACAGGGCGACCGCCCGGTTGGTCGCTTCGCCCTCGGCGATCCGGGCGTGGCAGACGGCGTGGTAGCGCGGCTGCGCCAGCCCGTTTTCCAGGAGCCGGTCGGCGAGCCACTGGATCATGTCGTGGTTTTCGGCATGGACCATGACAAAGGCGCCCTCGCGCCGCGCCAACGGCGAGGATGTCGAGCATCTGGCGGTCGTCGAGCCGCAGGAGGTCGTAGGTCATGTAGACCTTGAACGAGGTGTAGCCGTCGCGGATCAGGGCCGGCAGTTCCTGCCCCAGCACGTGCTCGGAAGGGTCGGAGATGATCAGGTGGAAGGCGTAGTCGATCACCGCCTTGGGGCCGGGCCGCCTCGTGGTACTCCTCGACGACTTGGCGCAGCGACTGGCCGCGATGCTGGGCGGCGAAGGGAATGACCGTCGTCGTGCCGCCGAACGCCGCCGACACCGTCGCGCTGTAGAAATCGTCGGCGCACATGATTCCAGCCGAGGAGCGCTGCTCGATATGGCAATGGCTGTCGATGCCGCCCGGGCAGAACCAGCCGGCCGCTCGCGTCGATCTCGCGCGCCCCCGGGCCGAGGCCCGCGCCGAGCGCGGCGACGATCCCGTCCTTGACGCCGACGTCGCATTGCGTTGTATCGGCGGCGGTCGCCACCGTGCCGTTGCGGATGACGAGATCGAAATCGGCCATCGCTCTTCCCCCTGCTTGTCCAGCGGCGAACGTGACGCAGAAAATACGCCGCCCGCCGCCCGAGCGCATCCGTCATTCCGGCGCAAGCGGGAACCCAGTACCAGCGTATCGTCGCCTGCCCTGGATGCCCGCTTTTGCGGGCACGACGGATGAGTGATGGTTGCGTTCCGTGGCCCGTCGCGTCAGCATCCCGCGATGTCACTGATCACGACGAGCCTCGAGCGGATTGCGGCGCCAGAGCGGCGCACGATGGGGATCGCCTGCGGCGCGCATGTGCTGCATGACGGCTTTACCGACCTCCTCTACGTGCTCCTACCGCTGTGGCAGGTCGAATTCGGCCTCGGCTACGCCGCGGTCGGCGCGTTGCGGGCGTTGTATTACGGCTCGATGGCGGCATTGCAGATGCCTTCCGGCTGGCTCGCCCTGCGCATCGGCGGTCCGCTGCTGCTCGGGATCGGCACCGCGCTCGCCGGTGTCGGGTTTCTGATCGCCGGGGCGAGCAGCGGCTTCCTACTGTTGGTCGTGGCGCTGATCATCGGCGGCGCCGGATCGAGCGTGCAGCATCCGATCAGCGCCCATCTCGTGGCCGAGGCCTTTGCCGGACCACGCTCGCGCGGCGCGCTCGCCGCCTACAATTTCTCTGGCGATCTCGGCAAGATGGCGTTCCCAGCGGCGACCGCCGGGCTCTTGATGATCTTGCCGTGGCGCGCGACGACCACCGTCATCGGCCTCATAGGTCTGGCCGCTGCCGCGGCGATCCTCAGCGTGCGCGGCCTTCCCCGCCGGTCGGCAAGCCGCGCTCCCTCGAACCAGGCCGAGACCGCAGCCAGGCCCAAGCCGGTCGGGCGCGGCTTTCCGCTGCTCTTGGCGATCGCGATGATCGACAGCGCGACGCGAATGGGATTTCTGACGTTCCTGCCGTTCCTGTTGAAGATGAAGGGCGCCGACCTGCCGATGATCGGCACCGCACTCACCCTCGTCTTCACCGGCGGCGCTGCGGGAAAACTGGTCTGCGGCTGGCTTGGCGTGCGGCTCGGCATGGTGCGGGCGACGATTCTGACCGAGGGATTGACCACCGCCCTGATCCTGATGCTGCTGCCGCTGCCGCTGGTGCCGGGCCTTACGCTGCTGCCGCTGATCGGGGTCGCGCTCAACGGTACCTCGTCGGTGCTCTACGGCACGGTTCCCGAGCTTGTCGCCCCCGAGCGCCGGCAGCGCGCGTTCGGTATCTTTTATACCGGCGGGGTCGGCGCCGGCGCGCTGGCGCCGGTCCTCTACGGCCTCGTCAGCGACCTCATCGATGTCCCGGTGATGATGATGCTGATCGCCGCCGTCGTGCTGGTCACCCTGCCGCTGACCTGGGCGCTGCGCCCGGTGTTGCGCCAAATCGCGGCACAGGGCTGAGCCAGCCCTCGACAATCGTGCCGGCGAAGGTATATTGGCTCCGAACAAAGCAGGAACTCAGGCGATCCCCATGACCGAGCCGGCAACGCAACGCGAGACGGCTGCGCAATCCTATCGGGGCCGGGTGCTGGTCGCGGTGCCGCCGGGCGGGTTCGGTCCACAGCTCGCGGCAATTCAGGCCTGGCTCGACAGGCATTGCGGGCCGGCGGGTTGGGCATCGGCCCCGGCCGGGCTCGACGGTGTGTTCAATGACGCCGTCGCGTTCTATTTCGCCGACGAAGCCGATGCCCGAGCCTTTGTCGATCGGTTCTGCTGCGGCTATCGCACCCGGGTCGCGATGATGGCGCCGCGATGATGCCGCCGCGATGATGATGCAGCGGTGACCCCGGCCGACTGGGCCGGGTTGGCGGCGACGAGTTTTGCCGCGGCCCTGTTGCAAGCGGCCAACGGGTTCGGCTTTGCGGTGCTCGCCGCGCCGTTTTTTCTGCTGTTCGCCGCACCCGGCGCCGCGATCCAGCTTGTCATCATCGTCACCCTGGCGCTGTCGGTCGTGGTACTGCCCGGGGTGCAGCATCTGGTGCAAAAGCCGCTGCTCTTGCGCCTCTCGCTCGGCAGTCTGGCCGGGCTTCCGATCGGTCTCTTGGCCTTCAACCTGGCCGACCCGGTGCTGGTGCGCGCTGCCGCCGGGGCGATAATCGCGGTGTTCGCCGGCGTCTTGGCCGCCAACCATTGGCGCCGGCGGAGGGCCGCATTTGCCTTATCGACGGGCGGCGATCTCGCCACCGGCGCGATTTCGGGGGTCGCCACCGCGATGGTCGGCATGGCCGGCCCGCCGGTGCTGATCTATCTGATGCTGACCGGCGCCCCGCCGCGGGCGGTACGCGCGACATTGCTGACGTATTTCGCGCTGGTCTATGCGGCAACTCTCCTCGCGCATATCGCTGCGATCGGGGTGCCGCGCGCGACCTGGATCGCCGCGGCGAGCCTCGTCCCGGTCGCCTGGGCCGGCGGCCTCGTCGGCCGCTGGGTCGCCGGCCGGCTCGGCAACGAAGCCGCCGCCAGCCTCGCGATCCTGGTGCTGGGCGCCGCCGGCCTCTATACCCTCGCCGCGGTGGCCCGGGTCGCGCTATAACCGCTCATTCCACCCGAGGATCGATGCCGATGCCCATTATCGAGGAAATTCGCGTTGGTCATGACGAACTGACCGCATGGCGCCGCGACATTCACGCCCACCCCGAATTGGGGTTCGAGGAACAGCGCACCTCTGATCTCGTCGCCGAAAAGCTCGCCGCCTTTGGCATCGAGGTGCATCGCGGCATGGCGAAGACCGGGGTCGTCGGGCGCCTGCGGGTCGGCAACTCGCCGCGCGCGATCGGGCTCAGAGCCGACATGGATTGCCTGCCGATCCTGGAGGCCAACAGTTTTGCCCATCGCTCGCAACACGCCGGCCGGATGCATGCCTGCGGCCATGACGGCCACACGACGATGCTGCTCGGCGCGGCGCGTCATCTTGCGCGGACCCGCAATTTCGACGGCACCGTGCATTTCATCTTCCAGCCGGCCGAAGAGGGCCTCGGCGGCGGCGCGGCGATGGTGAACGACGGGCTTTTCGACGAATTTCCGTGCGACGCGATTTTCGGCATGCACAACCGGCCGGGGCTCGCCATCGGCAAGTTCCAGATCCGCCCGGGAGCGATGATGGCGGGCGGCGCGTTTTTCGATATCGCAATCATCGGGAAGGGCGCCCACGGCGCGCGCCCGGAGGCCGGGGTCGATCCGGTGCTGGTCGGGAGCCACATCACAACGGCGCTCCAATCGATCGTCGCGCGCAATGTGCGTGCGGTCGACACTGTTGTCGTCAGCGTGACGCAAATCCATGGCGGCGACGCCTATAACGTCATCCCCGAGCGCGCCGTCTTGCGCGGCACCGTGCGCTGCTTCAGCCATACGACGATGGACCTTGTCGAAGAACGGATGCGGGCCATCGCCGAGGGCGTTGCCGGCGGTTTCGGCGCAACCGCCAGCCTCGATTTCCGCCGGCTGTTCCCGCCGCTCGTCAACCATGCCGACGAGACCCGCTTTATCGCCGACACCGCCGCCGAGCTGGTCGGCGAAGACAATGTCAACCGCCACGGCAACCTCGTCATGGCGTCGGAGGATTTCTCCTACATGCTGGAGCGGGTGCCCGGCGCCTATATCCAGATCGGCAATGGCGACGGCGAGGGCGGGTGCGAAGTACACAACCCCGGCTACGATTTCAACGACGCCGCGCTGCCCTACGGTGCCGCCCTCTTCGTCCGCCTCGCCGAGCGCCGCCTCGCCCGAATGACGGGTTGAGCCTGGTTTAGCCGGGTTTTGCCTCCAGGGCGCGACGAACGGCTTCCGGATCGCGGGCGATCACTGTGAGATAAGCGCGGGCCGGCTTGTCGGGCTCGGACCGGCCCTGCTCCCAATCGCGCAGCGTTCCAAGCGGGATGTGATACCGAGCGGCGAACTGCTCCTGCGTCAGCCCGAGCGCCCGCCGCAGCGTCTTGGTGCGAGGCACCCGGCGAGCGCGCCGGAATTCTTCGTCCGACATCGGCCGCCCGTCCGGGTCGCGCAGCGCCGCCGCGGCGATTTCCCCTTCGGTCATCGCAGTGAGCGGGCCCGGCACGGGCATCGGAATTTCGCTGCCGTCGGGCAGCACCCGATGCAATGTCCGGTCAGGGCGAGTTCTCACGATAATATCGATCTTGCTCAATTCGTTCCGCTCGGCGGGCCGTGATGATCCGAATGTTCTCGCCGCGCTCAGTGTAAGCGACAAACAGCACCTCGCGCCGATACAAGCCGAGCAAGCCTATCCGCTCCTCGCCGTAATTCTGGCGCTCATCGATCCACTCGACCGCGAACGGATCGAGGCAAGCGAGGGCAGCCTGCTCGAAACTAACCCCGTGCTCGATGAGATTCCGGGCAGCCTTTTCCTCATCCCACTCGAAGCCGATCATTTATACGGGTTATCAGTAGTCGTCGCAAGTGTCCAGCCGATCGGTGGTCGCCGTTTCGACCGGTTCGCCACTTCCGTCTTGCGCTCGGGGGCCGGGCCGGGGCACCGTATCGCCAGATTGCGTCAGAATGCGTTGTGGGAGGAAATGATGGCTGAGATCGGCGTTGAGCTCGATTGTCTGGAAGGCATCAAGGTGGTGGATTTCACCCAGTTCGAGGCGGGGCCGTCTTGCACCGAGTTCGCTTGCCTGGCTCGGCGCCGAGGTGGTCAAGATCGAGAACCCGCTGACCGGCGATCCCGGCCGCCGCCAGCAGCCCGGCAAGCCCGACAACGACCCCTGGTATTTCCACCAGTTCAACGCCAACAAGAAGTCGCTGACCCTCAATCTCAAATCGCCGCGCGGTCTCGAAATCGTCAAGTCGCTGTTGAAACAGGCCGACGTCACGGTCGAGAACATGGCGCCCGGCACGATCGAGCGCCTGGGGCTGAGCTATGACGAAGTAAAGAAAATCAACCCCGGCATCATCTATTGCCGCGTCAAGGGCTTCGGAACCGGAAGCCCGTATGAGAGATCGCTCGCCTTCGACATGATCGCGCAGGCCGCCGGCGGCACGTTCAGTGTCACCGGCGAAGCCGGCGAGCCGCCGACCAAGCCCGGCCCCTCCTTTGGCGACACCGGCACCGGCATGCTGATGGCGATCAGCATCCTGGGCGCCCTCTACAAGCGCCAGAAGACGGGGCAGGGCCGCCGTCTCGAAGTCGCCATGCAGGACGCGATGATCCATTACATGCGGGTGCCGTTCTCGCGCACCCAGCAGAGCGGCAAGGCGCAGGAGCGCAGCGGCTACAGCCACTCGACCCCGGGCGGGCTCGTGCCGTCGGCGCTCTATCCGTGCAAGCCCGGCGGCCCCAATGATTACGTCTATGTGTTCTGCAGCCGCGCCAACGCCGACCACTGGCGGCGCTTGTTGAAGACGATCGGCCGCGAGGACCTGGTCGGCGACGCGCGCTATGACAGCGGAGGGGCGCGCAGCGAGCGTGCCGCCGAGGTCGACGAGCTGATTGCGACCTGGACCCGCCAGCACACCAAGGAAGAGGCGATGAAGATCATCGGCGCGGCTGGCGTCCCGGCGGGCGCCGTCTTCGATACGCTCGAATTGATGAACGATCCCTCGCTCGCCGAGCGCGGCATCATGCAGACGATCGAGCATCCGACCACCGGCAAAGTGAAGATGCCGGCCTGGCCGGTGCGCTTTGACGGCACGCCGCCCCGGGTCAAGCCGTCACCGCTGTTGGGCCAGCACAACGCCGATGTGCTCGGCTCCTGGCTCGGCATGAGCGCCGGCGAGATCGACGCGCTGAAGGCCGAGGGGATCGTTTGAGGTTCCCTTCCGCCCCGCCCGGGGTGCGTGGCGCGGTGCGTCGTTCGAGGAGACGCGCCGGAGCTTGTCCTCGGGCCGGCCGCAGGCCGGACCCGTGGGGCGCTCCTCACGATGACGGGCGTTTTGATGGCGTCAAAGGCGGCCGTCATCCTGAGGTGCCTCGCAATACAACAGCAGAGCCGGAAACATGAGTGAAGCAAAGCCCGAGCCAGCCGCGGCCAATGCCGAGATGCGGCGCTATTGGAATGAGGTTGCCGGGCCGCGCTGGGTCGGGCGCCAGGCGCTGCAGGAAGCCCGCAACGTCGAGATGCTGGCAATGCTCTTGGCGGGGGCACGGCCGAGCCCAGGCGAACAGGTGCTCGATATCGGCTGCGGCACCGGGGTCACGACCGAGCCGTACGCTCGGGCAGTGGCGCCGGGCGGCCACGTCACCGGCGTCGACATTTCGCGGCCGATGCTCGACGCGGCGCAGCAGCGTATGGCCGAGCGCGGCATTACCAACGTCACGCTGCTCCTTGCCGACGCCCAGGTCCACCCGTTTCCGCCGGCGAGCTTCGATCTGGTGACCTCGCGCTGCGGCGTCATGTTCTTCGCCGACCCTACCGCCGCCTTTCGCAATCTCTTGACCGCGCTGAAACCGGGCGCGCGGCTGTGCGTCGCGGTGTGGGCGGGCTTGAGCGAGAACACCCACTGGAGGATCCCGTTCGAGATTGCGGTACGCCGGCTCGGACCGCCGGCGCCGACGCCACCCCATGCGCCGGGGCCACACGTGTTTGGCGACCGCGATTACCTGCGCGGCGTCTTGACCGGGGCCGGCTTCGCCGACGCCGCGATCGAGCCGCGAGACTTCCATATCCACGGCGAAAACGTGGCGGTCGTCGCCGAACATGTCGGCATGTTTGGCGCCGTTCAGCGACTGATGGACGAGAAAGGCGCTGACGCGGCGGCACGTGAGGCGATCATCGCCGAAACCGAGACCGCGTTCGCCGCCTATGCCTTGCCAAATGGCGAGGTGCGCCTGCCGGCAACCTTCCTGCTCGTCACCGCGCGCCGCCCGACATAAAGACGCCCGCGCCATGATCGGCGCCCTTTAGCGAGAGCCATCCCGATGAGGATCGATCAAGCGGTCAATATCGAAGACCTGCACCAGATGGCCAAGCGGCGCCTGCCGAAGATCGCTTTCGACTTTATCGAGGGCGGCCTGGAGGACGAGCGCGGTCTCGAGCGCAACACCTCGGCCTTTCACAAGCATCAGCTGTTGCCGCGCTATCTGGTCGATGTGTCGACGCGCGACCAGTCGCAGACCATCTTCGGCCACAAATTTTCCAGCCCCTTCGGGATCTCGCCGACCGGGGGCGCCGGCCTCTTCCGTTACGGCGCCGATCTGATGCTGGCCGAGGCGGCGCACGAAGCCAACATCCCCTACATCATGTCCGGCGCCAGCAACAATTCGATCGAGGGCGCCGGGCGCGTCGCCGGCAGCAATGCCTGGTACCAGCTCTATGCCGCGAAGCAGCCCGAGATCAACGCTGACCTCATCAAGCGCACGACCGATGCCGGGCTCGGCGCGCTGGTCTTGACCGTCGACACCCCCGTAGGGTCAAAGCGCGAGCGCAACATCAGGAACGGCTTTGCCAATATCCGCGGCGGGCTCTTTCAGGCGTTGAGCCTGAAGCCGGCGATATTGATCGAGGCCTTAAGCCACCCCGGCTGGATCGTCGAATATCTGAAGCGCGGCGGCGGCACGCCGATGCTGCAGAACTGGCAACCCTATGCGCCCCCCGGAGCAGACGCCGAGGAAGTCTACAAGCATGCGTCCTCGGTGCGGCCGTTCAACGCGCAGACCTGGCGCGACCTGGAGAATTATCGCCGCCTCTTCCCGCGCACCCTGATCGTCAAGGGCATCATGAGCCCGGCCGACGCGCAGCGCGCGGTTGACGTGGGCTGCGACGGGATTCTTGTGTCCAACCATGGCGGACGGCAGCTCGATCAGGCGCCGGCCTCGCTCGACGTGTTGCCGGCGATCAAGCAGGCTGTCGGCGACAAGGTGACGATCCTCCTCGATAGTGGCGCGCGGCGCGGCGCCGACATTCTGATCGCGCTCTGCCTTGGCGCCGATTTCGTCTTTTTCGGCCGTCCGACGCTATACGGCGCCGCAGCGGGTGGCCTCCCCGAAGTCAAGAAGGCGGTCGAGATCTTCCGCGGCGAGATCGACCTCGTCATGGGCCAGATCGGCTGCCCCAGCCTCGATCAGCTCGGCCCCGATTTCCTGTGGCACAACGACTGGGCGAGCAATCGCTGAACGCGGGTCGGTGGCGCCGCCTCTTGGGTGGCCCTTTTTAAAAAAAGTCCCGCGAATGTGACGGACATCACAAGCCCCGGTGGCGGAAACCGCTATCCTTGCCATTAGCGATTGGGCGTTGGTTTCCGATCCCCTTCGAGGGTGGCGGCCATGCACAGTAAGGTAACGAGTTTTCCGGGTCGAACTCGTCCGATGCCCTGGAGGCCGGCCTCTCCGCGTCGCACCCGGTGGCCCCTGACGCTACCAGCGAAATACCTGGCAGCGCACTACACAAGCGGTCGGATCCGGAATTCGACTCCGATTTCGAGGAGATCTGCGGCCTCATTGCCCAGCGTTTTACGACAAAGGCCGCCCTCGATCCCGAGTTCTGCCGGTTTGTCGGGCTGCTGCCGGATCTTAAGAGAGTCAAGGACCGCGCGTTGGTGCGCGAGGCGACGATAATCGCCGGCTATCTCGGCCGCGACGATATCGAAGCGCCAACCGCGCGGCGGATGATCGGCCGATTGGCCAATCAGCTGCGGCCCATTAGTGGTTTGCCGGCGCTGCACGTAACGTTTGGCGTGCTGTTGTTCTTTGTGGCGTTGTTGGCGATCGATGTAATCCTCTCTTATTTCTGGCAGACCTCAGGATGGAGTCTGACAGAAGCGGCGCGGTATCCGGCCTTTTACATTTTCAACGTCTCGCCGTGGTTGATCATTGCGATCGGAACCGCCGGCGGGCTGGGCAGTATCGTCAGCATCCTCACCCGGATCCAATCGTTCGCGATACTTGCCGGCACCGACCGGCGGCTCTTGTGGATGATCGGCGCGATGCGGCCGGTGATCGGGATTGCCTTCGCGCTGTTCCTATTTGCGGTTCTCCAAGGGCAAATACTCCCGTTCAATTTTCCCCAGGGACCGCAGGCCAATTTCGAGTTCGTGGCGTTGGCCTTTATTGCCGGGTTTAGCGAGCGATTGTCGCGCGGGGTGATTTCGACGGTCGAGGGCCGCTTTCTCGGACCGAAGGCCGAGTGATCCCGGCGCCACGTCGCAGTGCGCAAATCGGCGTTGTCGTGTCGTCAAGAAATGGGCCATCCTGCGTGGCGCCGGAGAACCCGCGCTGCCGGGAGTAGAGCCCAGATGAGAGTGGAAGACGCCGTCAACATCGAAGACCTGCACCAGATGGCGAAGCGCAAGCTTCCCAAGATCATGTTCGATTACATCGAGGGTGGGGTCGAAGACGAGCGCGGGCTGGCGCGCAACGGCGCCGCCTTTCACCAGCACCAACTGTTGCCGCGCTATCTGGTCGATGTTTCCAAGCGCGACCAGACGCAGACGCTCTTCGGCCACACCTATGCCAGCCCCTTCGGCATCTCGCCGACTGGCGGGGTCGGGCTCTATCAGCGGCGCGGCGGCGAAATGCTGCTCGCGCAAGCCGCGGCCGAGGCCAACATCCCCTACATCATGTCGGGCGGCAGCAACGCCTCGATGGAGGAGGCCGCCCGCGTCGCCCCGAACAACACCTGGTTCCAGATGTATGCCGCCAAGGACATGGCCGTCACCGACGCCTTGGTCGGCCGCGCCCGCGACAACGGGCTTGGCGCCCTGGTGCTGACCGTCGACGTGCCGGTGCACCCCAAGCGCGAGCGTAACTGGCGCAACGGTTTTGCCAATGTCCGCGCCGGCGGCGTCTTAGAGGCGGCGATGAGGCTGAAGCCGTCGATCGTCCTCGAAGCGCTGACCCACCCGAATTGGGTCTATGATTATGTCAGGCATGGCGGCGCGCCGACCCTCGGCAACTGGGTGCCACACGCAGGCCAAGGGGCGACGACGGAAGAGGTGATCCGCTTCGGGCGCACCCAGACCCCGGCGGCGGCGCAGACCTGGAAGGATCTCGAACGCTATCGCCGCCTCTTCCCGCGCACCCTCATCGTCAAGGGGATCCTCAACCCGGCCGATGCGGTGCGCGCCGCCGAGATCGGCTGCGACGGCATCATCGTCTCCAACCACGGCGGACGCCAGCTCGACCAGGCGCCAGCCTCGCTCGATGCGCTGCCGGCGATCAAGGCGGCGGTCGGCGACCGCATGACGGTGATGCTCGACAGCGGCGCGCGGCGCGGCGCCGACATCCTGATTGCACTGTGCCTCGGCGCGCAGTTCTGCTTCTTCGGCCGGCCGACGCTCTACGGCGCGGTTGCCGGAGGCCTTCCCGGGGTCAAGAAGGCGATCGATATCTTCCGCGGCGAGATCGACCTCGTCATGGGTCAGATCGGCTGCCCCAGCCTCAACGAGCTCGGCCCCGACTTCCTGTGGCACGACGACTGGCCGCGCAACGCCTGACCGAGCGCAGGCGCAGCCGCTAGCAAAATGGCCATCAGATGGCTATCTTGGATCGATGAGCAGCCATAGCGTCGCCGAAGCAAAGAACCAGCTCTCGAAACTGATCGACCGTGCCCTCAAGGGCGAGGGTGTCGTCATCACCCGTCGCGGCCAGCCGGTGGTCGAGTTGAAGCCGGTGCGGCCGCCGCCTCGCCCGATGACCGAGGCCGACATCGCATGGCTCCGCGCGAGGCGGGTGGGCAGGATCATGCCCGAGACTGATGCGGGTACATTGGTTAGCGAGATGCGAGACGAAGGAGAAAAGTGAGCCTTTATCTTGATGCGAGCGTTGTCGTCGCATTGTTTGTGATCGACCCGTCGAGCGCTCGGGCCGAGGCTTTTGTGTCGGCGAATCCGGAAGTCTTCATGATCAGCGATTTCGGCGCTGCTGAGTTCTCGTCAGCCGTCGCGCGACGCGTACGGACGTGTTACTTGACGCAGAGTGAAGGGCGTCTCGCATTCTCTAATTTCGATTCATGGGTTGTACGATCCACAGAGCAGCAGGAGACGACGACCGCCGATATCGACGCGGCAAATCGGATCTTGCGGCGCCTTGACGTCAACCTTCGCACCCCGGACGCCCTGCACATCGCGATCGCCGAGCGCATCGGGGCGACGCTGGTTACCTTCGACCGCCAGATGGCCGCAAGCGCCCGCGCGCTCAGCATGGCGGTTGCGACGCCCTGAGGGATTGTCGGCGGCATTGCGAACCAGCATTGTTGCCGCCTGATTTGGCACATTTCAGCGAGAAGCCAGTCCGATGAGGATCGACCAAGCCGTCAACATCGAAGATCTGCACCGCATGGCCAAACGGCGGCTGCCGAAAGTCGCCTTCGACTTCATCGAGGGCGGGCTCGAGGATGAGCGCGGCCTCGAGCGCAACACCGCGGCGTTTCACAAGCACCACCTCTTGCCGCGCTATCTGGTCGACGTGTCCAAGCGCGATCAGTCGCAGACGATCTTCGGGCGCACCTATGCCAGCCCCTTCGGCATCTCGCCGACCGGCGGCGCCGGCCTTTTCCGTCGCGGCGCCGACATGATGCTGGCTGAAGCGGCGGCCGAAGCCAACATCCCCTACATCATGTCGGGGTCGAGCAATCAATCGCTGGAGACCGCGGCGCGGGTCGCCCCGGACAATGCCTGGTACCAGCTCTACGCGGCGAAGGACGGCAAGATCTCGGAAGATCTGATCCGCCGCACCGCCGATGCCGGCCTCGCCGCGCTGGTGCTGACCGTCGATGTGCCGGTGCATTCGAAACGCGAGCGCAACATCAGGAACGGCTTTGCCAATATCCGCGGCAACTGGATGCGCGCCGCCTTGAGCCTCAAGCCGTCACTGCTCGCCGAGGCGCTGACCCATCCCGGCTGGGTTGCCGAATACATCCGCCATGGCGGCACCCCGGCCTTGGAAAACTGGCTGCCTTACGCCGGCACCGAGGCGACCCCCGAGGACACCGTCAAGTTCAACCGCGCACAGGTTCCGGCGCACGCGCAGACCTGGCGCGAATTGGAGAAATACCGCCGCCTCTTCCCGCGCACCCTGATCGTCAAGGGGATCATGCATCCGGCCGATGCGGTGCGCGCTGCCGAACTCGGCTGCGACGGGGTCATCGTGTCCAACCATGGCGGGCGCCAGCTCGACCAGGCGCCGGCCTCGCTCGACGCGCTGCCGGCGGTGAAGGCCGCGGTCGGCGACCGCATGACGGTGATGCTCGACAGCGGGGTGCGGCGCGGCGCCGACATCCTGATCGCGCTGTGCCTCGGCGCGCGAGTTCTGCTTCTTCGGCCGGCCGACGCTTTACGGCGCGGTCGCCGGCGGGCTCCCCGGCGTCAAGAAGGCCGTCGACATCTTCCGCGGCGAGATCGACCTCGTCATGGGCCAGATCGGCTGCCCAAGCCTCGACCAGCTCGGCCCCGATTTCCTGTGGAGCGACGACTGGCCGCGCAACGCGTGAGGGTTGGCCGAAGGGCGCGGTGCGATAGGCGACCCGCCGCTCAGCCGAGGCCGGCGCGGGCGTAGAGCCGGGTTGCGTTGTCCCACAGGAGCTTCTGCTTGCGCGCTTGGGGCATATCCCAGCCGCGGACGATGCCCGCCGATTGCGGGAAGTGGCTCTCGCCGTGCGGGTAGTCCGAAGCGTACATCAGCACGTCATCTCCAAGAAGATCGGAGACTGCGTTCGTGAGCGGCGCCCCCTCGGGGATCTCGATGCTCTGGAAATAGCGCCCGCTCGTCACGTATTCGCTCGGCCGATGCTTGAGCGCGGGGAGTGCGGCCTTGATCGTCTCGGCATGCTCGTCGAGCCGCGCGATCCAGAACGGCAGCCAGCCATGCCCGGCTTCGAGCGTGGCGATGCGCAATTTCGGATGGCGGTCCATGACGCCGCTGCCGATCAGCGCGGCCATGTTGCGCATGCCGCACCAGGGATGCGCCGCCGAGCGCTGCAGCCAAAGATTGTCCCAGGTGTCGAGGCCGCCCGGCGCATAGGGCGGCATCACCGTGAAGGTGTGCAGCACGATCGCGAGGTCGAGTTGGGCGGCCTCGGCGTAGATCGGCTCCAACTCGGGATCGTCGAGCGGCACCCCAAAGGGCGCATACACCATGACGCCCCAGGCCCAATCCGCGCGGCCGCGCCGCCGCATCTCCGCAAGCGAGCCCGCGACGTCGCGCGAGCCGGCGAGGATGACGCCGCCGAGCCGGCGCGGATAGGCGCCGCAGTAATCGGCCATCCAGCGGTGATAGGCGCGGTACATCGCCATTTCGAGCGGCACATCCTCGCCCGCGGTCCAGGTGCCAAACCAGCCCGAGGGCAGCGTCAGATTGACTTCGACCCCCTCCAAGTCCATGTCGGCGATGCGCGCGGCCGGGTCGATATCGACGAGCGGCGAGGGCTGGCGCTCGCGCGCGACGCCGGTGAATCCGGCCATATATCCGCCCGGGCTTTCGTCAGAGGTTGCGGCGCCGAGCTTCCTGCCGTAGCGGCGCTGCCCCTTTGTATAGGTGACATGCCCATTGCGCCCGGTCGAGCGGTATTCGTCCCAGCCGGCGAGCCGCCGCTTTTCGGCCTCGCTCAGATAACGGTCGAGGATCGCGGCGTCGGGGCCAACATGGGTGTCGGAATCGAAGATCCTGGGTCGCGCGGCCATTACTCCCTCCCGTATTTCTCACGTGCCGCATCGGGCAGATAGCGCTCTTCGAGGAGGCGCTGCTTCGCGGCGCCCTCGCCATCCTCCGGCATTTCGGGGGTAGGATAGGGGCGGTCCTTGCGGCTCGCGACGAATTCGTCCCAGGCGGCGGTCCCCTTCAGTTGGAAGGCGGTCATGAAATCCCACAAGGCCGCCCAGGTGACATTATGGGTGAAGCTCGGGTACCAGGCGATCGTGACGCCGAGCGCCAGATGCTCGTCGAGCCCGAGATAGCGCCCGAGTTTGCCCTTCATGAACGAGAACGGCCCCGTGACCGCGGCGCGCGCGGCCTTGATCTCGTCAACCGAATGCGGCGATTCGAGCTGCACCCAGTCGACCCCGGCCACCGCGCGATAGGCGCGCAAGCGTTTGAGCGCGTCGTCGAGCCCGCCGTTCGCGGCATCGCGCGCATAGCACTGCGCCATCACGACAAAATCCGGGTCGAGCTCGTTTTTCATGTCGACCGCGGCGCGGTAGCGGGCGATCGCCAGATCGAGCGGCACCACCTCGACCCCGGCATCCTGGGTCTTGCGCTTGCCCTCGATCGGCTGGTCGTCGATGCGCACCCCGGCGATGCCATGGCGGATGCATTCCCGCACCATGCGGCGCACCGCCATGATCCCGCCATGCCCGGTGTCGCCGTCCATGATCACCGGAATCTTGACGCTGTCGGCGATCCAGCCGGCGATCTCGACGCATTCGGACATTGTCGCGGTGCCGACGTCAGCGAGCCCGGTATAGGCGCCGACGACGCCGCCGGTGCCGACGAAGAGCGCCTCGCACCCGGCCCGCTCCATGATCCGCGCATGCGCCGCGGTCGGCGGATGGAGGACCGCCAGGACCTTGCCCTGGCGGTGGATCACCTGCTGCAGGCGGGCGCTCGATGAGGGGCTCATGGTGAAGGTCCCCAACTCAGGCGATGAAGCGGTCGATCTTGCGATAGCGGAACAGCCACCTTCCGCTCACTTTGGCCATCTGGTCGGCATAGGCGCCGCCCGACCCGATCTTCGGGCCTTCCGGGCTGTTCTGCACGACGGTCCAGTTCGACCGCACCTCGGCCGTCTCGCCCCCCGGTCCATCGGCCAGCACGATCGCGATGTTGGTCACCAGATGCACCGCGCGCGGCCGGTTGTCGCCGGCCCGTACGCGGATGTCGCGCGCGTGGCCAGCGATCGCCGAGCGGCCGGTCGCCTTGCCGAACGCGGTGTCCCAGGTGCCGTCCTCGGTGAAGAGCGCCGCCATGTCGTCATAGCGTCCGCCGTCGAGCGCGAAGCAATATTCGGCCATCACCTCGCGGATGGCGTCCTTTTCCTCTGATATGGTCGGCATCTCGTTCACTCCTCGGTCGGATTGAGACAGTGCTACCCCGCAGCCCGACTAGATTGCTTCGCTGTGTTCGGAATGACAGCGGAAAAGAGTTGTCATTGCGAGGAGCGCAGCGACGACGCAATCTCGCGGTCTTGGATTTGGAGGGCAGGTCGCGATGGCTGACACCGCGAACCGGGTGGCGCTTTACGCCAGCATCGGGCCGGAGCTGACGCATTACGAGGTCGATGTCGAGGGTGCCACCCTCGAGCGGCACGGCACCGTGTCGCTGCCGGCCAATGTACACTACGCCTGGCCGCACGCCTCTCGCCGGTTTCTCTATGTCGCCTCCAGCGACAGCGCCTCGGGGGTCGGTGGGTTCGTCGGCCGCAATCACCATCTGACCGGGCTCAAGATCGACCCGGCGAGCGGCGCGCTCAGCCCGCATGGCGCATCGGTCCCGCTGCCAACCCGCCCCATTCACATGACGACCGACATCCCCTCGGAATACATCCTCGTGGCGTTCAGTAATCCCAGCGGGCTCTGCGTCTACCGGATCAACCGCGACGGGACCCCGGGCGTGGAGGTCGGCCAGCCCGAGGCGGTATTTCCCGGGATCTATGCGCACCAGGTCCGGGTGCGCCTCGACAACAGAAAGGTCATCCTCGTCTCGCGCGGCCACGACGCGGCGGGCGGCAAGCCGGAAGAGCCGGGCGGTCTCCAGGTCTTCGACTTTTCCAACGGCCACCTGACCGCCCAGGTGTCGATCGCGCCCAATGGCGGGTTCGGCTTCGGGCCGCGGCATCTCGATTTCCACCCGACACAGCCCTGGGTCTATGTCTCGCTGGAGCGGCAGAACCGGCTCGATGTGTTTGCCTTTCACGACGAGACGCTGCTGGCGGTGCCGGTGTTCCAGAAGGGAACGCTGGCCGAACCCGACAATATCCGCGGCCGGCAGGCGGTCGGGACCGTGCATGTCCATCCCAATGGCCGCTTCGTCTATGTCGCCAACCGCGCCTCCTCGACCACCGAGATCGCCGGCGAGCGGGTCTTTGCCGGCGGCGAAAACACGCTCGCGGTCTATCGGATCGACCCGCAGACCGGCGAGCCCAATCCGATCCAGCACGTCGATACCCGCGGCATTCATTGCCGCACCTTCCACATCGATCCCTCCGGGCGGCTCCTCGTCGCGGCGCATATCATGGGGCTGCCGGTCAGGGAGGGCGCCACGACCCGAATCGTGCCGCGCCTGCCTGTCCTTGTTCCGCATCGCCGCCGGACGGCAAGCTCGATTTCGTGCGCAAATACGATGTCGATGTCGGCGACCGGACGATGTGGTGGATGGGCATGGTCGGGTTGTAGAGGAGAGGAAGCCATGGATACAGCATCGGAGAACGACGTCTACGCGACCGCCAAGCGCGTGCTGCCCGGCGGCACCTTCGGCAATTTTCCCGGCCGAGGTCGTGATCCGCGAGGGGAAGGGCGGCCGGGTGTGGGACGAGGAGCGGCAAGGAATACGTCGATTTCCTGCTCGGCTCGGGGCCGATGCTGGTCGGCCACGCCCATCCCGAGGTGACCGAGGCGGCGCAGGCGCAGATCGCCCGCGGCACCACCTTCTTCGCCAACAACCGGCTCGGGATCGAGCTGGCCGAAACGATCGTCGACGCGGTGCCGTGCGCCGAGCAGGTGCGCTTTGTCTCCACCGGCAGCGAGGCCGACCTCTACGCGATGCGCGCCGCGCGCGCCTTCACCCGGCGCGACAAGATCCTCAAATTCGAGGGCGGCTATCACGGCATGAGCGATTATTCGCTGATGAGCCTGGCGCCGAAGCGCTCGGGCAATTTCCCGGCGCCGGTGCCGGATTCGGCCGGCATCCCGAGAAGCGTGCGCGACGACATGCTGATCGCGCCGTTCAACGACGCCGACGCGGTCGCCGAGCTTCGTGCACGACCACAAGGACGAGCTGGCCGGGGTCATCGTCGAGCCGTTCCAGCGCATCATCCCGCCGGAACCCGGTTTCCTCGCCGCGTTGCGCAAGATCACCAGCGACAACGGCATCCCGCTGATCTTCGACGAGGTGGTGACCGGCTTTCGCCTCGCCTATGGCGGCGCCCAGGAATATTACGGCGTGGTGCCCGACCTGTGCACCCTCGGCAAGGTGATCGGCGGCGGCTTTCCGCTGGCGGCGATCGCCGGGCGGGCCGAGATCATGGCGCATTTCGACAAATCGAAGGTCGGCGACGAGAATTTCCTCGTGCAGATCGGCACGCTCTCGGGCAATCCGGTCGCCGCGGCGGCGGGGCTCGCGACGTTGGCGATCCTGAAGCGCCCCGGCGCCTACGAGCGGATCCACGCCACCGGGAAGGAACTGATGGCGGCGCTCGGCGACCTCTTGAACAAGGCCGGCATACCGGCGCAGATCAGCGGCGAGCCGCCGCTTTTCGATGTCGTCTTCAGCCCGGAGAAGGTGCGGGACTATCGCACCACGCTCGCGGGCGACGCCGAACTGATGCGCCGCTTCAACGCGCTCCTGCGCGAGCGCGGCATCCTCAAAGGCGAGTTCGAAATACTACATCTCGCTCGCCCACACGCCCGAGGACATCCAATTTACCAAGGACGCCTGGGCGGACGCGATCAAGGCGCTGCAATAATTCTTGTCATCCCGGCGAAAACCGGGACCCATCGTGGTGCAAGGCCGGATGAAGCGTGGATCCCGGCCTTCGCCGGGATCATGGTTGCGGGGGCTCGCGCGTAGAAAGCCCCTATTCCACCACAAGCCTCAATCCGCGAAGAACACCAGCGTCCTGACTTCGATGCTCTCGCGCGCCGGGGCGCCTGCGGGCGTTTCCGGGTCGTCGAAGGCGCCGTGCGCGGAAAACCGGGCGGCGCCCGAGCGGGCCGAGTCGAAGCAGCGGATCAGCACGAATTCGTCGGCCTCCATCTTCGGGAAATAATACCAACGCTGGCCGGGATTGTAGGTGACCGCGTAGGTCTCGCCGGTGCGGTCGGGATAGCGCAGATCGGAGCCGACGAGGTTCTCTTCCGAGAGCGTCTGCGCGTCGCACAATGCGAGCGGCGAGCGCAACAGCGGCCCGCGGATCGGCCGCCACAGGTTGATCTCGGCGAAGCGGTGCTTCAGCAATTCCTCGGCCTCCTCGCCCATCAGGTCGCGCACCCGCTGCGGCGCCGATTTTGCCGTGTAGTCGTTGTGGACCCGGCTTGCCGGCAGCTTGATCTGGTTGCCCTTGGCCGAGAGCGCGGCGTTGCGCGCGATATGGTCGAAGGCGACGACCCGCACGGCGCCGGTCGCCTCGCGGATCACCCGCTCGCATTCGGCGTAGTAGAGCGAGGTGACCTCGGCATCGTCGTAGAGATTGGTCGCCGCGGTCGGGCGCCGCAGCAGGACGAAGCCCTCGCGGTCGAGCGACAGACGGTCGGCGACGGCGCGCGCGTCGAGCACCTTGACCTGGTGGGTTTCTTCCTTCGTGTTGCGCGGCGGCACGCCGGGCGGCGGCTCGTAATTGTAGGAATACGGCTTTTCCGCCATCGGCTGGGTGAAGTTGATCGGGGCCGATAACGCCCTTCAGGTCCGCGATTGCCAAGCCGTCCATGAAACCCCTCCGAATTCGGGTTGCGCGCGCGACGATAACGCGTCAGCCGCAAATGAGATAGGTATCGCCGGAGAACGGTCAATCGTCAGGAGGGAATGGGAGGCATGACGCGATTTTCCGAGGAGGCCTGGCAGCGCACCGCGGTCTTGCGCGCGTCGATCCACAATCTGCCGTTCAACACCGAATTGGCTGCCGGCACGCTCGCGGCCGAGCGCTTCCGCTTCTACATCATGCAGGATGCGCTCTATCTGGCGCAGTATTCGCGCGTCTTGTCGCTGGCAGCGGCGAAGGCCCCGGACACCGCAACCTCGCAGATTTTCGGCCATTCCGCGCTCGGCGCGATCGCCGTCGAAGCAGCGGCTGCACGAGCATTACCTGCGCGAGTTCGGGGTCGAGCCCGCGGCGGTCGCTGCCGCCGAGCCGGCGCCCGATTGCCTCGCCTATACCAGCTTTCTCATCGCGACGGCCCATCAGCAGCCCTGGGAGGTGCTGGTCGCGGCGTTGTTGCCGTGCTTCTGGATCTATTGGGACGTCGCCTCGGCGATCGCCCGCGGCGCGGCGCCCGAACAATCGCTATCAGGCGTGGATCGACACCTATGCCGACGAGGCATTCGGCGAAGCTGTGCACCGCGTCATCGACGATCGCCGACGAGGCCGCGGCGGCAGCGACGCCGGCGGGCCGCGCTTCTATGCTGGCCGCCTTCGCGCCGCTCGGCCCAGTATGAATGGCTGTTCTGGGACGGCGCCTACCAAAAGCGCGGCTGGCCCATATCGGTTAAAGGGAGACCCAGCATGCCTGACCACGGAAAGATCGCGGTCATCACCGGCGCCGGCAGCGGCATCGGCCGCGCCTCGGCGCATGCTTTGCTCGAAGCGGGCTGGAATGTCGTTCTCGCCGGGCCGCCGCCGCAACATGCTCGAAGAAACCGCCACACTTGGCCAGGCACCGCCGCCGCGCACGCTGGTGGTGCCGACCGATGTCGCCGACCCCGCATCGATCGCCGCGCTGTTCGAGGCGGTCAAACAGACCTACGGCCGCATCGATCTGTTGTTCAACAACGCCGGGACCAGCACCCGCGGCATTCCGTTCGAGGATCTGACCTACGAGCAATGGATGGGCGTGGTGCAGACCAACCTGACCGGCTCGTTCCTGTGCGCCCAGCATGCCTTCCGCATGATGAAGAGCCCAAGACCCGCGCGGCGGCCGCATCATCAACAACGGCTCGGTCTCGGCCCATGTGCCGCGGCGCAACTCGACCCCCTATGTCGCGACCAAGCACGCGCTGACCGGCCTCACCCGCTCGCTGTCGCTCGACGGCCGCCATCTCGACATCGCCTGCGGCCAGATCGACATCGGCAATGCCGCGACCGAGCGCAACACCGACACCTCGGTCGGACGCCTGCAGGCCAGCGGCAAGGTCGAGGCCGAGGCGCGCATCGATGTTCGCCACGTCGCCAACGGGGTCGCCTACATGGCCAGCCTGCCGCTCGACGCCAACGTCCTGTTCATGACCGTGATGGCGAACAAGATGCCCTATGTCGGCCGCGGCTGAGGGCGGCTCGCCGGGCCAGCCGCGGTGGCCGTGAAATACCTCAGGTTCCTTATCGTCCTGTGCCGGTTTCATGGGGATCGGCGGCGCCGGCGCGGTGGCGAACAGCCTAGCGTCTGCTCTACGCCGTCAGCGAGGCGGAAACGGATCGCGGATCGATCGCGATCTACGACATCGACGCCGGACATCGGCTCGTCAGGACCATCGCGACAGTCCCCGATGTCGTCGATGTCAGGGGAATCGTCGCCAGCGCGACTACGGGCAGGCTCTACGTCGCCTATCGGGATCGCTCGCGCATCGGGATGATCTATTGCCTCAACCTCTACGACGACAGGGTGCTGTGGAACCGGGCGGTCAGCCCGGGCGTCGACCGTCTGGCGATCAGTCCGGATGGGCGGCTGCTCTATGTGCCCACCTGGGAGGATGGCACGGCCGACTTCATCAACATCCTCGATGCTAGCAGCGGCGAGATCGTACGCCGGGTGCAACTCACAAAGCGCTCGCACGATACCCAATATCCGCTGTCCGGGCCGGTTTTCCAGGAGACTAAAGCCGACGACGGCAGCGGCGCCTATTTGTATCGGATCGACCCGCAGAGCTATGCGGTGTCGCGGGTCGGGCCTTTTGCAGGCATCCTCGGGCCCTACGCGGTCGACAGCGCGAGCCATCATGTCGTCGGCGATGTGACCCATCTTTGGGGCATGCAGGTAGCCGACCTCCAGACCGGCGAGATCGTCACCGCAAACCTCCCCGGTCAGGCGCCGGGCGATCTCTGGCTGCTGCACGGGATTGGCTGGACCGCGGACCAGAGCGAGGTGTGGCAAAACAGCGGTCCGAGCGACCCGCGCGTCTTCGTCTGGGATATGACCAATCCGATGGCCCCGGTGGTGAAGCAGACGCTGAGGTTGCGCAGCGGCCGCGGCTCGCACTGGCTGACCTTTACGATCTCGGGCGATTACGCCTATGTCGCGCCCTACAAGAACCGCGACGACGGCACCGAAATCTTCGATGTGCGCAGCCATACCTCGGTCGGGGTCATCGGCTCGTCGGAGGACATGCTCGAGGTCGACTTCGCCAACCGGCGGATCGACGGGGTCGGCGACCAGTTCGGGATTGGGCGCAGATAGGCCGGCGCTCAGACTCCGTAGCGCCGGCGCCAGGCGAGGCCCTCGACGGTGTCGCCGAGCGGGGTGTATTCGCAGCCGATCCAGCCCTGATAGCCGAGTTCGTCGATGCGGCGGAAGACGAATTCCCAACCGATCTCGCCGGTGCCGGGCTCGTGGCGGCCGGGAACGTCGGCCAATTGCATGTGGTCGATCGCCGGCATCAGCGCGGCCAGTCGCGTCGTCACATCGCCCTGCGCGGTCTGGCAGTGATAGATGTCGAATTGCAGGCCCAGCCGGTCGCGCCCGATCGCCGCGGCGATCGCCGCGCCCTGCTCCTGGGTGGAGAGGAGGTAGCCGGGTGCGTCGCGCGGGTTCAACGGCTCGATCACCAGCTTGACGCCGGCGGCGTGTCCCCGTTCGCCGGCCCAGGCGAGGTTGGTGGCGTAGAGCGCCAGCGCGGTGTCGAGCGGCGAGGCCCTTCGGCGGCATCCCAGCCATCACGTGAACGCAGCGGGCAGCCGAGCGCCACGGCATAATCGAGCGCGAGGGCGACACCGTCGCGAAACGTGCTTTCCGCCCGGGCACGCAGGCAAAACCGCGCTCGCCGGCCGCGCGGTTGCCGGCCGGGCTGTTGATCAAGACTTGGAGGAGGCCGTTGTCGTTGAGCCGGGCGCGCAATTCGGCCGCCGGATACTCATAGGGCGAGGCGTATTCGACCGCGGTGAAACCGGCCTTCGCCGCCGCGTCGAAGCGCTCGAGAAACGGGATATCGGGGAACAGGAAACCGAGATTGGCGGAAAAACGCGGCATCTTTTCCTCCGGCAACTCCGGATGTGCGCCGATCAGACCTTCAGGACTTCGGCGCCGGGCGCGGCTTCCAGTTCGCAGGCGTTCACCGTCATGCACAGAAGACTGTAATAGCCGATCGCGGTCGTCAGCTGGACCAGCTGGTCATTGCCGAAGCGGGCCTGCATCGCCTTGAAAGTCGCGTCGTCGACCCGGTGCTTGCGCAACAGGGCGCGGGTGAATTCGATGATCTGCGCGTCTTCGGCCGGGAGGCCGCGGACGTGGTTGTCGCGGATCGCGGCGATCGTCGTCTCCGGCACGCCCTGCCGGCGCGCGCCGCCGGTTTGCGCGCCCCAGACGTAGAGCGCCTCGTATTCGCGCGCGACCGTCATCGCCGCCAGCACGCGCACGCGCATGTCGAGTTCGCCCTCGAAGCGCACATAGGCGCCGAGATGCGCGACCCGCTCGGCGACGGCGGGCGCATGCAGGAACATCGTGAACGGGCCCTGCACCGCGCCGCGGCTGGCGACGATGCTGTCGAAGGTCGCGTGGTCCTTGGCCGCCACCTGGTTCTTGGCGGTAATCGAGGGAAGCCTGGCCATTTCTCGCTCCTTTCGCGGGCGTACCAAGCGCGAAGCATACGGCGGGCGGAGCTCACCGCGCGAGCAATTCCTTGACCGCGGCGTCGATGAAGCGCGCATCCTCCGGGTTGAGGACCGGGTTGCCGGCGCGGTGGCCCCAGATCGACGGGATCGGGCGCAATTCGGCCCGCTTCATGCGGGCGACCTCGCGGCGGTTGTCTTCGACGGTGAAATAGAGGTCGGTCTCCGACGGCATCACCATCGCATCGGCCGTGATCGCGGCCAATGCCTTGTCGAGATCGCCGCCATAGAGCGCGTTGGCGCTGATATCGGCGTGCTGCCAGGTCCACAGCATGGCGAGGAGGTCGTTGGCGTCGCGGCGGCGGAAATTGGCTTCCCAGCTGCCGACGAGAAAGTCTTCGAGCGAGGAAAAGCCGATTTTGCGCCACACCTCCTCGCGGTAGAAGGCTTGGGAGAGGCCCCAGCCGGCATAGACCCGGCCCATCGCCTGAAAGCCGCGCACCGGCTGCGTCGCAAACCAGCCATCCTGCCACGCCGGGTCGGCGCAGAGCGCGGAGCGCACGCCTTCGAGAAAGACAAAATTATGCGGCGAGGTTTTGGCCGAGCCGCAAATGGGGGCGATCTTGTCGACCCGGTCGGGGAACAGCGCCCCCCAGTGAAACGCCTGCTGCGCCCCCATCGAAAACCCGTAAACGAGCCGCACCCGCTCGATCCCGAACACCTCCGCGAGCAGGCGCTGCTGCACCCGCACCATGTCGGTCATCGTGAACTGCGGGTAGCGGCCGTGGTCGAACGGCGGCGGCGTGTTGCTGGGCGAAGACGAGAGCCCGTTGCCGAACTTGTTCATGATGACGATGAAGTATTTCGTCGGGTCGAGCGGCTTACCGGCTGCGATCTGCCATTCGAGATCGGTGTGCTGGGCGCCAAACGAGGTCGGATAGACGATGACGTTCGCCTTCCGCACATCGAGCGTGCCATAGGTCTTGTAAGCGAGGCGCGCCCCCCGATAGGTCAGCCCCGATTGCAGCACCACATCGCCCGCGTCGAAGATACGGTAATCGGTCATCGGTACCTTTCGCTGTTCTGGTTCTATCGCTGCCCCTGCACGGACCACGCCGGTGCAGTGTCTTGCATGTTACACGCACCCAAGCGCGCAGCGGTCGCAATCATTGCGCAAGATCAGCGAGGCGAGGTTGAAGCCGCGTGATGAGCGCTTCGAGACCCTCACCATTGTTGAGGTATTGGACATATCGGAGGTGCCGCAAGTCGAATGGAATATCCACGTCGGCCTGAGTGATCAAAATGACATCTCGCCCAAGCGTGTGTGCAATGCCGATCTCGTAGAACACATTGGGGTTCCGACCCGTGCAATCACAGATGACGACCCTGGATCGATCTATGAGCGATACAACATCCTGGATAACGGCCGGGTTCTCCCAGATATCGTCTGCCCTACGGCACCGAAGCCCCGCCGCTTGAGCCGCGCGCTGGAGGGCCGCATACACGGCATCGAAGCTCGGATGAAATGGCATCATCGCCGAAACGAGGATCGGCTCGATATTCTCGATCTCGGCTAACTGAAAGACGGTCGGCCGAGGACGACGGGGTTGGGAATTCCGTAGCAAGACTTGGTAGAGATCAACATCTTTGACTGCCCAATGAGTTCGGTCGAATTCAAAATCATTGCCAATATCGAGTTCCGCGCAGAACCCGTGCAACGCCGTGTTCAGCAGGCCCGGAACAGCAAGATCGTAAGTGTACTCAAGCGCAATGTTCTGGCCCGTTATTCTTGCGCGGGTGATCGTACCGACGTGTGCAATCCTATCATTTTGTCCAGCTGTTTCTTGGACAAACAAAGTTGGGAGCGCCATCAACGCAGCAAAGTCGAGCTGGCCGCCCGGCTTGAATCTGGCCACCAATGGCTCGTCGGTGGACTCGAAGGCGCGAGAAGCAAGGATCGTGTCCCGGCCGTCAGCCCATCCGCCACCATTGACGATCAGGTTGAACATCTACATCCCCGAGATGGTCTCTTCGTGCGCTGCGGCTGTGTCCAAAACGGCTCTACCCTCCGCGATCGATCCCATCAAGGCCGTCGACGTAATCAAGATAGCGTTCGAAAGAAAGCGGGGACGGATGGCGTCTGGGGCGAGGAAAGTGCGGGCATTTCCGGTGTGCACCTTTGGGGCAATCTGCGGGTATCGTGGAGGATAATTCTCTCCGTTTAAGGGGCTAAGCTACGCCCGCACCAGCGGTTTGTATTTGATGCGGTGCGGCTGGAGGGCTTCGGCGCCGAGGCGGCGGCGGCGGTCGGTTTCGTAATCGGCGTAGTTGCCCTCGAACCAGGTGACCTGGCTGTCGCCTTCGAAGGCGAGGATGTGGGTGGCGATGCGGTCCAAAAACCAGCGGTCGTGGGTGATGATGACGGCGCAGCCGGGGTAGTCGAGGAGCGCCTCCTCAAGCGCACGCAAGGTGTCGATGTCGAGGTCGTTGGTCGGCTCGTCGAGGAGGAGGAGGTTGGCGCCCTCCTTCAGCATCTTCGCCAGGTGCACCCGGTTGCGCTCGCCGCCCGAGAGTTGCCCCACCTTTTTCTGCTGGTCGGGGCCGCGGAAGTTGAACAGCGCGCAATAGGCGCGGCTGGCGATCTTGCGGCGGCCGAGGTCGATTTCGTCCTGGCCGCCGGAAATCTCCTGCCACACCGTGTTGCCGGCCTGAAGCGCGTCGCGCGACTGGTCGACATAGCCGAGCTTTACCGTGTCGCCGATGCGGAAGCGGCCGCTATCGGGCTCTTCCGCGCCGGTGATCATGCGAAAGAGCGTCGTCTTGCCGGCGCCATTGGGGCCGATGACGCCGACAATCCCACCGGGCGGCAGGCGGAAGCTCAATTCCTCAATGAGAAGATGGTTGCCGAAGCCTTTCCGCACGCGCTCGGCCTCGACGACGAGGTCGCCGAGCCGCGGGCCGGGCGGCAGGACGATCTGCGCGGTCTCCGGCGCCTTCTCGCGGCTCTGTGCGACCAACGCCTCATAGGCCGAGACTTCGCGCCTTCGATTTCGCCTGGCGGGCGCGCGGGCTTGCGCGGACCCATTCCAGTTCGCGCTCGAGGGTGCGGCGGCGCGCCTCCTCGGCCTTGCCCTCGCCTTCGAGCCGGGCCTGCTTCTGCTCGAGCCAGCCGGAATAATTGCCCTCGAACGGGATGCCGCGGCCGCGGTCGAGTTCGAGGATCCAGCCGGCCACCTCGTCGAGGAAATAGCGGTCGTGCGTCACGGTGACGACGGTGCCCGGATAGTCCTTCAAAAAGCGCTGCAGCCAAGCGACCGACTTCGGCATCCAGATGGTTGGTCGGCTCGTCGAGGAGAAGGAGGTCGGGGCGCTGCAACAGGAGGCGGCAGAGCGCGACCCGGCGCCGCTCGCCACCCGAGAGCGTTGCGACCTTAGTTTCGCCCGGCGGACAGCGCAGCGCGTCCATCGCAATTTCGACCGTGCGGTCCAGTTCCCAGGCGTCGGCCTGGTCGATCTTTTCCTGCAATTCGCCCTGCTCGGCGATCAGGGCCTCCATATCCTCGGGCGAGAGATTCTCGGCGAAGCGGGCGCTGACCGCCTCGAAGCGGTCGACCAGCGCCTTGGTCTCGGCGAGCCCCTCGATGACGTTGCCGAAGACGTCCTTGTCGGGGTCGAGCGCCGGCTCCTGCGGCAGGAAGCCGGTTTTCGCGCCCTCGGGCGCCCACGCTTCCCCGGCAAACTCGTGTTCGTCACCCGCCATGATCCGGAGGAGCGTCGACTTGCCGGCGCCGTTGAGGCCGAGGACGCCGATCTTGGCGCCGGGGAGGAATGAGAGCCAGATGTCCCTCAGCACCTCGCGGCCGCCGGGATAGGTCTTGCTCAACCCCTTCATGACGTAGATGTACTGATAGGCTGGCATCTATTTGTTTTCCCTCTATAACTTTAGGTGATTTCTATCTGTCCAGGAACTGTCCAGAATGGGTGGATCGCGATCAATTGGTATAAACGATTGATATTCAACAGAAAAACAGCGGTACGGCTTGTTAGAAGGTAGGATTGACGGCAATGTCGCTAGTTTTCGCATTGGTGAGCCACGGTTTTCGCTGAGCGTCGCCGCCTACCCGTGAGGCGGCATCCTCTACAGATCGGACGCCGTAGCACGATTTGGAAGGTGCCGCAAATTGCAACGAAGCTGCGGACGGTGACCAGGAAGCTGTCGGAATCTCACCGGCGTTCGAGGTTTGGCGAAGTCGAACGATGGACCCATCGGGGTCTCCGTAGACCGGATTCACTCTCCGCTCGACGCGTCGGGCTGCGAGCCATCCGTCGGAATCCAAGCCACGGCATCGCCCCGATCGATGTGGCGGCACGCGGGTAATCTCAGCACCGCTGCCCCAAGCTGCCCTTATCGGCCGCCACCTGGAGCCCTTCCTGTCGGCCGGGGTCATCCTCGACGCGCCCCGTCGGATTGTCGTACTCCTTGCTCGCGGCGTCCGCCGCGTTGGCCATTTTGAGTCTGCCGAGTTTGCCATTAACATACTGAATGAATGACATATTTGCCGCTCTTAAACCGGTATGTGTAAGAACTGTGGAACAAATTTCGCCAATTCCGCGCGGCCAAAAGGCGTTGCGCAAGCCTTGTCAGCCCTAAGCCTGACGTGGCCATTCTTGTCTAGGCAGAAACCGAAGCGAAGGGGGCGATTGCCCCGCATTTGGCGACAATTCCGAGCGGCGGTTGTTGTGCGGTAGTGGTCTAAATCTGACGCGTGGTCCCCGCTCCAGAGGTCCGCTCCTGTGGTTTTCGGTCCTTCGCCGCCACGCGCGCCGATGGCGAGGTCGCGCCGCGAACCGCCGTTCGGACGCCCTTGGGTGAACGAATCAAATCGACCCAACTGCGACATTGGCCGTGCGGGTTCGGGGCGTCAGCTACCTGGTGCGACAGGGAGCTTGAGCGTACAAGGTCCGGCCAAGAAGAGACAATCTATGCTGTCCGGTCCCATAACAACGCAATGCATCTTGTTAAGCGGCGTCGGCCAAGGTGTGATAGATTTCGTCTTCTTGAGCGAAGTGTAATCTCAGAATAGCGTCGAGACTGTAAAGGATTCTCTGTATTTCCGCGATGGTGTTTCGATCTGGCCCCTCAGGCGGCAGATCTTTTAACATTCGGCTCAGCAACCGGGCGAGATGGTGGATCTCGCGGTGCATCCGACTCATGGCAGCTAGCGGGTCGTCACCGCCAATTAATCCGGCCATCATGGGATAGACTTTGGCGTCGTCCTGGTGTTCGTGCGGCAGCAGCCGCTCCCGCAACAAGTGATTGAGATCCGACAATTCGGCCACAACCTGATTTCCGGGACAATTGCCAGCCGGTCAGCTGTGGACCGAACTCGCTCCAGGATAGGTCTGAGCTCGTCGTGCTCATCTTTCAGCGTGGCCAACTGCGTCAGTGTGAGCGCCGCCCGACCCTCGCGCGGTCCGTGGACGTGAAGGGCTCGCAAGGCGTTGAGGATAACCGCAACGTCGATTGCCTCCTGAAGAACGGCCCCGGCCAACGGGGGCAGATAGCCGAGTGCTGCCGCGCCCATCGCCACTATCGATAGGCCCATGCCAGTGACGACGCTCTCAACGGCGATGGTGCGCGCGCGGTGAGAGATGTGGAGCGCTTCCGCCAGACGATCCAGCCGGTCGACCAGCAGTACCACGCCGGCCGCCTCCGATGAGGCGGCCGTTCCGCGTGCGCCCATCGCTACACCGACATCGGCCGCGGCCAGAGCCGGCGCGTCGTTGACCCCGTCACCGACCATGATCGTCGAGCCGTCCGAACGCGAGGCCTTGATGGCGGCGAGCTTGTCCTCAGGCTTTTGTTCGGCCAGAACTTCATCGACGCCCAGCAGCGCACCGATGGTCTCGGCCACGTCGCGGCGATCGCCGGTCACCATGACGATGCGTTCAACGCCCGCCTTGCGTAAGAGCCGAAGGGCTCGCGGCGTCTCCGGGCGGATCTCGTCTTGGAGCAATAGCGCTCCAGCCATGGTGCCGTCGATAGATAAAAACACGCCGGTCGCACCGTCGTATCCCATGCGCTGAAGAAATCGGTGGCTCCAGTCCGCCGGGGCCGCGGATGCGCACACAAAGGCGTAGCTGCCAACCGCAACCCGCCGGTTGTCGACGATGCCCGTCAGCCCGGCACCGGGCGCTTCCTCGACATTTGAAGCCATTGACAACGCCAAGCCACGGTCGCGAGCAGCCGTGACAATGGCCTGCGCGATTACGTGCTGCGACACCTGGTCAAGGGATGCGGCAATCCGCAAAAGCTCAGCGGCACCGATTTCGGGAGCAGCCTCGATGGCGATGAGACGGGCGCGCCCGCCGGTCAACGTGCCGGTCTTGTCGAAGAACAGCGTCTTCGCCAGCGCTAGCTTTTCGAGCATTCCGCCACCCTTGATCAGCACGCCCCGGCTTGCGCAGCGAGACATGCCGGCGACGATGGCCACCGGAACAGCCAGGATAAGCGGACACGGCGTCGCTACGACCAAGACGGCCAATGCCCGTACCGGGTCTCCGCTCACGATCCATGCCAGCCCGGCGACAGCGAGGGATAGCGGCACGAACAGGAGGGCATATCGGTCGGCAAGCCTTGCCGAGGGCGCTTTCGCTCGCTGCGCCGCTTCGACGAGCCTGACGATGCCGGCAAAAGTGCTGTCGGCAGCGGCCGTTGTTGCGACCATGTCGAACGGGGTCGCCGCGTTTATGGCGCCGCTGCGCGCGATTTCCCCCGCTGCCCGCTGAACGGGGAGCGGCTCACCCGTGAGCGCAGACTCATCGAGCACCGCGTTGCCGCTTGAGACCATTCCATCAGTCGGGACGGCCTCGCCGGTCCGGACGAGCAACCGGTCACCCCGCCGGATAATGTCGAGCGGGATCTGCACCAGATTCCCGTCGTCATAGCGGTTTGCCGTTCGGGGAGCCCGGCTGAGCAGTGCCGACATTTCGCGGCGGGCGCGCGCCTCGGCGAAGTCTTCGAGGCTGCGTCCGCTCGCGAGCATCAGGCCGATCACTGCGCCGGTCAGATACTCGCCTAGAGCGATGGCCCCGGCCATCGATAGCAGAGCGATCAGGTCCAGGCCTGCCTCGCGCCGGAGGACAGCACGGCCGATGCCGACCAGAACGGCGAGGAGCACCGGCGCCGAGCCGAACACCCAGATCCATCCGGCCGATTTCGGTTCTTCGAAGTAAAACCGCGCGAATAGTCCGGTGATCAAGCCACTGGCCGAAACGACGAGCAGCAGCAGGTTTGTCGTGCGACGCAGGCTCATCCGTCGGCCCTACCACAAGCGCGCTGCATCAAGGATGGCCGCCGAGGCGGTGATGACGATCACCAGTCCGAGAACCGCGATGAATATTCCGAGAGCGATTGCGACACCATCGCGTTCGATGAGCCCCAGCGCTAGCACCGAGATGGCGGTTCCTGGCACCACATGACCCAAGGGCACGGGCAGGGTGATGATGATTGCCAGCAGAAGACAAATGATGCCAACCGGCACCCTCGCCCAGGGTCCGGCCAACCACTCGGCGCGCGGTCGCACGATGTGCTCCAGCCGCCGCAATGTCGGGTGTATCCGGTCGACGACTGTCGTAAAAGCGGAACGCGAGACGGAGCGCTGTGCCAGACGGGCTGGCAGCCATGGTCTGCTGTATCCGAGCGCGAGCTGCGCCGAGATGACGATCATTGGAAGACCGAAGAGCACGGACACTCCGGGCGCCGGCACAGGTAGTGCCATCGGAAGCGCGAGCACCAGGAGCAGCCCCCCGATCGAGCGATCTCCAAGGAACTCCGCCATATCGGCTAGAGTGACGCGCTCGCTCGTCACCATCGCAGCCTGCCGCATGAGCAGGTCTGACAGTCGATCTTCGGCTGCGGGCGGGCGAAAAACAATCAAGGCTCGATCTCGATTTCGATACCCTCATGCTTTCGGGCGCAAATGGGATCAAATCAGACCCCGCGTACGCATGCGGCCGCAACGGCGGCAAATAATCGAAGATTGGTCGCGCGAGACGAAATCGTGCCCAAAAATTCGGTATATAAGTCGATTGAAGAGGATCTTGATCGTGGGCATCCGTTTAATGCTAACCCAAGAAGCAAATTCACTTAGAACTGAAATACAATACCCACACCGTTCATTCCCATTGTCAAGGGGCATCGCTGCCGCTGCCTGACGCGAAGTGGAGGAAAACGCCGCGAGCCGCTGATTGATTTAGTAGCCGGCTGGCCCGGCTGGTCCCATCTGCATCCGAATACCGGTGACATCGAGATCGCAGAAAATGCCAAGGTTGCCAAGGCCGAGCCACCTGTGAATCATCGTGTTCATGAATCCCGGTGGATCCGACTCCGGCGATCCTTCAAGCCAATTCCCTGAGGCGGGCCAGCGGATCAGCCGAACCGGCTCATCGGATCGCGTTCGACGATTCGAACTAAGATACCCGTTCCATCGTTCTTGGTGGCACAGGCTCGCGACGCGGCAGATCACCGCAGTTTTGATCGCCTCGGTCAGAGGACTCCTTCTGCGCGTTCTGGAAGCTCGGCCAGCCAGGCGTTGATCTTTCCTCGTTCACACCTCGCCGGTGCGCACAGTTTGAAAACCGACCCTCGGAGCGCGGGACCCAGGATGAGCGGTGTCCAAATGTGTGTTGCACGGCCCTCAATGTGCCATCAAAACGGGTAACGTCATGCTGGCAAGCACGGTTCGTGTGGCACCACCGAGCAGCAGCTCTCGCACCCGCAAATGGCCGTAAGCGCCCATCACCAGGAGATCGGCGTCAAGATCGCTGGCTCGTGACAGGAGCGAATTGCCGACACCGATGGCCCCCGACACCGTGGCCTCGACGGTGGCCTTGGCGCCGTGGTGCGCAAGGTGTAGCGCGATGTCCGCGCCTGGTATGTCGCCATGACCGGCGAGCCCATCCGCCGGATCAACCGCCAAGATTGTGACCGCCTCGGCACCAGCTAACAGCGGCATCGCATCGTTGATCGCGCGCGTCGCTTCGCGGCTCGCATCCCAGCCACCAGCACACGCCGGCCGATCTCCGCCCAGCTCCCGGCATAGGGCACGACAAGGATCGGGCGGCCTACCGCAAGCGCGACCTCTTCTGGCCGCGGTCGGAAAAGCGCCGCCTGGAGTCCGTCAGGCTCGGGCTGTCCTAGCACGATCAGATCGGCGTAGCGGCCATGCAGCGCGGTCATCTCGGAAGGGTATCCCGAGGCGTTGCGCCATTCGGCCGATAGCCCACGCCGGGTCGTGATCTCCTCAAAGAGGTGTCGTGTGGTTTCGGCTTCGCTCCGCATTTTTTCCGCGAGATCGCGATACAGCGGATCGAGCAACAAGTGATCGAAATAGTCGAAATACCGGCGTCTGCGGACCGCTCTCTCATCAAGCGTCGTATGCAGCCCGATCAGATGGGCATCGAAGCGCTCGGCCAATGCCGCCGCGAGCTCGGCGCGCCCGCGCGCCGGCGGAGCAGTATCGAGCGCTACCAGGATGTCCTTGAAGCCCATCGCTTCCCCTCGCGCCATGCGTGAGTAAATCGTTGCATCCATCATCGCCGGTCGGCTTTCGGCTGTCTGTAGTGCCATTTCAACGAACGATAGCAACGGACGCCTCTGGCGCATCGGGACCGGGCCGAACGGCAGGGTTCCACCGCCCTGGCGAGGGTCAGTTCGCAAACTCGCGCTCGCTTGGTTTGCGTCTCATACTGCCCGGCATCAGGTTGAAGGATGTCAGCCTATGGTGATCGTGCGCGTCATCATCGCCCTGTCGTTTATTGCTACCTTCACGGTGAGCGGCGCGACTGCAGATGCGCGCAAGGGCGAGGCATTCGTGCAACAGTGGTGCGCGGTCTGTCATGCGGTGAGGCAGGGTCAAGCTTCGCCGAGGCCGGGCGCGCCGCGGTTCTCGGACATCGCCGCCGATCCGTCCACGACCGACGCATCGCTACGCGGCTTCCTCAACACGACGCCGCACATGGCAATGCCGAAACTGAAGCTCACGGCGCGGGATCAAGATGAGGTGATCGCCTACATTCTCTCGCTTCGACCTGCCGGCGGCCGGTAACGGATGCCACCCGCGACCTCGCCAACGACGACCAAGCAATCCTCGCTGAGCTGCTTGCGAAAGAGACCATCAGACTGCGACCGCTTCCCGCTTTCCGGCGTGCTGTGGTCGCATTTGATCCACCTCTCGCTATGGCGCGACTCTACCCCGAGGTGCATGGTTCCCAGCGGCGTAACGTCGACCGCTGATCCTCTGGCCGGATCGGGGGTGAGCCGTGTTCCCGATAGGATTGGGCGATTGGCACATTCGCGAGGACAGCATGTACAAGCACATCCTGGTCGCGATCGACTTGAGTGATGAAGGCGGCTGGCGCCGACCGCTCCTCGCCGCTGTCGAGCACGCGCGGAAATTCGGCGCGGAGCTGACCGTGCTCACCGTGCTCCGTGAGGTTGAGGCGATGGTGCGAGCCGAGATCGCGCCGGTGGGGTACGAGTTGTTCGTGGCGGACCTGGAAAATAAGCTCGCCGCCCGGGTGCGCGAGGTCAACGCTTACGACCTCCATCCAAATCTCCGCGTAACGCATGGCGAGAGCATCTATGACGAAATCCTCGGGCAAGCCAAGGAGGCAGGTGTCGACCTAATCGTCGTCGGGGCGCACCGGCCGGCGATGAAGGATTATTTGCTCGGCACGAATGCGGGACGGGTTGTGCGCCACGCCAGCTGTTCGGTCCTGGTTGCCCGCGAGTGAGCACGAAAGGCGATGTTGCGGACCGCCGTTCACGCTGGGACCCTGCTATGATAGGAAGCCAAAGCGTCGAAGCGTTGATCCAAATCAAGCAGAAAACGAACTTCTACTATGCGGCGGCACCTACCGATTGCTTGCCGACGAATGACCATTGTTGTAGCGAACACGGCGTTTAACAGCCAGCCCAGGAAGGTCTCCTCTCCACCCCGTGCCGACCTTCGGTCGACCGGTACGAAGGTCTCAAAAGGGGTATACCCAGGCGAACATGTCAGCCGCGACGAGCGGCCGTTGTTGTGACGTAACCCGCGCTTGAATGGTGGTCAGATTTGGACCACTAGCGCGTGTGGCGGCCGCCAAAGCTCGGCGGTGGCCGAGAGACCGGGCGAGATCGATTCCGTTTAGGACGCCAAGTGAGATGCTGGGCGGTCTCCCGGAATACGAGTCGTATCCATAGAGACGCGGCGGCTTGGATAAGGCGATGGGTCAACTCAATGCACACGGCCCAAGCTGCCCTTATCGGCTCCCGGTGTGGCCTCCACCCGGAGCCCCGTTCTGTCGGCCGGGATCATCCTCGGTGCGATCCGGCGCGCGGTCGTTGGCCTCGCTGGCGGCGGCCAAACGGTCGAGACGCTTGCGCCTCGCCGTGCTCATCTCGGCCTTGTCGGAGTGCTCGGCCTGTTTCGGGCTCGGTGTGGCGTCATCCTTCGTCGGTTGGCTGGCATCTTCCTCCGCGCTGCGTAGCCGCCGCCGATGATCCCGCAGCGCCGCACGCGTCTGGCTGACGTAATCGTCGCCGTGTGAATAGCCTGCCTCGATCCGGGCCTCGGTGCGCGAGTCTTTCAGTTCCTGCGCCCGGCGCTCGCGCTCGGCGATGATCTCTCGCGCCTGCTCGATGTTCGGCACGCTTTCGGGATTGATCGCCGCCATGAATTCCCGCAGCTCGGCGGCCTTCATGCCGTCGATGCGGCGCGCGAGGCTGTGCACCCCGCCCTTGCGGTCGATGATCACGTAATCGCGCCGGTCGCCGCGAGCGAGCACGTAGCCGCGCTCTTCGAGCGCGGCCCGGAATGCGTCGGCTCCGTCGCTCGCGCGGAATGCGGCGTTGACCTCTTCCTTGACGCGTCTTGCCGGTGATGCCGGTGCGCTCCTGCTGCTGAAGCTCGGCCCGCGACGGAGTGCGGTCGGGGCGCTCTACTCCCGTCGCGCTCGTGGTGTGCGCCCTGCACGCGATCATGGCCGAACCGCCGTTCGAGATCGCGGGCGACTTCCTCGTGCTTGCGGTAGTTATGGCTGTCGCTGACGGAGCGCATCTTCTCGAGATCGATCCGCGACCACACGACGTGGATGTGCTGACGGCCGAGCTTCTCGTGCATTACGACGACGCGCGCATGTCCGATGAGGCCGAGCTTGGCCTCCAGCGCGTCGATCGCCTCGCCGCGCTGCTCTCGCGTCAGCCGATGCGGCGGCTCGGGGCTGATGGCGGCGTGATAGAGCGATTTCTCGCACCGGGTGCCGACGGCGTAGGCGTCCATCTCGACGAGCGCGCCGCGCAAATCTTGCGCGACGGTGCCTCTCGTCTCGATGAGGCTGACGCGCTCGTTCTTCTCGGCATTGCCGAGGTGCGTCGCGAGCTGCTGCGGCCCGGCGCGGGACTTGCCCTTGATGATCATGCGTCGCGCCCGAGCGCCTTCAGGATCGCGTCGCGCACCAGGCCGAGACCGTGAAGCTCCTGCTTCAGGTCCGACGCATCGACTCCTCGGCCGAAATTCATGTCGCGGGCGATCTGGTTGAGGTTGCCGCCGACATGGCCGATCTCGCCGAGCAGCCGCGCCAACTCCCGCCGCTCGATCGGCGGCCGGCGCACCTGACGCGGCACCGGCGCACCCAAGCATCACCTGACGGGCATAGCTGCCCGGAGTGAGGCCCGAACGATCAGCCGCCTGATCGATCGCGGCCCGCTCCTCCGGCGTGAGCCGGACCGTCAGGTGCTTGGTGCGCACGCGCTTCTCGCTGCCGTGGCTCATGGCAACCACGCAGCGCCGGGGATAGGGCGGAGAGGGGACGGCATCCCCTGTCCGCGCTGGGGTCTCGGGGAGCAAGGCTCCTTGAGCGCGGATACCAAAGGGGCGTACCCTTTGGCCGCAGGTGTCGGAGGTGTCGGAGCGGGACGGCTCTGACGCGGGGTGATCCAACGAGGGGCAAGGCCCCCTCTTGGTCGGGGTGCACGGGGCTGAAAGCCCCTGCCAAGCCGCGCGGGGAATGAGGCGGGACCTTCCCCGCCGGGGCGCGCAGCGCACTACCGCGCATGGCTTGCCTTCTCACGTAATCTGCCCCTTCAGCCTATCGCTTTCTCTAAAATTACGCCGCAAAAATATCGGTCGCTCAAATTCGTTGGGAAGGTAGGGCAGCTACCTTCCCGGCCGGCTACCGCTCGGTTGCCTCCAATTGTACCACACGAAAAATACTTTCATGCCGGTTGCCACAGGAATGCCGCAGCCTCGGCCACGCTGCGGTGCAGCTACCGCAGCGCAACCGTCAACAATCCAACGGAGAGTGTGCGGTCCATTGTCGGCAGCCGGTGACGCTAACCACGTTCGAGGATATTACCCCCGACCGGGTGGTGATCGTCATGCCGAGCGCGCATACAGCTCCACGACAACAAGCTCGAAGAGGCAAGCGCAGGTGGCGTGGATTCCTACCAACATTCCCGGATAGCACAGGCTTCCGTCCGGTCAATTCCCCTCGTCATGCTCGCCCCGGATCAAGTCCGGTCGATACGCGTGGGTCCCGCGCTGCTCCTCGGTCAACCGAACGACCAAGAGCTTACCCGCGTTCTCGCCAGATGCTCACCGCATCGTCGGGACGCCAAGGTTCTCACAAAAATTCAATCTCGTCCTTCGAGTCAAGTCAAAGACCGGGCGAGCGTTTTGAGGGCTATCGCTCCGCTTAATGCTGGGAAGGGGTCGCTTTTTGAGCCGTAAGCTTGATGCGGAATGGTTGCATTCTTCATACAAAGGACTAAATCAGCTCCACTTAGCGTAGAAAAAACCCGCTATGAGGTTTTCAGAGACAGCTATGACAACGCCTGTCCCCACAATAATTCGTGTATCATTTTGGAATAGCGTTTGCAGTATTGCTGTGACGCCTATTATGCCTAACAATATTGTAACCCTCCATACCCAAAATTTTTTTGCTCTCTTCGAAAGTATCCCGTGTTGAAGCAGAAGTCATAAGGGTGTTTCAAAAGCGCATTGCCGGTGGAGTACCTTCCACCGAGGATATGCAAAGTACCAAAAAAGTCGTAAATGATCAATTGGGCGTGTTATTGAGCCACTTAAAAACGTACCAGGAATTGGCGATCAAATTTCATCCACCTTCGCTTAAAAATATCCGAAGGGATTCTCACGACAAATTTACGTGTTTCAATTATCATTGTACTGACGGCATCCGTCATTTCAAGATAAGCTTGAGATCGAACAATATTAAGGTGCCATTCGGCCATATTTATTTGTAAGTCTATTTCTGCCGTCGTGCTTGTGACCCCGACGGATCGACCAATATGGTCAAATGATTGGACAACAGAGTGCGCTATTTTGCTGAATATTTGTTGTACTGGATGAGTTACATCAATCACTCCTTCAGTTTGAAGCACTATCAAGTATCGCTTTACGAAAGGAAGAACCTCAGGGGGATCATCGTTTCGATAAAATCGCTCTAACAGGGTAACGATCAGGTGAGGGTTGGCCCGGGAGAACTCGCGGAGCGCCTTGGCCACCCCGCTCACGTCGCCCTGGACGAACGTGATGGCGGTCGGCCCGGTCAGCAGATCCTCGAGCGGCTGGTGCGGTCCGCCGGCAATGGCCAGCCGGACGAGGGTGTTCTTGAAGACCTTGTAGTCGCCGCCGGCGGCTCGGAGACTCCGCCGCAGCTCCGCCAGATCGGCGACGGTCAGGCCGCGGTACTCAGTGACGACCGACGCCGCGGACTCCTCGAGGCGCTGACGCACCTCGTCGACCACAGCGACCTTTTCGGCTCTCGGGTTGTCCATCGCTCCTCGACTGCGAACGGGCCGTAGACCTTCCGCGTGCGACGGAACCAGAGGTTCGGAGGTCGCCTCGTCGGGCGGGCCCCGGTCAGGGGGCCCCTTCGGCACCAAGCGGTGCACCGGAGGTCTATGGCGTCGGATTCAGTGCTCGGCCGCTCTCGGCGGTGAGCTGTTCGGGGCAGGCTAGTACGGCAGCCCGCGGGTAGCCAACCCCAGGGTGCATCAGGAGCCGACGGCGCCTGTCACCGCGCTGAGCCAGGGTGCGAAGACACCTTCCTACGGGGGCACGGGGAGTCGGTTCATCCTGACAACTAGCCCACTTGGGTAGCCGTATGTCGATCGGTTGTGAGAATAACTTTACAAATAGAGTTGGTAACTTATACTTTACCTACCAACAGTTGCGATCTGGGAGACGGTAGATGGTCGGAACGAACAAGGCAGCGAAGAGCGCTCAGGTCGCGCAGGTGTTTACCCCGGGCGCTCCGATCGACAAGTACGACCTACTGGCCGGCCGGGTCGAGGTTCTCCTCGACGTGATCAATGCGATCGCACCCAAGGGCCAGCACGCTGTCGTCTATGGGGAACGCGGGGTCGGGAAGACCTCGCTGACGAACGTGCTCGGTGAGGTTCTCGCGTCTCTGCAGACTTCAACTCTCCGGAGCGCCCACATCAACTGCAACACCACCGATAGCTTCAGATCGATCTGGCTGAAGGTCTTCCGGGAGTTGAGCGCCGAACTCCCCTCCGACGTCCGGCCGGATCCAGAAGACGTTCGCTATCACCTTGAAGCGCTTAACCCGTCCTCGATGGCGCTTGTGATTATCGACGAGCTTGACCGCCTGGAGGACGACGAGGCCCTCTCCCTCATGGCCGACACCATCAAGACGTTGTCCGACCACGCTACGCCTACCACGCTTGTCCTTGTTGGCGTGGCTGACTCAGTGACAGAGCTGGTAGGTGATCATCTGTCTGTCGAACGGGCGTTGATCCAGATCCCCATGCCAAGGATGTCTCGGCAGGAACTCGGTCAGATCATCGACAAGGGCCTAACGAAGCTCGAAATGGCGATCGACTCATCGGCCAAAGAGCGGATCGCCCGCCTGTCAGAAGGTCTGCCCTACTACACGCACCTGCTGGCACTTCACGCGACGCAGCGGGCCGTGATGGATGACCGCGACCACGTCCACGCTGGCGACGTCGACACAGCTACCCGCATCGCCCTGAAGAAGGCGCAGCAGACGATTCAAACCGCTTACCTGGATGCCACCCGCAGTCCCCGTTCCGACAACAAGTTCAAAAGCGTTCTGCTCGCCTGTGCCCTAGCCCCCAAGGACCCTCTCGGCTACTTCCAAGCAGGCGGAGTACGAAAGCCTTTGGCCACGATCACTGGGCGCGAGCACGAGATCGCATCGTTCACCCGGCACCTGGGGGAGTTCTTGAAACCACATCGAGGGCCCGCCCTGACGCAGATCGGGGAGAGCCACAGCCACTACTACCGGTTTACCAACCCCATGCTTCAGCCCTACACGATCATCAACGGGATCGCAGATGAACTCATCACTGAAGACCAGGTCGTTAGCCTGGAGTCCGACAGTGGGATCAGCGCCTCCAGCGAACCGGGACGCCTCTTCGAGCTGCCCCCAAGCGCTCCGCCGGAGTGACCCGACCAGGCTCAGGCCGTCGCGGCCAGCTCCGCGTCGTCGTCGACGGCCCGAGCCCGGTTGGTGTCGATCTTGATCCCCGGCCCCATCGTCGTCGACAGGGTCGCGGCCAGCAGGTAGCGGCCCTTGGCGGTCGCCGGCTTGACCCGGACGAGCTCCTCCACGAGCGCATAGACATTGGCCCTGATCTGGTCCTCGGTGAACGAGACCTTCCCGACCGGGATGTGGATGTTGCCGACCTTGTCGGTCCGGTACTCGACGCGCCCGCCCTTGAACTCGACGACGGCCTTGGCCACGTCCACCGTCACGGTGCCCGTCTTCGGGTTCGGCATCAGACCCCGGGGACCGAGGACGCGACCGAGCGTTCCGACCTGGCCCATCAGGTCGGGGGTGGCGATGGCGATGTCGAAATCCAAGAAACCGTCGTCCCGAACGCGGACGACGAGGTCGTCGGCGCCGACGACGTCGGCCCCGGCGTTGCGGGCCTCGGTGGCCCGCTCACCGGCCGCGAAGACGGCGACCCGGACGGTCCGGCCGGTCCCGGACGGCAAGCTCAGGGTGCCCCGGACGATCTGGTCGGCCTTCCGGGGGTCGACGCCGAGACGAACGGCCAGCTCGACGCTCTCGTCGAACTTGGCCGAGCCCATCGCCTTGACGAGCGCGACGGCCTCGTTCGTGCCGTAGAGGGCTTCCCGGTCGTACTGGGCCCCGAGTTTCCGGTACCGCTTTCCGTGCTGCGTCATCAGTTCCTCCGTGTCCTCGAAAGTCGCCGTCTCGAACGTCGCCGGCGATCAGCTGGCGACGGCGATGCCCATGGAGCGGGCCGTGCCGGCTACCTGCTTCTTGGCCGCGTCGAGGTCGTCCGTGTTCAGGTCGTTGAGCTTGATCTTGGCGATGTCGGTGAGCTGGGCGTCGGTGATCGTGCCGACCTGCTCGCGGCCGGAGGTCGCCGACCCCTTGGCGAGACCGACGGCCTGGCGCAGCAGGACCGGGGTCGGCGGCGTCTTCAGGACGAAGGTAAAGCTCCGGTCCTCGTAGATCGTGATGTCGACCGGCACGACCGTGCCGCGCTGGTTCTCGGTGGCCGCGTTGTACTGCTTGCAGAACTCCATCGTCTGGACGCCATGGGGCCCGAGGGCGGTGCCGACCGGCGGGGCCGGCGTGGCCGAACCGGCCTGCAGCTGGATCTTGACGACGGCAAGGATCTTCTTCTTGGGGGGCATCGGGACTCTCCTACAACTTTGCGACTTGGCTGAACTCGAGCTCGACGGGCGTCTCGCGGCCGAAGATGTTGACGAGGACCTTCAGCTTGAGCTGATCCTCGTTGATCTCGGCGATCTGGCCGGAGAAGTCGGCGAACGGCCCCTCCTTGACCCGCACGGTCTCGTCGATCTCGTACTCGAGCCGGGGGCGGGACCGCTTGGCGGGGGCCTCGACGCCCTCGGGCTTGACCTGGAGGATGCTCTCGACCTCGCGGCGGGACAGCGGCGTCGGCTTGGTGCCCGGGCCGACGAAGCCCGTGACGCCAGGCGTGTTGCGGACGGCCCCCCAGGTGTCGTCGTCGAGGTCGCAACGGACGAGGAGGTACCCGGGAAAGACCTTCTTCTGGACGGTGACCTTCTTCCCACCCTTGAACTCGACGACGTCCTCCATCGGGATCACGACCTCGAAGACCCGGTCTTCCATGCCCCGGGAGGCGACGACGCTCTTCAGGTTCGAGCTGACCTTGTTCTCGTAGCCCGAGTACGTGTGGACGACGTACCAGCGACCGGGCCGGTCGTAGGGGCTCGGGACGTAGACGTCCTCGTCCTCGTAGTCGTCGGCGACGACGTCAACCGGGTCCGCGACGCCGGAGACGGCGTCGGCGTCGGCGTCGGTCGGGCTCGCCTGATCGTCGCCCTCGGCGGGCGCGTCGATCGGTGCGGCGGCGTCGGTCGGTGCGGTATCGGCGGAATCGGTCACTGGGCTCACTTCTGTCGGGCTCACTTCTGGAACATGAAGAGGACGCCCTTGCCGAAGGCGAAGTTCAACAGGAAGATCAGGGCGGTCATGAGGACGAGGGTCGCGAAGACGATGGTCGTGTAGTTGACCATCTCGGCTCGGCTCGGCCATGCGACCTGCCGGAGCTCGTCACGGATCTCCCGGACGAACTGTATGGGGGACGTCCGCTTCTTGGCCGGCCGCTTCGCCGACGCGTCGCCCGGCCGACGGGCCGACGGCGGGCCGTCGGCCTCTGTCTGGCCCTGCATCATGCGCTTGCTCTCGCGGTTCACGGGCTTGGCTCCGGATATCTTGTCGACGGTCCTGCGCTGCCACAGGCTCCGAGCAGGGCAGGAGGGACTCGAACCCCCAACCGCCGGTTTTGGAGACCGGTGCTCTACCAGTTGAGCTACTGCCCTCCGTGGGCGCTCTCGGGCCCTCCCAGGCCTGGCGGAGCCTGCGGCGGTGACCTATGAAGCAGAGCGAGACGTTAGCACCGCTCCGGCGCAGGCTGCCCGGCGGGTCGCCGGCTGGCTCAGCGGGTCTCCTTGTGGAGGGTGTGCTGGCGGTCCCAGCGGCAGAACTTCTTCATCTCGATCCGCTCGCGGTCGTTGATCTTGTTCTTGGTCGTGATGTAGTTCCGCCGCTTGCAGACCTCGCAAGCCAGGGTGACCTGGACGCGCTTCTCATTCTTGGCCACGGCCGTTTCCTTTCCTCGGCGTTCGTCGTCCCGGCGTCCCGGGCAGTAGCGGCGGCGGGACTCGAACCCGCGACAACACGATTATGAGCCGTGTGCTCTGACCAACTGAGCTACGCCGCCATTTGGGGGGAGCCCCCTGTCGGAATCGAACCGACGACACCAGCCTTACCATGGCTGTGCTCTGCCGACTGAGCTAAGGGGGCCACCGCGGTCCCGGACCGCAGGCAACAATGATAGCCACGGTCCGAGCGGGTCCGCTCCGGTGGTGTCGCCCCGTGGCGTCGCCCAGCCCAGTGACGTCGCTACCATCCCTGGATGCGGATCCGACTGGCGGCGGCGGCCGACGCCGAGGGCATCCGGGCGATCTACAACCACGAGGTCACGAACGGCACGTACACGTTCGACCTCGTGCCCCGGACGGCGGAGGAGCAGCGGGCGTGGCTAGCCCGGCACGACGGTGCCCACCCGGCGGTGGTGGCCGCGGACGACGCCGACGAGCAGGTGCTCGGCTTCGGCGTGCTGTCGCCGTTCCGGGCCCGCCCGGCCTACGCGACGACCGTCGAGGACTCGGTGTACGTCGATGGCGAGCACCGCGGCCACGGGATCGGTCGGGCCGTCCTCGAAGAGCTCGTCCGGTTGGCCGGCGCCCACGGGTTCCACTCGGTCATCGGCCGGGTCACGACGGAGAACGAGCCGTCGGTGGCCCTGCACCGGGCCTGTGGCTTCGAGCTCGTCGGGGTCGAGCGGGAGGTCGGCCGGAAGCACGGACGGTGGCTCGACGTCGTCGAGCTCCAGCGGATGGTCTGACACCGGCCCCGCGGCACCGGGCCGCGCCCGGGGCGCGGCCCGACCCGACTCATGTAGAGGACTCCGGGCGGTGGATCCACCACCGAGCGGCGGTCCCGAGGTTGCATGAGCATCCCGGCTGGCCTTGGGGGTGGCGAGGAGCACGGTTCTGAGGGAAGGGAGGTCCCCTTCGCCTCGCAGGGCTGACTGCCACCACTCGGCCTGGCCACGGATGACCCGGATGAGGGAAGTGGCTTGGTCCGTGAGACCGGGGCCGCCTGCAGCACATGAGTGGGAGCCGCCGCCAGGCGGAGCTCCTTGGGACCGTGGCGAGATGGTGCCGACCACCTGGGTCTGCCGGACCGGCAAACGAGACAGGAGGTTGGACATGGCAGAACGCCGCATCATCGGCCTGGATCTCGGCATCGCCAGCGAGCACACCGTCCGGGTGCTCACCGGCGACGGGAGGATGGTGGCCAAACGCAAGGCCGTCCCCACCGCCGAGAGCCTGACGACGTTGGAGCAGGCGGCCTTGGAGGGCGCCGCGCCGGGGACGGTGCTCGAGGTGGTGATGGAGCCGACCGGCCCCGCCTGGTTGCCCGTCGCCGTCTTCTTCGACCGACGGGGCCACCGGGTCTTCCGGGTGCCCTCGGCGGTCGCCCACGACATGCGGCGGGTCTTCTCCCGCCACGCCAAGTCCAACTCGATCGATGCCGAGGCCTTGGCCCGGCTGGCCATCGTCACCCCCGAAGTCCTCCGGCCTCTCGCGCTGGGCGGCGTCGATGCGGCCGCCCTCGACCGCCGGGTCCGGGCCTGTGACCGGCTCACCCAAGCGGCCAGTCTCCACAAGGTCCGGATCAAGGACCTGGTGCGCCAGCTGCTGCCCATGACCCCGCTCGCCGGGGACCTGGGAGCTGCCGACCTGGCGGTCTTGGAGCGCTATGGCGACCCTCGTGCCCTGGTCAAACTGGGACGGGCCCGGCTCACCGGGCTCATCGACCGGGCCTCGATCGGCCACCAGGGGGAGGAACGAGCCGATGAGTGGCTGGCCGCGGCCCGCAGCGCTCTCGAGCTCTATGGCGATCACCACGCCGTGGCGTTCAGTGACCTGGCGGCCGAGGTGGCCACCGAGGTGCGGCTGCTCCGGGCCATTCAGGCCGAGCTGGCCACCCACGAGGCGGTCCGCGAGGAGCGCTATCGGAGGGTCGATCCCCAACTGCTGGCCCGCAGCCTCCCGGGGCTGAAGAAGATGGGCGGTCCGGTCCTCGTCGCCATCATGGGCGAGCCCAGCCGGTTCAAGAGCGCGGCCCACTTCCGTTCCTTCACCGGCTTGGCCCCGAGGGCATCGGAGACCGGCAACACCGATCGCAAAGGTCAGCCCATGTCCAAGGCCGGGAGCTCGCTCTTGCGGACCACGCTGGTCCGGGCCGCCGACTGGGCGAGGAAGCAGGACCCTCAGCTGGCCCGGATCTACTACGTCCAGATGACCGAGCGGGGCAAGAGCCACCTGGGTGCCCTATGCGTGGTGGCCGCCCACCTGGCCGAACGGGCCTGGCTGGTCATGCGCCGGGGCACGCCCTATGTCGTCTGCGACATCGACGGCACCCCGGTCGACCCCTGGCGGGCCAAGCAGATCATCGCCGAGCGCTACACCGTCACCGAGGAGACCCGGAAGCGGCGGCGGAGCAACAAAGGGGGGAAGGCCCCTCAAAAAGTCCTCACGGGACAATTGCAGTCACACGCCAAGGGCGTGGACAAGGCGAGGCGACCTTCCCCGGCCCCCACTCCAGCCCGGTCTGGCGCCGGCGTCAAGCAGAGCGCTTGACAGGAGATCTCCGATAGGGAATCAGCCCCAGTAGCTCGATCTCCGCCCCCCAGGGCAGCGGATTGAGAGCCGCTCTCAGGTCCTCAGCAGTCGCCTGCCTGCGTCGCTCCATACTTGGCCTGAGCAGCCGTGAACTCAGAACCATCTTGAGAGTCCAGTTGGTCGATCAAGGCTGTGCATGACATTGGCTCAGTTTGGAGGTACTCCTTGGCCGCCTGAACGGCCTCGGTTGTCCAGTTCGTGGTGAGGCTGTTGACAGCGACGGTGGCGTCAGCGACGGAGTACTGGCCTCCATCTGGCGAGTCCAGTTGGTCAATGAGACCCTGCTGGGAGAACGCCTGCGTGGCCAAATACTGCTTGGCTGCCGCCACTGCACTCTTCTGCTGCTGCGTCAGGGCGGGAGTCGTCACGGGAGGGGCGGTAGTCGTGGCGGGAGGGGCGGTAGTAGTCGTGGCCGGGGCTTTGGCCTTGGCTGGCTGTGACGTACAGGTGACCACCGCCGTGTTGCCCGACTTGGACATCGAAAGGGATGAACCCCCCGAACAGCTAACCGTAACGCTGTCGCCACCGCTCATGGTAAGCGTCTTGTGGGTCGATCTCTGACTGGACGCGCCCGCCACGGCTACCGGGGCAACCGCCAATGCAAGGGCCGTAGCCAAGACCAGTACAGGTTTTTTCATTTTCGGCCTCTTTCACCGTCGATCAACCGTCCGCTACCGAACCTGGTAACACCACGCATGGGCGCACTCCTTGCACTGCCAGAGCAGCGACTGCGCCGAGAAGATACACGGGTTGCGACGAAAGGATCGCAGCCGTCAAGGACGCGGCCTGGGCTTCGCCGATGCTGAGCTTCTTTGCCTCGACCCGGTCGGCGAGGTCCGGGGCGCGACCGCGGAGGTCTTCGATCTGGTCGGCGAGCAGTAGCGCGGCTTCGGCTTCGTCCCAGGTGAGCTTGTAGGTCGTGAAACTGGGGCTTCGCCTACCGTGTGCCGACATGACGTCAACCGATGGCTTCGTCCGAGCGGGTCCCGTTGGAAACCGCGGCCTAAACCTCATACCTGAAGAGCCACCTACACCTAGTGTCCTGAGTCGCTGATTCGATACTTAAGTGCCAGAGCTGGCGTTGCCCGCCGCGGCGGCGGAGACCCGCTCGCAGTAACGAGCGAGCGCGGCGAGGATCTGGTCGGCGGTCTTGACCCAGACATAGGGACGTGGGTTCTCGTTCCAGGTTTCGATCCACTCGGTGATGTCGGCTTCGAGCGCCTTGACGCTGAGATGTGAGCCGCGACGGATCTTCTTCGTCGTCAGCTCGCCGAACCACCGTTCGACCATGTTGAGCCACGACCCCGAGGTCGGCGTGAAGTGCAGATGAAAGCGGGGATGGCGCAGCAACCACCGGTGGATCTCCGGGGTCTTGTGGGTGGCGTAGTTATCGAGGATGAGATGGACCTCGAGATCTTGGGGGACCTCGTTGTCGATGCGGACGAGGAAGCGCTTGAACTCCGTCGCCCGGTGGTGCTTGTGCAGCGAGCCGATGACCTTGCCTGATCCCATGTTCAGTGCTGCGAACAAGCTCGTGGTCCCGTGGCGCACGTAGTCGTGGCTTCGTCGCTCAGGGACCCCGGGCAGCATCGAGAAGATCGGCTGGTAGCGGTTGAGCGCCTGGATCTGACTTTTCTCGTCGACGCAGAGCACCGCGGCGCGCTCGGGGGGATCGAGATAGAGGCCGACGACGTCGCGGACCTTCTCGACGAAGAGCGGATCAGTGGAGAGCTTGAAGCTCTCGGCCCGATGAGGCTGCAGTCCGAAGGCCCGCCAGATCCTCGAGATGGCGGTCTGGTTCATCCCGGTCGCCTTGGCCATCGACCGCGTCGACCAGTGCGTCGCGTCCTTCGGCTTCTCCTCCAAGGTCTTCACGATCACCGCTTCGACCTGGTCGTCGGTGATCGTCCGGGTCGCTCCGGGCCGGGGTGCGTCCAAGAGTCCGTCGAGGCGTTCGGCGACGAAGCGTGAACGCCACTTGCCGACCATGGCCCCTGAGACACCCAGCTCGGCGGCGACGATGGCATTGGTCGCCCCGGTGGCGCACCCGAGCACGATGCGGCAGCGCATGGCGAGCGCCTGGGCGCTCTTGCGCCTCGTCGCCAGTCGCTCGAGGGTCGAGCGCTCTTCGTCGGTGAGCACCAGTGCTGGTTTCGGCCGTCCCATCATTGCCATGTCGCCTCCCATCGTCACAGGTGAACGATGGAAAGAACGCGCCGTCGAACCAGAAATTCCCGAATCGGGGATATTTCTCCCGAATCAGCGACTCAGGACACTAGGGCGCGCCACAAGTACGGGAACGGACCATTCGCCAAGCTGGTGATGCCGAAGCTGCCAAACGCCCCCGGTGTCTACCTCTGGGAGTTGGACGGCACCGTCGTGTATGTCGGACAGACCCGGACTCCGCTCTCAAAGCGGCTGGGGCCGATGGGTTATTCGACCATCTCGCGATACAACACCTTCGCCCAGGAACCTGGCCGGCGTAACGGAGGGCAGCAGACGAACTGTCGGGTGAACAGCCTCGCTAACGAAGCGTTGTCAGGCGGAAAGTCGTTGGTCATCTGGTACAAGGAGACGACCATCGAGGAGGCCAAGGGCGAGGAAGGCGCGTGGATGGACCGCTTCCAGATGCCGGAGTGGAATCGGCGGCTCGAATCCAGCCTCTGAACCGGACGCGACGCCGGCCGGGGTCCCCTCGTTTCCAAGGGGTGAGACCGGCCGAGGCGTCGCGACCGACACTCATTCTGCCCGCCCGGTGCCCGGCCAAACGTGGACCCCAGTGTCGGGATCGGAGAGGCCCCAGCTGTTCGTTCTCCCGGCTCCCGTATGGCCTGGTGCCGAGCTGTGCCAGCTTCGGGTCAGCCGGCGTTGTACGCGGTCGGCTCACTGAGGCTGAGGGCTGTCGATGCTGAGAGGGTGGCGGGGCAAGCAACCGGCGCATGAGTTGACCTGGACGACGGCGTGCCGGGAATGCCACATTGACGCGATGGCTGAGTTCGAGGGCGACTGGTACGCCGTTCGCTGCGTCTTCGCTACCGATCACAACCAGTCGTTTGGACCGACCGACCTCGATCAGGACGAGTCCACGTACGAGGAACGAATCACGCTATGGCTTGCACCATCAGCGGAGACGGCGATCGAGCACGCCGAAGTCGAGGCCCATGAGTACGCAGAGGCGGTCGGAAGTCGGTACGTCGGACTCGCCCAGTCGTACTGGCTCGCGGACCGAGTCGGGCACGGGGCGGAGGTCTTTTCACTGATTCGGAAGAGCAAGTTGAGCCCCACCGACTATCTCGATCGCTTCTTCGATACCGGGGACGAATACCAGCGACCCTGGCCGGCAGAGCCATCGACCGAGGGGAACTAACGCCGCTGGAGGGGTCCCAGCTTGCGTTCTCCTGGCTTCAGGCGGCTCGGCTACGCAGTTTGCGCCAGTTCCGGGTTAGGCGGCGTTGTGGGGGATCGACTCAGTGGGACTCCTGCCGTTCCCGTCGCTTGTCAACCTGGCGGACAATGCCTAAGGCGAGGCTGCCCACGATGACGACCAACCCGGCCACCAAGACAACGGCACCCCAAACAGGAGAGGGCTGACCGTTCGAGAAGCGTGTGCCACCAACGCTGAAGACCCCGCCCAGCGCGACCAGGAAGGCTCCACTGACGAGAAGGACGGTCCAGCCCTCGGCCGCACGGTGCAAGCGTCCGCTGGGCCGTCGTGATCGCTCCACGTCCCCGTTCTACTTCTGCGCCGACACGACATGGCTATGGCCGTCTCGTTCTTCTCGACGTACTGCTTGCCGTTACGGTCATCGAGGATGCGCCGGTCAGTCGCCGGTCTCCTTCGGTGGCCAGACGTTCGGGGGCGGATTGTCCTTCCGGTTCTCCCGATCGCGGAAATACTCCTCGACCCGGTCCGATGGGATCGGTGGGGGCCTTGTGGGGCGGATGCCGTGCATTCGGTCGTTCCAGTACTGTCCCGCCCTGGCCCAGTCGGTCATCGTCCTGCCCCAGTCGCTTTGCCGATAGCGGAGGTAGCGCCGGGCCAGCCTGTCGAACCAGCTCGCCTTGTTCGCCTCCCGTGTAGACACCACCGGTCTTTCTACCTCGAACCGGCCGACTAGAGGCCGTTTCTGTTCGATCTCCCGGCTCGTGGCGGTCGGATTGGCTAGCAACTCCAAGACGGCTCCTGCGGGCGTCACTGGGGATTGGCTCACTTGACCGAGAAAATCTCTGTTCTCACAGGAAGTACCACCGACGATGTCGTAAGTTCGGGGTGGGAACCAAGAGGGACAACCGTTCCTCGACCCGACACCACCCCCTCGCTCGTCAACCTGGGGGTGGTGTCGCGTCTGCGTCACTATCTCGGATCAAGGACCACCAACCAGTTGCCAGTGCTTACGAGGGTTAAGAGGGAACCGGAGAACGCCTCAGGCGCCTCCGAGCGCCTTCTCGAACCGGTTGACGAACTGCCGCAGGGTGATTCCGCAGGCCCCGCAAATGGAGCGCAGCTCGACCAGGTCGAGCCTGCGCTGACCCGCCTCGTAGTCCGATACCCAAGACTGGGATCGACCGAGCGCCTCGGCAAGGTCAACCTGCCGAAGTCCCGCCTGTTCTCGGACGCTGCGGAGCAGTGTCGCGAGAACACGGGTTTCCGCCGAGTAAGTAGTGCGTGCCATCCCGCCAACACACATCGAGTTGCCAGATATCTGGAATCCGGATATGACATTCCCCGATTTGGCGCTGACGATGGGTCGCGCCCTGACGAGGAGGTGCCGGGTGTCGGACAGTGACAACCGAGACTGGTGGCTGGGTCCTGACGGAAGGTGGCACCCGCCGGCCGCCCCTCGTCCGCCGGTCGAGCAAGCCGCGCAGCCTCCGGCCCCGCCTGAACTCCCGAACCGCCAGCCCGAATCCAGACCTCCCAACGTGAACGGAAAATCGCTGCAAGGTCTCACCCCTCCCTGACCGAGTAGACGAGGGTGAGGTCCGTTCCCGGGTAGAGGGTCTCGGTGGCGGTCAGTTCCTCGCACAGTCCAGCGAGCGCCCTGGTCCGGCGCGGTGCGGTGAGGGGGAGGATGCGGACGTGGAGCCTGTCACCCTCGATCTCGAGATCGGCTGACGCCTTGAAGATCTCGCGGAGCAGGGTGCGGGCATCGTCTTCGGCTCGGGCGTAGTGCGGGGCGATCGACCGGGCCAGGGCCGACTCGGCGTTGTAGGTGGCCATGCGGATGGCATCCATGATCCGCTTGCGCTCGACGTCGATGCGCACCGCGTCGGGGTGGATCACGGTGAGCGGGACCCTGGCTGGGATCGCCTTGGCCACGCTCTCGAGTTGTTCGACGTGGGCGGCGGCTTCGGCGAACGCCTGGCGCAGTGCGGAGTCGGCGCTTCGTCCGTCGAGCGAATCCTTTCCCTCTCTCGCCTCGGCTCGGGCCAGTGAGCGCCGTGCTTCGGCGAGTACCCGGTTGGCGTCGAGGCGTTCGGGGTTGGTGACCAGCCGGTCCGAGTGGTCAGCCGTCGTCTCGTAGGAGTCGAGTGCGTCGACCGCGTAGTGGGCACGCTGGTAACGGAAGAAGTTCTCCTGGCGCCAGCGCCCGAACATGGCGTGGGCGACGAGGCCAGGGTCCGGGTCGGTTCTCGACGTGATGATCTGGGTCTGATGCCCGCTGGCTTCGTCGAGCCGGGTGATCTGGCGACAACTGAAGCGCCTCTTCTTGTTTTTGTCCTTGTAGCTGATGCGCACCGCTCGGTCCGAGAGGAGGTACTCGTGGGTGTGATCCGTCTCGTCGGTGAAGCTGACCGGCCTAAAGGCCGAACGGGGCTCTCTCGGTGCAGGGCCCTTGCGATAGGTCAAGATGTCAAAGCCGTTGGCCACGAGCTGGCAGAAGAGCTTCGGGCTCCACCCGCCCCGGTCGAAGCAGATCGTCGGGCGGGCACCGTCGCCGACCAGGTGGCGGATCTTGTCGGTCACCATGCGCAGCTCACCGGCCAGGCTGGCCCCGGGGTCCGCCTGCCAGACGAGCAGGCCATCACCGAAGCGGTCGCAGACCCAGGTGTCCACTTCGCCGGGCATGGAGATGCGCATGCGGGCCACGTGGGCCTTGGCCACGTCGGACTGGCCGTGATCGGCGCGGACGTGGCCGTCGGTATAGAAGATGCCGATCGCCTCGGGATGGGCGGCGACGTGGCGGCGGGCGAGTCCCATGACCAGTTCATCGCTCTTCTTCTCGTTTGCCAGTTCGCCCATGCGCAGGCGCAGGCGGTTCACCTCAGGGGCCCGGTCGAGACCGAGAAGGCGGCCGATGGCCGCCGGATCGATGCGGGTGAGCCCTTCGGCTCGGGGCTCGCCCAGCAGCGACGAGAACACCACACAGAGCACGAGCGAGCGCAGGCCGTAGAAAGCGGCACGAGGCAGACCCGCCACCCGGCGGCCGGTGCCATAGACCGAAGAGGCCACGTCCAACAGACCGGTGGCGGCGAGGGCGGGCACGATGACCAGCGCTCCGAGCAAGGGCAGTGACGCGCCCTGGGTGATGACCGGTGCGGCTTCGTCCAACAACCCACGCCTCGCCGCCTGGCGCTCGATGGTGCGAGGGGTCGGTGCGTTGAGCACCACCAGGCCGTCCGTCGAAGCGGGCGCCGCCGGGTCCGGCGGCTGGTCGGCGATAGCCCGACGCACGGTGTCGGTGGACACTCCGGTGGCCCGTGCCACCTCGAGCAGCGTCTTGCCGGTCGCACGCAGCGTTCTGATCTCGGCGCGCTTTTCGTCCGGTGGCTTCGAAGGACCCTTCGGAGACCACGGACCCCGTCCATCAGCGCCCCGATACCACCGTCTTGGTACTCGCTGCGCCAGCGCCACACCGTGGTCTCGTTGACCCCGAACGCCACCGCCACCGCCCGCTGGTCGGCTGCGTCAGCATTCACGAGCTGGGCCGCGGCGAGCCGGCGAGCACCGGGGTCCTTGGCGTCCCACATCCACGCCCCACCCCGCCCCACACGAAGACCGCTCCCTGGCCGTCGTGGTCTTCAGACAGCGAAATGCCCACCGCCAGAGGAACCGACCCAACCGGGTGAAGAGCCAGGGGCAGTTGCACTGCCCCCAGTCTCTCCGCTGAAACTGCCGCCATCGGGACCCCTCCGACTCGCCGGATACTCTGCAGCTATTATCTCAGCTCATCGACCCCAAGTGGTCGATGGTCCCAGCTCAGAGAGTTACGGCGAGGGCTTACGTTGGGAGGTCTG
>CAVTGB010000087.1:0-14479 GCA_963734125.1 uncultured Alphaproteobacteria bacterium
ATCTCGTCTTTGGTTTCCCCATATCCTCTCCACGAACAGACAACTCCTGGAGAACGCTGGCAGCATTGCTGCCATCGGATTTCAACGCCACGCCGCTGTCAGGTGGATTCCACCAAGCTTGCCCGGTTTATGGAATAGACTCGCATGGACCGTGAGTGTCCGAAATACTGCCGGAATTTTTCGTCGCCGCCGACAAGCGGGAGAGAAAGAGCGGACGGTTCCAGTGCAGGGGTCTAATCCGTTTCGCATTACTTTTCCAGGATTCCTTCCGATCATACCACCAACGCTTTCCATCTTCCCGCCGGACCAGGCATTGCTCGCGCACAATCTGGAATCCGTAGTTCGGCAAAGCCTTGACTTCGAACGCGAAGTGGCCGCCTTTTGTGCCGTCCATCGCGCCAAACTTGAAGCACAATCCAAGGTTCGGCGGATATCCCCCCTTCCCGAACTCCGATTCCGTACGGCCGATAGATCCCTCGACGTCGATCAAACACCGCTTGTAACGGCGAGAACCACTGGCCTCGGACACAAAACTGAAAGCATCGGCAAGGTTGCTTTTTCCATGTCCGTTGCGGCCAACGACGAACAGGGGATTGTCGAAATCAAGGACTGCGGAAGGGAAACTGCGGAATTGTTTCACGACAATCTCGGTGCGCTCCTCCACGGCTTCGATAGATCCGAGGAGGCGGCCGAGAGTTACCGCCAAGTGTTGGCCTCTCACCCCGATCATGTCGCCTCGCACTGCAACCTCGGCGTATCGCTGATGGCGCGCAACGACATCGCCGGCGCGGCCGAATGCTATCGGCACGCCATCGCGGTCATACCCGATCACGCCGAGGCGCACTGGAACCTCTCACTGGCACAGCTGGTCGCCGGCGATTTTGCGAATGGGTGGCCCGGCTACGAATGGCGTCTGCGAACGAGGCGGCATGTACCCAGAGACTTTGCCGAGCCGGTTTGGGGCGGTGGGCCGCTGGCCGGCAAGACAATCCTGCTACACCGGGAGCAAGGGTTCGGCGACACGATCCAGTTCATCCGGTACGCCCCGCTGGTGGCCGGGCGCGGCGGGCGCGTTGTGCTCGAAGTCCAGCCGCAACTCGCGCGCCTCGCCGCCGGGGTCGCGGGCGTGGCGGAAGTGGTCGTGGCGGGCACGAAGCTGCCGCCGTTTGATCTCCACTGTTCGCTCTTGAGCCTGCCCGACCGCTTCGCGACCGACCTTGCGACGATCCCGGCCGACATACCTTATCTGACGCCCGACCCGGCAGCGGTGGAGCGTTGGCGGCTGAAGCTGGGCGACGGGTCAGGCCTCAAGGTCGGCATCGCCTGGGCCGGCAACCCCTCGCACAAGAACGACCGCAACCGCTCGGTCGCGATCGAGCGTTTGTTGCCGTTGCTGGAGGTCCCGGGGATCCGCTGGTTCAGCCTTCAGGTCGGCGAACACGCCGGCGATCTTGCGCGCCTGCCGATCGGCATGGTTGCCGATCTTTCCGGTGAGCTCGGCGATTTCAGCGACACCGCCGCAGTCATTGCCAATCTCGACCTGGTCATCGCGGTCGACACCGCGATTGTGCATCTCGCCGGTGCGCTCGGCCGCCCGGTCTGGGCGATGATGACCTTCGCTCCGGACTGGCGATGGCTGCTCGACCGCGAGGATAGCCCTTGGTACCCGAGCCTGCGGCTGTTTCGCCAGGCAACCCTGGGCGATTGGGACAGCGTGCTGGTCAGAATGCGCCAGGCGCTCGGGCAGCGCGTCAATCAGATATTGCCCGAATGGCAGCCCGGCCCGAGGCCGGCGAGCGCGGCGGCAGGCGCAGGAACCATCGCCGTCGACCCGCAACTCGTCTTCGATGCCGCGCTCGCGCATCATGGCGCCGGGCGCCTCGACGCCGCTGAGGCGGCGGCGAAGGAAGCGATCGACCATCAGCCCTCGCATGCGGGCGCCCGTCACCTCCTCGGGATCATCGCGATCCAGCGGGGCGATCACCAGCGCGCGGTCGAGCTGCTGCGGCAATCGATCAGCCTCGATCCCAACGCCGAGCAGGCGCACAACAATCTCGGAATAGCCCTCGCCGGCCTCGGCCGTCTCGACGAGGCGATCGCGAGCATGGTCGACGCCACCAAGCTCAATCCCGGTTTTGCCGTCGCGCATTTCAACTTGGGATCGGTGCTGCAGCGGGCGAACCGGCTGGAAGAAGCGGCGGACAGCCTGCGGCGGGCGATCGGCGCCAAACCGGATTACTTCGACGCCCACCTTCATCTCGGCAACGCTCTCTATCAACAGAAACAGTTCGACGCGGCAGTCGCCAGCTACCGCAATGCGTTGGAGCTGAGCCCCGATTCGCCGATGGCCCATTTTGGCCTCGGGTCGGCGCTGAAATCGCTGCAACGCCTCGACGAGGCGGTAGCGAGCTTCAGCCGCGCCGTCGAGTTGAAGCCGGATTGGGCAGAGGCCCACAACAGTCTCGGCAACGCACTGGGCGCCCTGGGAGATGATGAGGCGGCAATCGAGACCTTCGAGCGCGCTCTGGCGCTAAAGCCCGACTATGCGGATGCGCACAACAACCTTGGGGTCGTTCTGCAAAAGCAGAATCGCATCGGCGGCGCGTTGCTCAGCTATCACCGGTGCGAGCTGCTCAGGCCCGACCACGCCGACCTCCACTTGAACATGGCCTTGGCCTACCTGGTTGCCGGCGACTTCGCGAACGGGTGGCGCGAATATGAGTGGCGTTACCAATCGAAAGAACGGCCACCGCGCAAGCTGCCGCAGCCGCTGTGGACCGGCGAGGATCTCGCCGGCAAGACGATTTTGCTGCATTACGAGCAGGGTTTCGGCGACATCGATCCAGTTCATGCGCTATGCACCGCTGGTGGCGGCGCGCGGCGCGCGCGTCGTCCTCGAGGTGCCGGCGGCACTGGTGCGCCTCGCCGCCTCGCTTCAGGGCGTGGCGCAGGTGGTCGCCTCCGGCGCGGCGCTGCCGCCCTTCGATTTCCATTGTCACTTGTTGAGCCTGCCGGAGCGCTTCGGCACCGATCTCGCGACGATCCCGGCGAAAACGCCCTACCTGACGCCCCAGGCGGACGCGGTCCTGCGCTGGCAACAGCGGATCGGCGGCGGGCCGGCGCTCAAGGTCGGCCTCGTCTGGGCCGGCAACCCCAAGCACCTGAACCAGCGCGACCGCTCGCTCGCGCTTGAGCGGCTGGCTCCGCTCTTTGAATTGCCCGATATAAGCTGGTTCAGCCTGCAGGTCGGCGAGCACGCCGGGGATATGGCGCGGCTCCCGGCCGGCACGATCGTCGACCTGTCGGGTGGTCTTGCCGATTTTGCCGAGACCGCCGCGGCGATTGCCAACCTCGACCTGGTGGTCGCGGTCGACACCGCGGTGGTGCACCTCGCCGGCGCGCTCGGGCGGCCGGTCTGGGCAATGCTGGCCTTCGCACCCGACTGGCGCTGGCTGCTCGGTCGCGAGGACAGCCCGTGGTACCCAAGCGTCCGGCTGTTCCGCCAACCGCGCGCCGGCGATTGGGACAGCGTCATCGCGCGGGTGCGCGACAGCCTGAGGATCCGGGCAGCGGCGCCCCGGACCGACGCTGCGGCTCAATCGGTCGTCGATCCGGCGGCGGAATACACCGCGGCGATGGCGCATTACACCGCGGGCCGGCTCTATCAGGCCGCCGCAGCCGCGCAGGCGATCCTCGCCCGCAACCCGAACCATGCCGGCGCCCTTCATCTGGCCGGGATCGCCGAGATGGCTCGCGGTGACCACCAGAGCGCGGCGGCGTTGCTGCAACGCTCGGCGGCGATCGCCCCGGACAGCGCGCCGGCCCACAACAATCTCGGGATTGCTCTCTCCGCGCTCGGCCAGCCGGACGCCGCGATCGAAAGCTTCCGCAGGGCCGTCGCGCTCGATCCGAACCTCGCCGATGCGCACGCCAATCTCGGCCGCCTGCTGCACGACCAGAACCGGCTCGACGAGGCGATCCAAAGTCTGCGCCGCGCGGTCGCGCTGAAACCGGACGATGCCATCGTGATCGGTAAACTGGGAGCGGCTCAATTCGCCCGGGACAATCTCGGCGAAGCGGCGGAATGCTTTGAGCGTGCCCTGGCGCTCAACCCCAACATTGCCGAAGCAAACAACTTTCTCGGGCTGATCCGTCGGGCGCAGCGGCGACTGCCGGACGCGATCGCGCACTCGGCGAAAGCTCCGACCCCAACGCATCGCGACACATCCCCGGCGAGCCCGCGGCGACGCTCCAGGGGCGCCCGATCAACCCTGGTGAAAGCCGGCCATCAGCGAGAGTGACGATGCGACTGATCTGTTACCCCACCTCGGGCGAGCCGCCGGCGCTCGTTCCCGCACCGATGGAGCGCGAGTGGATGGACCGCACCAATGACGGTTTCGCCTATCGCTGTCTGCCGCTCAACATCGCCAACGCGCACGGCTGGTTGATCCTGAACCCGGCGCCGTTTGTCGCCCAGTGGAACGGCGCAGCGGGCATGGGTGCGGTCGCGGTGCGGCCGACTACCGCGGACACCCCGCTGATCGCGATCAGCCATTTCGGCTTCGGGGTGTTGACGTTTAACGTCAACGCGCTGTTCCGCACCGAACCGGGCTGGGATCTGGTGGCGACGGGTCCCTTCAATCAGCCCAAGGACGCCATTCAGCCGCTCACCGGGATCATCGAGACCGATTGGGCGCCGTTCACCTTCACGATGAACTGGAAATTCACCCGCAAAAACACGCCGGTCGCCTTTGCCCAGGGCGAGCCGTTCTGCATGATCTTCCCGGTCCAACGCGCCTCGATCAGTGAGGTCGAGCCCGAAATCCGCGCCATGGACAGCGACCCTGCGGTGAACGAGGCCTACAAAGCATGGGCCGAAAGCCGGCGGGTCTTCAACGAACGCCTCAAGATACCGGGATCGGAGGCGCAGTCCGAGAAATGGCAGAAGGATTATTTCCGGGGCGGTGACCGCTTTGGCGCGCCGCCGCCCGATCACCGCACCCGGCTGCGGCCGAAGGAATTCGTGCCAAAGCCGTGAGCGAACGCTCAGCCTTGGCCGAGCGGGCCGCCAAACAGCAGCGGCTGGATCAGCACCGTCTCGCCGCCGGCGGCGGGAAAGCGCAGCCCCTTAAACCGCCCGACCAGCTTCGCGCGTAAGGGCTCCCACTCGACGTGCCCGGGGTCCGGGTGAAGGACCCGGTCGACCATTACTTCGCACGCCGCGACCGTTCCGCCTGCGGCGACCGTTATGCGCAGGGTCAGGGGTCCGTTGTAGAGCGCCGCCTCGGCCGACAATTCCTCCCTGACCTGCCCGAGGAGGTCCAATAGCGGCCGGGTGATCATCTCTTCCGACAGCGCGCCGGCGACAACCGTGCCGGCTTCGCTCAGATGCCCGTGGAGTACAAGGCGGCCTTCGACCGGGTCCATCGAGCCGTCGACCCGCTCGACGCTGTGCGGCAGCCGGTCGTCAAAAACCACCAGGCGGTTGAACCGCGGCTCGATCGCCTGGTAAAATTCGTCGCCCACCGCCGCCCTCGCGAGATGGGTGCGAAACGGGTCGGCCTCGCGCCGAACCAGGGTTTCGCCGCCGATTGTGCGGCGTTCGTCCCGCGTCAGCGAATAGACGAAACCGAAACGGCCGTTCACCGAATCATTGTGCCAGTTCTGGCGGCAGCCGCTGACGTATAGGCTGAGATAGGGCCAGGTCGCCCTCGCCATGCCCAATACGGCGATCGACCAGTCCCGCAGCGCGTTATGGAACGCCTCGACCCGACCCTGTTCGATAATCTTCTCCGGGGTGGTCCGCAGGTAGGTGTACGACCCCGGCACGAACCAATAGTTCCAGACCTGGTGGGTTTCGGGGCGATGTTGTGCGGGGTTGGCGAAATGAGCCTCGATGTCTCGCCGCATCGCAAGGGCGAGATCGGGGGGCAAAAAACCGTCGACGACGATCACCGGCGCGGTCGGCGCCATGACGCCGTCGCTGTTGTTCGATCCGGCGCGCGACATGCCGCTCCTCCAGCCGCGGAAACTCGCCAGCGACGGCGGCTAGTTGGCGTGCAGCACGATGTGGTCGATGCCACTGGTCTCTGTCATCGCGTCCTCCCTTAAAGGCGGCGCACCACCTTCCAGCTCTTGATATTCACCCAATCCTCGTCCGGTGCAACGACGACCGGATCGGCGAGAACGAATTGGGTCACATCAACCGCTGCGGCGCATTCGTCGGCAATCGCTCGCAGCCGGGGCTCGCTCGCCGCCCAACTCGGCGGCTGACCCCTGTCATCGGCTGTGTAAAGGAGGCTGATATGCGGCGGCGCCGCGATTGCTCCCCCGGTGATGCGGCTCAAAGCCTGGCGAAAGGCGTCGATCGCGGCACTATTCCTGACGTCGATGGTGACGGCCCTCGACCACTCGGTGGCCGAATGGGAGATGCGGAGCTTTTCCGCCGTCAGGGGCAAGAGCTCGCCGGACCGCACATACTCGGCGGCGGCGTCCCAACAAGCCGGGTTCAGATCCGCCGCGCCACAGACTGTCAAATGCGGTTGGAACGGCACCGTCCCGTGCTGCGCCGCCAGGGAAACGATCAGGTCGTGCAACATCGCACGCTCGTTCCCCACCACCTGCAGCCATATCGAGGCGAGCATCGCCAACGCCCTGTTCCTGCGTCCAGCGAGCTTACCTGGGGGCATGCGGGATTGCGATGGGCAAGCGCTGGTTGGTATCGTGTTTTGCCAAAACGGTGCGGGATAGACGATGGCAAAGGCGGGCCGCAACATCGTGGTGTTCGACCTCGGCGGCGTGTTGATCGATTGGGACCCGCGGCATCTCTACCGCAAGCTGTTCGCCGGCGACGAGGCGGCGATGGAGCATTTTCTGGCGACGGTGTGCACGCGCGAGTGGCACCGCCACCACGATGCCGGCCGCAGCTTTGCCGAGGGCGCACGGATCCTGAAGGATCAGCATCCCGACAAGGCCGAGCTGATCGATGCCTTTGGTGCTCGGCAGGATGAAATGATGAGGGGGCCGATCGCCGGCTCGGTTGAGATCCTGGCCGAGCTGCGCGACCGCGATACGCCGCTTTACGCGCTCAGCAACTGGCCGGCCGAGGGCTTTGTGCAAGCGCGAAAACGCTTCGAATTCCTGCGGTGGTTCCGCGGCATCGTGATCTCGGGCGAGATCGGCGCGATCAAGCCGCAACCGCGTATCTACGAGGTCCTGATCGGGCGCTTCGCCATTAACCCGCACGACAGCGTCTACATCGACGATGTCGAAGTTAACGCCGCCGCCGCGCGCCCCTTCGGCATGCACGCGATCCATTTCACCGATCCGGCGGCGTTGCGGGCCGAACTTGTCGCTCTCGGTCTTCTTTGACCCGGGGCGCCCTGAGCTGACGGAGATGAGGCAAAGATGAGCAATCCGGCATTCAAATTCGATCACGTCCATATCATCAGCGAAAATCCGCACGCCTCGGCCAAATGGTACGTCGATATGTTTGGCGCGACGATCGCCGCCGACACGCTGGCGCGCGGCGCCCCGCAAATCTTTGTCGAGCTCGGCGGCATGACGATCCTGATCCGCGGCAAACGGCCAGGCGAAGCCCCGCTCGCCCCGAGGCCGATCCGGCCGTTCGCGGACTTTTCCAGCCATGACGGCTGGGGGACCGATCATTTCGGCTTCCTCTACCACGGCGATCTCGCGTCCTTTTGCGACGAGCTGCGCGCCAAGGGCGTCGATTTCCCGGTCGAGCTGAAGCAGGGGGTCGGCGGCAGCTTGTTGTGCTACGTCGCCGCGCCCGACGGCGTCAGCATCGAACTGATGCAGTGCTGAGGGCGGCTCTGTGTCCTTCAGCCCGTCACTACCGCGCTCTACCGGCGATTCCGAGCAAGGCGATGCCATAGCGGTCGAGCTTGCTGCGCCCGATCCCGGGAATGTCGGCGAGCGCCTCGAGCGAAGTTGGCCGGCGCCGGGCCACTTCGATAAGGGTCGTGTCATGGAAGATCACGTAGGGCGGCAGCTCCTGGCGGCGGGCTTCCTCGAGGCGCCAGGCGCGCAGCGCCGCCCATAGGGTTTGCGCCGCCGGATCGAGCGTCGCGTCGAACGCGCTACCCTCGGTCGTTTTCCTCCTGCGCCGGGTCGCTCGCTCGCGCGGTGCTTCGGCGCGGAAGCGCACCTCGCGGGAGCCGCGCAGCACTTCGCCCGCGCTCGGCGCCAGCATCAGCCCGCCATGCCCGTCGGGATCGGGCTGCAGACAGCCCCTGCGCCAGCAGCTGGCGGATCACCGACAGCCAGCCGCTTTTGTCGAATTCCGTCCCGACGCCAAAGGTCTTGAGCCGGTCATGGCCGAAATGCCCAACCCGCTCGGTCGCATTGCCGACCAGGACATCGACCAGATGATGGGCGCCAAACCTCTGGCCGGTGCGATAGACCGCGGAGAGCGCCTTCTGCGCCGCCACCGTGCCTTCAAAGCTGGCGACCGGGTCCTTACAGTTGTCGCAATTGCCGCAGGGCGGATGGTCGCGCTCGCCGAAATAGCCGAGGAGCGCCTGGCGGCGGCACGATACGGTCTCGCAAAAGCCGATCAGCGCCTCCGATTTCTGGCGCTCGATGCGGCGCTGCGCTTCGCTCATGTCGCCAGCCTCGACGAGGCGCCGCAGGTTCATCACGTCGGCGATGCCATAACTCATCCACGCGTCCGACGGCAGCCCGTCGCGTCCGGCCCGGCCGGTCTCCTGGTAATAGGCTTCGAGGTTTTTCGGTGCATCGAGATGCGCAACAAAGCGGACGTTGGGCTTGTCGATGCCCATCCCGAAGGCGACGGTGGCGACGATGATGATCGCTTCCTCGCGCAGGAAGCGGTTCTGGTGGTGCGCCCGCGTCTCGGGCGGCAGCCCGGCATGGTAGGCCAGTGCCTCGCGCCCGCGCCCGCTCAGCCAAAGCGCCGTATCCTCGACCGCCCGCCGGGTCAGGCAATAGACGATCCCGGAATCGCCCCGGTGCTCGTCGTCGAGAAACCGCAGCAGATCGTCGCGTGCGTTGCGCTTCGGAACGACCCGGTAGAACAGGTTGGGACGGTCGTAGCCGGCGGCGAACAGGCGCGCGCCCTCGAGATGCAGCTGCTCGGCGATGTCGCGGCGGGTCGGACCGTCCGCGGTCGCCGTCAGAGCGATCAGCGGCGTTTCGGGAAAGCTCTCCTTGAGGATGCCGAGCGCCTGATAGTCGCGGCGGAAATCGTGACCCCATTGCGAGATGCAATGTGCCTCGTCGATCGCGAACAACGCGATCCGGCAGGCCCGCAACATCGCCAGGCAGTGCGGCATCGTCAGCCGTTCGGGCGACACGTAGAGGAGATCGAGGGCGCCCTCGCGGACCGCTCGCTCGATCGCGACCGCCTCGCCCGCCGGCAGCCCCGAATTGAGCGCGGCGGCGCGGACGCCAGCCTGGCGCAACGCGTCGACCTGGTCCTTCATCAGCGCGATCAGCGGCGAGACGACGACGCCGAGCCCCGGACGCAGCAGCGCCGGCAACTGGTAGCACAAGGATTTGCCGCTGCCGGTCGGCATCAGCACGATCGCATCGCCGCCGGCGGCGACATGGTCGACGATCTCCTCTTGCTGCCCGCGAAAGCTGGCAAAGCCGAAGACGCGGCGCAAGACGGCGAGCGGGGTTTCTGGAAGCTCTAGGGTCACGCGATCGCTTGTGCGTTGAGTCTTACGTGGTCGATAATCCCCTGTCGCAGGCAGGAGGTCGTTTGCCATGACCAAGCTCCACGGTCCCCTTCACGGCGTCAAGGTCGTCGCCTGCTCGACCGCGCAGGCCGGCACCGTGCCTTACATGCTGATGGCCGATCTGGGGGCCGAGGTCATCAAGATCGAGGTGCCGGGCGTGGGCGACAATTCGCGCGGTTCCACGGTGCTGCCGGGGTTGCCCAGCACCTATTTCGAGACCAACAATCGCGGCGTCAAAAGCGTCACGCTCAACCTGAAAACCACGGAAGGCCGCGAGATCCTGAAGAAATTGGTCGAGCGCGCCGACCTCTTCGGCCAGAATTTCCGCCCCGGCGCGGCCGAGAAGAACGGCTTTGGCTACGATGACCTGCGGCAGGTGAACCCGCGGCTCGTTTATGTCTCGGTCTCCGGCTACGGCCCCAAAGGCCCGCATGCCGATCTGCCGGGCACCGATTCGATGGCCCAGGCATTGGGCGGCATCGCCGAAGCGTACTCGACCCCGGGCCAGCCGTTGCGCACCGGGATCGTCTCGGTCGCCGACGAAACCTGCGCCATCCTCGCCTTTGGCGGGGCGCTCGCCGCGCTCACTTATGCGCGCGCCACCGGGATCGGGCAGAAGGTCGATTGCTCGCTGCTCGGCGGCCAGATCCGCCTGATGGGCTGGACCTTGACGACGGCGATGTGGCGAGGTCGCGATCCGGTCACCGGCCAAGCCCGCGTCACCGGCACTGCGGAGCGCCCCGGCCTCAGCGCCAGCTTCAACGATCGGGACGGCAAGCCCCTGGTGTTCCAGCTGAACGGCGGCCGCAAATGGCGGGACGCGATGACTGCGCTCGGCTTTTACGAGGCGCTCGAGGCGGCGGGCTTTGGCGATCTCGGCGTCATCATTACTTCGGACGACAAGCGTGCCACCTTATTACGCATGCTCGATCGGTTGTTCGCGACCGGACCGCGCGAGGATTGGGTGGCGCGGTTGCGCGCCACCGACATCGTCGCCGCACCGATCAACACGCTCCTCGAAGCCTCCGACGATCCCGACGTCCTGGCCAACGGATACGTCACCGCAATCGATTACCCGAAGCACGGGAAGCGGCTGAAAGTCCACGGTTCGCCGTGGCACTTCTCGGAAACGCCGGCGCGTATCGGGATCGCCCCGGAACTCGGCGGCGACAATGACGAGGTGCTCGGCGACCTCGGTTACAGCCCGGCGCAGATTGGCGATTTGCGGCAACGAAAAATCATCTGAGGTGCGATCATGCCATACGGAGGAAATGACTGGCTGGCCCTGACCCAGGAACCGGCGCTGGAGCCGGAGATCGCGATCTGCGATCCGCATCACCACTTCTGGGACTTTCGTTTGGAGCGCATCCCCTACCAGCGCTATCTGCTTCACGAGCTGGCCGCCGACGTCACCTGCGGCCACAACGTGCGCTCGACTGTGTTCATCGAGGCTCGATCGATGTACCGGCCCGACGGACCCGTTGAAATGCGCCCGGTCGGCGAAGTCGAGTTCGTCCAGGGCTTGGCCGCCGCCAGTGCCACCGGGCTTTACGGCCCGTGCCGGGCGGCATCGGCGATCATCGGTCACGCCGATTTGAAGCTTGGCGACCGGGTCGAGCCGGTGCTTGAGGCATTGCGGGCCGCCAGCCCCAACCGGTTTCGCGGGATCCGGCACACGGTCACCTGGGACCCTCACCCCGAAGTCGGCAACCGCGAGATCGAGGGGGTGCTGGGAACCGCCGGATACCGCGCCGGGGCGCGCGTCCTCGCGCGGATGGGTCTGTCGCTCGACACTGGGGTATGCTTCCCGCAGCTGCCCGAGCTGGCCGATTTTGCGAGGGCAGTGCCGGAGGTGACGATCATCCTCAACCATCTGGGCGGGCTGAACCGGGTCGGCCCCTTCGCCAATCGGGACGCCGAGGTGCTGCCCGCCTGGAAGAGTGGCCTCGCCGCCGTGGCCCGGTGTCCCAACGTCAACTTGAAGCTCGGCGGCATCGGCATGCCGCGTCTCGGGTTTGACTGGCATGCGCGCGAAAAGCCGATCGGCTCGGAAGAGTTGGCCGCGACGATGGCGCCGTACATGAGCTATTGCATCGACGAGTTCGGCCCGGGCCGCTGCATGTTCGAGAGCAACTTCCCGGTCGACAAGGTGTCGTTCTCCCACCCGATCCTGTTCAACGCCTTCAAGCGATTTTCCCAAGGCTACTCGGCCAGCGAGCGCGCCGCCCTGTTCCACGACACCGCGGTGCGGGCCTACCGGATCACCGATTCCTGACCGGATTTTCGGGCGGGCGCGAGCCTATTCCGCGGCGATGCGCTGCCAGGTCAGCTCGCGGAATTCTTCGCCCGCCTCGGTCTGCCGCGGCGGCGGGCGCAGGATCATGCGGTCGCCCTTAAAGCTGACCTCGCGCACCTGGTCCGAACCGAAGCGGCTCGGGTCCGAGGACGCATCGACCCTCGTCACCAGCCGCGCGCCGTCGAACGTGTAGTTGCCGCAATAAGAGCTGTAGGCGCGCGGCGTGCCGGGCGGGAGCTCCGGCCGGCCGTCGCAGGTCACGGCCATCATCCGTCCCTCGGCATTGAACGTGACCCGGCCCATGCCTTTCCCGCCATAAGGGGCCGGGAGCGCCCTGCCGTCGCGGTCGCGCGCGGCGGCGGCGACCAGTTTCCAGGTACCGACGATCGATTGCATGATTGAACTCCTCCGCAGAATTGCAGGACCTATCGCGTACCTTACCATCGCGATTGCGTCGCTGCGCCGGCAATGACAGCATCACCCGATCGGAATGCGAGCGATCGGGAGAGGCACAATGGAATTCGGCGCTTCGATCTTTTTCACCGACTATTCGATCACGGCGGCCGAGTTGGGGGTCGCGCTCGAGGAGCGGGGCTTTGATTCGGTTTGGGCCGCCGAGCACTCGCACATCCCGGTGCCGCGGCGCACACCCCCTCCGGGCGGCGGCGAACTGGCCAAGCGCTACTACGATGTCATGGACCCCTTCGTCACCCTGACCGCGGCGGCCTGCGCCACCAAGAAACTGAAGGTCGCGACCGGCATCGCCCTCGTCATCCAGCGCGACACCATCCAGACCGCAAAGCTCGTCGCCTCGATCGACCAGGTGTCGGGTGGGCGGTTCATCTTCGGCATCGGCGGCGGCTGGAATGTCGAGGAGGTCGAGAACCACGCCACCGTCTTTTCGACCCGCATGCAGAAGATGCGCGAGCAGATCGAGGCGATGAAGGCGATCTGGACGCAACCCAAGCCGGAATACCACGGCGAGATCGTCAATTTCGACACGCTGATGACCTGGCCGAAGCCGGTGCAGAAGCCGCACCCGCCGGTCATCCTCGGCGGTGCCTTTCCATGGGCGGCACGGCGCGCGGTGCGCTACGGCGACGGCTGGTATCCGAACGCGTCGAGCGGCAACCCCGAGGAATACATCCCGGCCTTCCGCAAGATGGCGAGCGACGCTGGGCGCGACGCCAAATCCTTATCGCTGCGCCTCGGCGGCGCCCCGGACGACGCCGACAAGCTGAAGCGCTTCCGCGACCTCGGGGTCGACGCCGTCAATATCACGCTGATGTCGGAGAAACGGGAGCAGCTGCTGCCGCTGCTCGACCACTGGGCCGGCCACATTCGGCAATTGCGCGGCTGAGCGAAAGGGCGCGCGCCGATGCTGACCCTCTATTTCTCGCCGGGTTCGAGCGCGATGGCGACCCACATCGCGCTCCATGAAATCGGCGCGCCGTTCGAGGCGAAGTTGACGCCGCTTCACGAGTATGCGCACCGCGCCCCCGGGTATCTCGCGATCAATCCCGAAGGCAAGGTGCCGACCCTCATGATCGACGGGCGCCCGCTGACGGAGGTGGCGGCGACATTGTGGTATCTGGCGCGGCGCTATCCGGAGGCCGGGCTCCTGCCCCAGCAGGGCGACATTGAGGCCGAGGCCCGGGTCATCTCGTGGATGTCGTTCATCGCCTCGACGATCCACCCGGCGCGGCGCATGGGCGAGGCGCGCTGGCGCGAGGTCTTTGCGCTCGCCGAGCAACGCCTGGGGGCGAACGACTGGACGGTCGAGCGCTATTCGATCGCCGATATCCACCTCTTTCGGCTCTATTGGCGTTTTGTCGACTCGTTGCATCCGGATCCCGCCACCTACCCCAATCTGTCGGCCCATTACGACCGGATGATGGCGCGGCCGGCGGTGCAACGCACCTTGGAGGTCGAGGCCGCCGCCGGGTACAATTGGACCCAAGGGCCGGGCGCACCACGACCGTAAATTCGAGCGACGAGGAGACTACCGATGGCCGATGCGGAAATCACAGCGCTGCGGGCGAAGCTGGCGAACCGGCCGCGCTCCGACGATTACCGGCAGCGCCGGCGCGACTTCGATGCGCGCAGCCTCGAGTACCGCGTGGCGCCGGACGTCACGGTCGAGCCGGTGACGGCGAACGGGGTGCGCGCCGAGTGGACCTCGACGCCCGGGGACGCAAGCGACGCTGCGCTCCTCTATCTGCATGGCGGCGGCTACGTGATCGGGTCGCTCGACAGCCATCGGCACCTCGTCGCCGAGGCCGGCCGCGCCGCCGGCTGCTGGGCATTGGCGCTCGATTATCGTCTTGCGCCCGAGCACCCGTTCCCCGCCGCGGTCGAGGATGCGGTTGCCGGGTATCGCTATCTCTTAGGGCGCGGCATCAAGCCCGGCCGCATCGCCATCGCCGGCGACAGCGCCGGCGGCGGCCTCGTGGTGGCG
>CAVTGB010000088.1:0-55760 GCA_963734125.1 uncultured Alphaproteobacteria bacterium
TCGTCGAGCGTGTTGGCGCCGACCAGGTTGATGTGCGCCGACCAGCGGACGAGGAGACCGGCATAGGCCTCCAGCCGCGCCACTGTTTCACGTGAAACACCGCTCAGCGCGGCAAAGCTCTGCGGGTCGAGTGGCTCCATCACCCCGCCCTCGCGCGCCGCCCCGGAAAACGGTCAGTTGGCGCCTCGGCGCCGGAAATCCCGGTTGAGCCGATCGCCGGGAGAGGCGCTAATCCGCGCTCCTACCCCGCCCGCTTCCCGCGCCCGTCCCCGTTGGGCTGGCCTTGCGGCTGTTTACTCTGCTTCAGCCGATAGCTCTCGCCATGCATATGGAGGATGTGGGCCTGGTGGGTCAGCCGGTCGAGCACCGCGCCGGTCAATCGCGCGGTGCCAAAGACGCTGATCCACTCCTCGAACGGGAGATTGCTGGTGACGATCGTGGAGCCGCGCTCGTAGCGCTGGCTGATCACATCGAACAATAGCCCGGCGACGCCGGTCGAGAGCGGCGCGTATACCAGTTCGTCGATGATCAAAACGCTGTAGCTGGCCAGCCGCCGCTTCAAGCGCAGCAGGCGCCGCTCGTCGCGCGCCTCTAAGAGTTCGTTCATCAGCGAGGCGGCGGTGATGAAGCCGACCGACAGACCCTGCTGAACAGGCGGCGAGCCCCAGTCCGATCGCGATATGGGTCTTGCCGGTGCCGTCCTCGCCGATCGCAATGACGTTTTCGCGGCGCGCCACGTACTCGCACTGCGCGAGCTTCAGCACGAGGTTCCGGTCAAGCGAGGGCAACGCCGTGAAGTCAAAGCTGTCGAGGCTTTTTATCGCCGGAAACCGCGCGAGCTTGATCCGGCGCTCGACCAGGCGGCGTTCGCGTTCGAGCAATTCAGCCTCGACCAGGCGCAACAGATAGGCAGAACGGTCGAGGCCTTCGGCCGCGGCCCATTGCCGGGCCAACCTCTCGTACTCCGACAGAAACGTCGGCAGCTTAAGTGCCTTCAGGTGATGGGCCAGCAGCGTGTCCGACTGGGTGGCCGTCCGGGTCGGGGGCGAGGGCGGCGACGCCTGCGGCACCGACACGATTTGCTGCACCGGAACGGGCGCATCCTTGCGCACCAGGAGTGCGCCCGAGAGTTTTGCGTATGCCATGACCGTCTACGCCGCTACTCGCATGCCGATTTGCGCATATACGCACTGCCACAACTCGATAATTTCCTGCGCCGATCGGCCGGACCCGGCGGTCTCGGTGACCGTGCGCCCATCGATCATCGACGCGGCGTACTCGGTGCGCTGGTAGAGGATGACCGGCGCCACCCGCCCATGCTCGGAGAGGGCTGCCACCGCCTGGGCGGTGATGCTGGCGCGGGGCGAGGCGCTGTTGACGATGAACATGAACGGTTTGCCCGCTTTGCGCGCGAGCTCGACGGTGCCGCCGGCAGCGCGCAGATCGTGCGGGCTCGGCCGTACCGGAATGAGGATCAGGTCGGCCATCGCAATGACCTGCTCGATCGACCCGGTCAGCGCCGGCGGTGTATCGATGATCGCGATCGCGGTGCCGTAACTGCGCAGTTCCGCGAGGTTGGCGGCAAGTTCTTCCGGCCGCACCGTCGCCAGAGCCGGCGAATTGTCGGCGCGCGCCTGCCACCACTCGGCGAGCGACCCTTGCGGATCGGTGTCGATTAACACGACCGGGCCCTGGCCGGCCGCATCGGCCCGCACGGCGAGGTGCGCGGCGATTGTCGTCTTGCCCGAGCCGCCTTTCTGGCTCGACACGGCGATGACATACATTCGCCCCGGCTCGCCGCCGGTTCTCTCGAGGACCCGCGGCACCAGCGGCGGCGTCATCTCGTCCACCGTTTCCGCCACAGGTTCGCGGCGCGCACGTTTGCGAACCTTCGGCAGTGGCGTGACTTCGGGCGTGACTTCGGGCGTGGGCTCGGGGCCCACTGGCGTCATCTCGGCCAACGCCTCCGCCACAGGCGCGCTCGTCGCCTCGCTCTCGGCGGCGGCGTCCGCCGCGACCGTTTCCGCCTCAACCGAGTCGGCCGCGATGCCGTCGCCGCTCGCCGGCGGAGTCGCCTCGCTCGCCGCCATGCTGTCGCCAGACGCAGCCGGAACGGCCTCGTTCACCTCCGCGGCGGCAGGCGCGCTTGCCGCTGCGCTATCGGCGCTAGGCAGCATCGTCGCAGTGTCCGCCAGGTTGCCGTCAGCGTCGTAGATAACCATCCTGCCATCGGCGCCGGTGGCGAAGCTGTATCCCCTGGCGAGCAACTCGGCGGCCGAGGGGCCCTGCCCGCGGCGGGTTATCGTCAGGTCCTCGCGGCGGAGCGTGACGCCCTCATCCGCTCGGGTGTCGGGGCTGGTGTCGGGGCTCGGCGACGGCTCGACCCGGCTGAGCACCTCCACCGCGGGCTGGCTCGTCGCGACGCTGTCCGGAGTCGGCGGCGGATCGCTCAACTTTAGGGTCGTCCCCGCGGGCTCGCTGCGCACTTTGGAGTCGGACTCGAGCCGGCCCAACAGCCGTCCGAGCCGCTTCCCGGTTAGCGCTTTCTGGTCTTCGTTCTCGGACGGCTGCTCGACGGGAGCAGGGGTTGGTTTGCGATTGAGCCAAGCGAGCATGCGCGCGATACCGGAGTTGATGGGCCGAGAGGCCGAACGCTCTTAACTATGATTTATACGGATGAATTATCGGTAAACAACCTTTTTGAGGCCTTCAGCGGTGAATTCTGGGCGTCTTCGCGCCCCTGCCGCGGCGCTTGCGGTGAGAGCGTCTTGAAGGCCAAAGACGTCGCGGCTGCGGCCCAGCAGGTGCTCAAAGCGGCTCTCGGTCAACCAAGACGACGGCGCTGCTATTCATCGCGCACCGTCACTCTCGCCAGTCCCCGGAGTGGGCGGCGGCTTTGTTGGTAACGGTGCTCCGGCCGGCGCCGGCTGCCGCTTGACGTATTGCAGGAGCGCGACGAGCGCGGCCGGGGTTACCCCCGAGATCCGCGCCGCGGCGCCCAGCGTCGCCGGGCAGGACGCGGCAAGCTTGCCGCGAATCTCCGCCGACAGGCTGCCGACCTGGGCATAGTCGAGCGATGCGGGCAGGAACAGCGCCTCGTCGCGGCGAAACGCGCCGATGTCGCGCGCCTGGCGTTCGAGATAGCCGGCATAGCGCGCGTCGATTTCGAGCTGTTCGGCGATCGCTGGCGCGAGCGCCCCTAACTCGGGCCAGATCGCCGCGAGCCGGGCCACATCGATCCCGGGATACGCCAGGAGCTCGGCGGCAGAGCGGGCCACGCCATCGGCATTGACCGAAAGCCCGTGCCGGCGCAGTGCCGAGGGGCTGAGGCGCAGGTCGCGAACCAGATGGCGGCCGGCCTCGAGCGCGGCGCTCTTCGCGGCGAAGGCGCGGGCCCGCTCGACCCCGATCGCACCATGCGCGACCCCGATCGGGGTCAGCCGCTGGTCGGCATTGTCGGCGCGCAAGGTCAGCCGGTATTCGGCGCGCGAAGTAAACATCCGATAGGGCTCGCTCGTCCCCCGCGTCACCAGATCGTCAATGAGGACGCCGATATAAGCGTCGGCCCGGTCGAGCACGAGCGGCCCCGAGACTGACGGGCTGCCCGATGCCGCCAGCGCCGCATTGAGCCCGGCGATGAGGCCCTGCGCCGCCGCCTCTTCGTATCCGGTCGTGCCGTTGATTTGGCCGGCGAGGTAGAGCCCCGGCACCCGCCGGGTTTCGAGGCTCGGATGGAGTTCGCGAGGGTCGACGTAATCGTATTCGATCGCATAGCCCGGCCGGCGCATGACCGCGTGTTCGAGGCCGGGGATCGTCGCGATGAACGCGGCCTGGGCGTCGCGCGGCAGCGAAGTCGAGACCCCGTTGGGGTAGATCGTGTCGTCGTCGAGCCCCTCGGGTTCGAGAAAGATCTGGTGATGGCCGCGCTCGGCGAAACGGACCACCTTGTCCTCGATCGAGGGGCAATAGCGCGGTCCCACCCCGGTGATGTCGCCGGCGTAGAGCGGCGAGCGGTCGAGATTGGCGCGGATGATGTCATGCGTCCGCGGCGTCGTCCGGGTGATGTGGCAGACGATTTGCGGCGTCGTAATGCGCTCGGTCATGAACGAGAACGGCATCGGCGGGTCGTCGCCGGGCTGGATCTCGAGCCCGGCCCAGTCGATCGTCCGCCCATCGAGCCGCGGCGGGGTCCCGGTCTTGAGCCGCCCAAGGGCAAACCCGCAGCGCCGCAAGGTCCGCGACAATCCGAGCGAGGGCGCTTCGCCGACCCGGCCGGCGGGGATTTTCTCCGGTCCGATATGAATAAGGCCGCCGAGAAACGTGCCGGTGGTCAAGACGATGCGGCCGGCGGCGATCTCCCTGCCGTCGCCGAAGACGAGCCCGCGCACCCGCCCCTGCGCATCAAGCCGCAGATCCTCGGCCGCGCCCTCGATGATCGTCAGCCCCGGGATCTCGGCGAGGAGCGCGCTCATGGCAGCGCGATAGAGCTTCCTGTCGGCCTGTGCCCGGGGCCCGCGCACCGCCGGCCCCTTGCTGCGGTTGAGCATGCGGAACTGGATGCCGGCCCGATCGATCGCGCGACCCATGACGCCGTCGAGCGCGTCGATCTCGCGCACCAGATGACCCTTGGCGAGCCCGCCGATCGCCGGATTGCACGACATCTCGCCGATCGTCGTGCGCTTATGCGTCAACAGGGCCGTCCGCGCCCCCACCCGCGCCGCCGCCGCCGCCGCCTCGCACCCGGCATGCCCGCCGCCGATCACGACAACATCGTATGTCCCGCGCTCGTCATTCATGGCCGCGGAATGTAGGGAGGGGGTGCGGAGCTGTCGAGGTTTCACATGAAACAGGGACAGGTTCGCGGTAGTCTCCTCGACATGACGAAACGCGACAATCGTGACCCTGCTGAACCCACGGGTGAGCCACCTAAGCGGAAACCGCGTGAAGGCTGGGCCGAGGCATTTCAGGGAATTGCCGAGGCCGGCGACGATGCGCTGGTCTGGCCCGAGTTCCCGAACGCGGATGACGACGATCTATGCCGGTAGGATGGGTTGATCACCGGGAAACCCATCACGTGATACGCCGCTTCACGCCCTCTATACCGGATCAAGAGCGCTGACGGTCTCGGAAATCTTCCTGCCGCATTTCCGATAACCGAGCGGTCAGAACTTGCCTAGCGACCTCAGTCTCGGTCCTGCCGAGGACCGAATGTCGTATCAACCACCCGAGATATGCCCATTGCTCTGGGGATACGGTAAACCGCAGCTCGCCGCCCTTTTCGGCTTCCGGTTCGTCAGGCATTGTCAGCTCGCTGGAAGTTTACGGCGAATTTCGGTACATATCGGCAAATTTTGTCGAATTCTGTCGAAATCCGGCTTGCGATGCGAGTCTAAACGTGGCACAAGATGTTGTGCCCTTGCGCTCGGCAAACACAAATCGCTCGTTCTTGCTTCGCTTCGCCGAGTGTCGTGGGGTACAAAAGAAACGGGCGGCCTTTGCTAAGCCGCCCTAGTTGAGAGACCCGTGTCGGAGTCGAACCGACCTTTACCCCGTGGAGGGTGCCGGTTTGCTAATCCCGGTGCATGACCGCTCTGCCAACGGGTCATGGGTCAGATGCCCCGCTCATCCGAGCGGGGCATCGCCTTTATGGCAGACCAGAGAGCTTAGTGCAAGCTGCCGCTAGGGGGGTACCTCCGAAAAACAACAACATCTTGTGGCACCCGGCGATCTAACCTGCCTCAGGACCAAATTTCTCGACACATGACAAAGCAGTTAAACAGGGTCACTTCCCCAAACAGAAATCGGCGAAAATTACGTCGAGCAGGTCTTCGACATCGACGCGGCCGGTGATGCGGCCGAGGCTGCGCCAGGCGAGGCGGAGATCTTCGGCGCGGAGCTCGGGGAGGTTGGCAGCGAGCGAGCGCGTCAATGCCTCGGCTGCGGTTTCCAGCGCTTCGCGGTGGCGCGCCCGGGTCAGAAGCGGCGCCGCGATGTCGTAGCTCTCGGCGATCCGCGCGGCGAGCGCGGCGGTCAGCTGGGGGATGCCCTCGCCGGTCAGGGCCGAGACCCGGAGCGGGTCGGCGATTTCTTCCTCTCCCCCATCGCGGGAGAGGGTTGAGGTGAGGTGGCAAGAGGCCGCACCACCCCGGGCACCCTCACCCACCGACCGCTGGCGCGGCCGGTCCCCCCTCTCCCGCATTGCGGGAGAGGGTTTTATTCGCGATCCGAGCAAATCGATCTTGTTGGCGACGAGGAGAGTATCCGGCCCGGGCCATTGCGCGGCGCCCTTGGCATCTTCGGGTTGCCGGGCGTCGAAGACGAAGAGGCGCAATTCAGCGGCGTCCGCGCGCGCCAAGGCACGGCGTAATCCTTCCTGCTCGATCAGGTCGCCGCTCTCGCGCAAGCCCGCGGTGTCGGCGACGATGACCGGATAGCCGGCGAGGTCGATCGCCACCTCGATGACGTCGCGCGTCGTTCCGGCAACGGGCGAGGTGATCGCCGCCTCGCGCCGGGCAAGCTGGTTCAAAAGGCTCGATTTGCCGGCATTGGGCGGGCCGATGATCGCCACCGCGATGCCGTCGCGCAGGCGCTCGCCGCGGTGGCCGTCGGCGAGGTGCTGGGTGATCTCGGCGGCGAGCCCGGCGCTCTCGGCGGCGATTTTCGCCTCGATCCCCGGCGGCAGATCCTCATCGGGGAAATCGATCACCGCCTCGAGATGCGCGAGGAGACGCAGCAATCGCTCGGCCCACCGGTTGTAGAGGTCGCCGAGGCGGCCGTCGAGCTGGCGCAGCGCCTGGCGCCGCTGCGCTTCAGTTTCGGCGGCGGCGAGGTCGGCCACCGCCTCGGCCCGGGTCAAATCGAGCTTGCCGTTGAGAAAGGCGCGGCGGGTGAATTCGCCGGGTTCGGCGAGGCGGAGGCCCTGGGCCCCGAGCGCCGCCATCACCGCGGCGATGACGGCGCGGCTGCCGTGCAGGTGGAGTTCGGCGACGTCCTCGCCGGTGATGCTGCGCGGGCCCGGAAACCACAGTGTCAGCGCGTCGTCGAGTTCCTCGCCGCTCGCCGGATCGCGCAGCCGGGCGTGGGCCGCGACCCGCGGCGGCGGCAGCTTGCCCACGAGGGCTGCCAGGGCCGGCCCGGAGGCGGGGCCGGACATCCGGACGATCGCGATCGCCGCGCGCCCGGCGGCGGTCGCCGGGGCGTAGATGGTGTCGGAGGGACTCTCGCCGGTTGTCAGTGCTTCGGCGGCAATTGTTCGGGCTGCAGCATCAGCCGGTGGACGCGGCCGCCGCCCTTGAGGTGGGTCTCGAGGATCTCGTCGATGTCCGACTGCGACTCGAAGCGGTACCACACGCCTTCCGGATAGATCACCATGTTGGGACCGAATTCGCAGCGGTCGAGACAGCCGGCCGCATTGAAACGGACATTCGGGATGCCGAGCTGACGCGCCTTCTCGCGCGCATAGCCGCGCAATTTGTCAAAGCCGCCCGCCGCCTCCGCGCGGGCCATGCAGCAGCCGCGCGGATGACCCTCCGGCCGCACGTTGTTGCACATGAAGATGTGTCGCTCATAGAACAGGCGAGGGTCGGCGGGCGCGTCAGCCATTCGGGTTCTCCGCTGGTGTCGGGCGGAGCGGGTGACGCTTTCCGCCGTTGTGTGTGTAGGATGGCGCGGCGACCCTAACCCGTCGCGCCGCTCACGGCAACAGATCCGGGCGCAACCCGCCCCCCAGAATCGCACATGGGATTGGACATGGACCAGAACCGCCTCGGCGAGGAAACCAGCCCCTACCTCCTGCAGCACAAGGACAACCCGGTGCACTGGCAGGCCTGGAACGCCGAAACACTGGCTGCCGCCCGGGTCGCCGACAAGCCGATCCTCCTCTCGATCGGCTATGCCGCCTGCCATTGGTGCCACGTGATGGCCCATGAAAGCTTCGAAAACCCGGCGATCGCGGCGCAAATGAACGATAATTTCGTCCCGATCAAAATCGACCGCGAGGAGCGCCCCGATCTCGACGCCATCTACCAGAACGCGCTCGCCTTGATGGGGGAGCATGGCGGCTGGCCGCTGACGATGTTCCTGACCCCGCAGGGCGAGCCGTTCTGGGGCGGCACCTATTTCCCGCCCGAGCCGCGCTGGGGCCGCCCTGGCTTTCCCCAGGTGCTGGCGGCGATCGGCAATGCCTATCGCACCGACCGCGACAAGGTCCTGAAGAATGTCAACGCGTTGCGCGAGGGGTTGGCGCGGCTCGGCCGGCCGGAGCGCGGTGAGGGCGCCGCCCCGGACATTACCCCGCCCCTCTTCGACCGCATCGCCGAGCGTTTGTTGCGCGAGGTCGATCCGTTGAATGGCGGGATCGGCACCGCCCCCAAATTCCCACAATGCGGGATCTTCGAACTGTTGTGGCGCGGCTGGAAACGAACCCGGCTCGAGCCCTACCGCGAGGCGGTGCTGCGCACGCTGACGACGATCAGCCAGGGCGGCATCTATGACCATCTTGGCGGCGGCTATGCCCGCTACGCCACCGACGCACGCTGGCTGGTGCCGCATTTCGAGAAGATGCTTTACGACAACGCCGAGCTGGTGAGCCTTCTGACCATGGTCTGGGAGGAAACCCAGGACCCCCTCTTCGCCCAGCGGGTTGCCGAGACGATTGGCTGGCTCGAGCGCGAGATGGTCAATGAAGAGGCCGGCTTTGTCAGCAGCCTCGATGCCGACAGCGAGCACGAGGAGGGCAAGTTCTACGTCTGGTCCGAACCCGAGATCGACGCTGTGCTCGGCGATGAGGCCGGCTTGTTCAAGCGCGTCTACGATGTCGCCGCGGAGGGCAATTGGGAGGGGCACACGATCCTCAACCGCCTCGCCCACCCCAGCTTCGGCGATGCCGAGACCGAAGCGGCGTTGGCGCGTTGCCGCGAAAAACTGCTGGCGGCGCGCGCGCCCCGGGTACGTCCCGGGCTTGACGACAAGGTGCTGGCGGACTGGAACGGACTGATGATCGCCGCCCTCGCCGAGGCCGGGCTCAGCTTCGGGCGCGCCGAGTGGATTGCGCTCGCCGGGCGCGCCTTCGCCTTTGTCGTCGAGCGGATGACCGGCGCCGACGGCCGGCTCCGGCACAGCTGGTGTGCGGGCGAGGCGCGCCACCCGGCAAGCGTCGACGATTACGCCAATCTCTGCCGCGCCGCGCTCGCGCTCCACGAAGCAACCTCGGCGGGCGCCTATCTGGCGCGGGCGCGCGACTGGGTGGCGGTGCTCGACCGGCATCACTGGGACGCGGGCGAGGGCGGCTATTGGTTTGCCGCGGACGACACCGCGGATTTGATCGCCCGGGTCAAGACCGCGAATGACGCCGCGGTACCGGCCGGCAACGGCACGATGGTCGGGGTCTTGACCCGGCTCGCGGTCCTGACCGGCGAGGAGGGGTATCGCCGCCGCGCCGAAGAAATCATGGCCGTCTTTGCCGGGGAGCTGGGGCGCAATTTCTTCCCGCTCGCCACCCTCATCAACAATGCCGAACTGGCGATGAAGCCGGTGCAGATTGTCCTCGTCGGCGATCGCGCCGACCCTGGCTTTGCCGGCTTGCGGCGGGCGGTCTATCGGGTCTCGCTGCCCAACCGGGTGGTGTTCAGCATGGCCCCCGCCGACGCGCTGCCGCAGGGTCATCCGGCGCATGGCAAGGGGCTCGTCGGCGGCCGTGCGGCGGTTTACGTCTGCGACGGCCCGGTCTGCTCGTTGCCGCTCACCGAGCCGCAAGCCCTGGTCGACAACCTCGCCACGCTGCGCTAATGTTCGCGCAACGTTCTTAGCGAGGCGCCAATGCCTTCCCTATCGATCCCGAGCCCGGTCGGGCACCTGACAATCGACGAATTGGACGATGCGATCATCGCGATCCGCTGGGCTGATGCGCCCGCGGGCAACGGCAGCCCGCTGCTCGCAGAGGCGGCCCGTCAGCTCGCCGCCTATTTCGACGGCCGGCTCTGCCGCTTCGATCTGCCCCTCGCGCCGGCTGGATCGCCATTCGAGGCGCGGGTGTGGTCGGCGATGCAGGCCATTCCCTATGGCGAGACTCGCTCGTATGGCGATCTGGCGGCGGCGATCGGCTCAGCGCCGCGCGCGGTCGGCGGCGCCTGCGGAAAGAACCCGATCCCGATCGTCATCCCCTGCCACCGCGTGCTGGCCAAGGCGGGGCTCGGCGGCTATAGCGGCGAGGGCGGGCTGAGGACCAAACAGCGTCTCCTCGCGCTCGAGGGTGCAGTGGTTTAGAGTTCGTCGACACTCCCGTCATGGCCGTCCCCGGACCGGACCCGGGGATCAACCCGGCCATCTCTGGGCCCCCAACAGAGGAGCACGGCAATGGTACAGGCGATCCGTTTTGGGAAAACCGGTGGACCCGAGGTCCTCGAATGGCAAGTGGTCGAGGTCGGGAAGCCGGGGCCGGGGCAGGTACGGCTCAAGCACAGCGCGGTCGGGCTCAACTACATCGACACCTACCAGAGGAGCGGGCTCTATCCGATGCCGCTGCCGAGCGGGCTCGGCTCCGAGGCTGCCGGGGTCATCGAGGAGGTCGGTACCGGGGTCAGCGGGTTGAAGCCCGGCGACCGCGTCGCCTATGCCGGGGGTCCGCTCGGCGCCTATTCGGAGGCGCGGGTCATGCCGGCCGATAGGCTGGTGCCGGTGCCGGCCGGGATCACCGATGCCCAAGCCGCGGCGATGATGCTGAAGGGCATGACCGCGTGGTACCTGATCCGCCGCACCCATGCGGTGAAGAAGGGCGAGACGATCCTGATCCACGCCGCAGCTGGCGGGGTCGGGCTCATCGTCTGCCAATGGGCGAAGCACCTCGGCGCGACCGTCATCGGCACCGTCGGCGACGACGAGAAAGCCACGCTTGCCAGAAAGCACGGCTGCGACCATCCGATCAACTACCGCAAGGAGGATTTCGTCGCCCGGGTTGCCGAGATCACCGGTGGCAAGAAATGCCCGGTCGTCTATGATTCGGTCGGCAAGGACACGTTCTACAAGTCGCTGGATTGCATCGCGCCATTGGGGTTGATGGCCTCGTTCGGGCAATCCTCGGGGGCGATCGGCGCCGTGGATATCGGCATCCTCGCCGGCAAGGGCTCTCTGTTCCTGACCCGCCCGACCCTCAACACCTATACGGCGACCCGCGCGGACCTCCTGACCGCAGCGAAGGAACTGTTCGATGTGGTGTCGAGCGGCGCCGTCAAGATCCAGGTCAACCAGACCTATCCGTTGCGCAACGCCGCCCAGGCCCACCGCGACCTGCAGGACCGCAAGACCACGGGGTCGACGGTGCTTACGGTGTAGCTGCCGCCGCGTTCCGGCGCAGGCCGGGACCCCCGGTTCGGCGTTCTCAGCAGGTGGGTAGATGAGCCCCGGCCTTCGCCGGGGACTGCGGCCATTGTTATGTGTTCATCGCGTCGAAGAACTCGGAATTGTTCTTCAATTCCTTGAGCTTGTTGATGAGGAACTCGAGGCCGTCGTTGGTGCCCATCGGCATGAGGACCCGGCGCAGCACCCACATCTTGGCGAGGACGCTGCGGTCGACCAGGAGTTCTTCCTTGCGGGTGCCCGATTTGGTGATGTCGAGCGCCGGGAAGGTGCGCTTGTCGGCGACCTTGCGGTCGAGCACGATTTCCGAATTGCCGGTTCCCTTGAACTCTTCGAAGATGACTTCGTCCATGCGCGAGCCGGTATCGATGAGGGCGGTGGCAATGATCGTCAAGGAGCCGCCTTCCTCGATGTTGCGCGCGGCCCCGAAAAACCGTTTCGGCCGCTGCAACGCGTTGGCGTCGACGCCGCCGGTCAACACCTTGCCCGAGGACGGCACCACGGTGTTGTAGGCGCGGGCGAGACGGGTGATCGAATCCAACAGGATGACGACGTCGCGCTTGTGCTCGACCAGGCGCTTGGCTTTCTCGATCACCATCTCGGCGATCTGCACGTGGCGCTGCGCCGGCTCGTCGAAGGTCGAACTGATGACTTCGCCGCGGACCGAGCGGGCCATGTCGGTGACCTCCTCCGGCCGCTCGTCGATCAACAGCACGATCAGGTAGACCTCGGGGTGATTGGCCGCCAGCGCGTGGGCGATGTTCTGCAGCATCACCGTCTTGCCGGTGCGCGGCGGCGACACGATGAGGGCGCGCTGGCCCTTGCCGAGCGGCGTGATCAGGTCGAGGACGCGCGTCGTCAGGTCGCGCTTCGATGGATCGTCGAGTTCAAGCTCGATCTTTTCCTCAGGGTAGAGCGGCGTCAAATTGTCGAAGTTGATGCGGTGGCGCAGCCGGTCGGGTTCCTCGAAATTGATGCGGTTGATCTTGAGAGCGGCGAAATAGCGCTCGCCGTCGCGGGGCGAGCGGATCTGGCCCTCGACGGTGTCGCCGGTGCGCAGGCCGAAGCGGCGAACCTGATTGGGACTGACATAAATATCGTCAGGGCCCGCCAAGTAGTTGGCTTCCGGTGAACGCAGAAAGCCGAACCCATCCGACAAGACTTCGAGGACCCCCTCGCCCTGGATCGGCACGTCGTTTTCGGCAAGCTGCTTCAGGACGGCGAACATCATGTCCTGTTTGCGCAGCGAGGAGGCGTTTTCGATTTCCAGCTCTTCGGCGAAGGCCAATAGTTCTGCTGGAGACTTGCGCTTCAATTCTTGGAGGTTCATGGATCTTTGTGTCGCGAGAGGAGGGGTTTGGCCCGGTCTCGGGAGGGGTGCCTGGACAGAGTTCCAGCGGCCGGGAGGGGATTTCCGAGATTGTCCGGAAAGTGTGAAAGAAAACCGGCGGGCGGTTTGGCGGTTCCCTACCGAATGCAGATATGCAAGTCAAATACGATTACAAGGGGCCTGTTTCAGCGGTCCGATGGCCGCCCGCTTCAAAACGGCTTGACCACGACGAGCACCACGATCGCGATCATCACCACTGTCGGCAACTCATTCATAACCCTGTAGAATTTCGCAGAGTGGGGGCGTCTTCCGCGAGCCAGGTGGCGCCGCCAATGGGCCAGCATGACATGGAAAAGGGTCAGCAGCATAACCAGGCCCAGCTTCGTCCAAATCCAGCCGCGCTGCCAGTCGACGACGCCCGGAGTCGCGGCCAGCATGATCCCGAACCCGTAAGTCAGCACCGCCGCCGGCAGCATGATGGCGTGCGATAGCCGCCGTTCCATCACCTCCAGCATCGCCGCGCGGTTCGATCCGAGCGGCGAATCAGCGTGGTAGACAAAGAGCCGCGGCAGATAGAGGAGCCCCGCCATCCAGGCGATGACCGCGATGATGTGCAGCGCCTTCACCCAGGGATAGGCAGCCGCGAGAATGTTGCTCACGAACCCGGCCCGGCCGGGACCGCGGCGCGGTCCGCCGATCGGGCCGGTTGCCCGGTTCCGCGAACCAGTTCTGCGAGGGCCTTGATAAAGCGGCGGTCGGTGCCCACCGTCGCCACCCGGTGATATGCCGGCACGCCGCAGGCGGTGGCCAGACGGCGGTAGTCGCGATCGAGTTCGACCAGCGTCTCCGAATGCTCGGACACAAATGAGATCGGCGCGACAACAACCGCCACGTCGTCGCGCCCGGCGCGGTGCAGTTCCTCCTCGACCGACGGCCCGAGCCAGGCCAGGGGTCCGACCCGGCTCTGATAACATACTCGCCAGTCGAGCCTAGGCCGCGCCAGCGCCGCCGCTATCGCGGCCGCCGTACGCTCGATCTCGCGCGGGTAAGGGTCGCCCCTGGCCACGATCCTGAGCGGCAGTCCATGCGCGCTGAAGAGCAGCCGCACCGCGCCGCCGCCAGCCGCCGCCGCGTCCAGCGTGTCGGCAACCAAGGCGGCCTCCGCGGCGATAAAGCCCGCCGCCACCGGGTAGGACCGGACCGCGCGGGTCGCGACGCCAAGGCCCTGCCGCGTCGCCTCGCGCCGCCATGCCGCAAGCGAGGATCCCGTCGTCGTCGTCGAGAATTGGGGATAGAGCGGCAGGAGAATAATCTCGTCCGCCTGCCACGCCTTGACCGCACTGACCGCCGCTGCGGTCAGCGGATGCCAATAGCGCATCGCGACGAAACAGCGATACCCGGGTCCGAGCTCCCTTTCCAGCGCCTGCGCCTGCGCCTCGGTGTTGGCGAGCAGGGGCGACGAACCGCCGAGTTGAGCATAGATCCTGCGCGCGACAGCGGCCCGGCGCGCCGCGATCACCCATGCCAGCGGCAATCGCAGCGGTGCCGGGAGACCAATGATCGCCCGATCGCTGAACAGATTGTAGAGAAACGGCCGGACCGCGGCGAGCGAATCGGGTCCGCCCAAATTCATCAGCACAACTGCGCGGCGAACCATTTCACGCGATATCGGTAGGTTTGGGATCGACAGGTTCGGCGAGGAGCCGCGCCAACGCGGCAACATGCTCCGGCGGTGTCTGTGGCAGTACGCCGTGGCCGAGATTGAAGATGAACGGTCCGCCGCCAAGCGCGCGCCGGATCGCGCGAGCCTCGTGCTCCATTACCGCTCCCCCGACCAAGAGCGCGACCGGATCGAGATTACCCTGCACGGTCACGCGCCCCTGCAATTGTTCGCGGGCAAAGGCGCCGGGAACCGTCGTATCGATGCTGACCGCGTCGACCCCGCTCTCTTCCGCGTAGCGCGGATAAAACACCCCGGCACCGCGCGGAAAACCGATAACCGGAACCGACGGGTGGCGCTCCTTCAACCGGATCGTGATCTGCCGCGTCGGCTCAATAACCCAGCGCTCGAAGCCGGCTTCGGTCAAAATCCCCGCCCAGCTGTCGAACAGCTGAACGACATCTGCCCCGGCCGTGATCTGCTCCGACAGGTAGGCGACGGTGGCCTCCACAATCAGGTCGATCAGCGCGGCGAAGCCCTGCGGATCGCGATACGCCCACGCCTTGATCCGACGAAAATCACGGCTGGCGCCACCCTCGACCATGTAGGTCGCGACCGTCCATGGTGACCCGGCAAACCCGATTAGCGCGGTTTCCCGAGGAAGCGACGCGCGGCTGCGACTCACCGTCTCATAGACCGCATCGAGGTCGGAACATCCTTGCCGTAATCCTCGGATCCCAGAGCCCTCTAAAATCGGCTCCAGGATCGGGCCGTCCTCGCCAAATTCGACCTTTTGTCCGAGCGCGTGTGGCACGAGCAGAATGTCGGCAAACAGGATCGCCGCATCCATGCCGAAGCGGCGGACCGGCTGAATTGTCGCATCGCTCGCCAGGCCGGGGTTCAGGCAGAATTCGACAAAGCCGCTCGCTCGCGCCCGCAACGCCCGATATTCCGGCAGATAGCGGCCGGCTTGCCGCATCAGCCACCATGGCGGTCTGTCCAGCGTTTCGCCACCGAGCGCGCGGAGCAGCGGTTTTGGTTGTCCACCGGGCATCATCGCTCTTCTATCTTTTATCGTAGTTGGATTCAAAGGATGTAGTTGTTGTTGATGATGTGGAATTATCGGGGATTAAAAACAATCCCCATAATTGTCCCAAATCGATGATGTCTTTGTGTGGTTGTCGGAAACTTGTTCATAAGGCTACCATCAAGGTTGGCTGCGGGTATTTAGCACGCGTGGGGATTGCGGATAAAACCGGGAAAAATGGCATCGCCGGCAAACTTTACCCAATCGGTCGGACATGGGGATAATGTGATAGCGCGGTTGATAACGTTCGGGCCAACATGTTCGTACTTTTGCCGAGAATCGCCGGCGGGAGATATGCCATGGGTTATGCCCGCAGTGCCGCGATCGGTCCACAGAGTCGCATGAGCTAGGTCCGGAAGCGAGGACAGGGTGGCGCTGACGCGGTTTCATCTTCATCTGGTTTCCGATTCGACCGGCGATACGGTCCATTCGGTGGCGCGCGCCTGCCTCGTGCAGTTCGACGAAGCCCAGGCGATCGAGCATGTCTGGAGCATGGTGCGCACGCGTGCTCAGATCGATCGCGTGATCGCCGGCGTCGAAGCCAATCCCGGCCTCGTTCTCTTCACGCTGGTCAACAACACGCTGCGCCAGGTGTTGCAGGAGGGCTGCCGTCGGCTGCAGGTGGCGGCGATCCCGGTGCTCGATCCGGTCATCGGGGCCCTCGCCTCATATCTCGGTCGCGAGAGCCGCGGCGCTGCCGGGCAAGCAGCATCTGCTCGACAGCGAGTATTTCGCGCGCATCGACGCGATGACCTTTGCCATCAATCACGATGACGGGCAGTCGAGCTGGGGCATCGACGATGCCGATGTCTGCCTTGTCGGCGTGTCGCGGACCTCGAAGACGCCGACCTGCCTTTATCTCGCCAATCGCGGCATCAAGGCCGCCAATGTGCCGTTCGTGCCGGGCGTTGCCGCTGCCGCCGGAACTGTTGCCGCGACAAACCGCTGATCGTCGGCCTGACCAACGATCCCGAGCGGCTGATCCAGCTGCGCCGCAACCGGCGTCAGCATGCTCGATCACAACGAGAGCCACCGACTATACCGATCTCGAAGCGGTCCGCGCCGAGGTCCGCGAGGCGCGGCGCGTCTTCGCCGAGCATCATTGGCCGGTCATCGATGTGACCCGGCGCTCGATCGAGGAGACTGCGGCGGCGATCATGAAGCTGTTGTGCGCCGGCGCATGGCGTCGACGCCTGAGCGGCTGATCCTCGCCTCGGCCAGCGCGGCGCGGGCGGCGATGCTGCGCGCGGCCGGCGTCGATTCGCCGCTGAGCCGGCGGAGATCGACGAAGCGCGGCATCAAACGCGAGGCACGGCAAGGCGGTCATGCGGCGATCGGCTTGCGCGATGGCGCTCGCCGACGGCAAAGGCGTGCGTCGTCTCGCGCCGCCACCCGTTGGCCCTCGTTATCGGCGCCGACCAGATCCTTGCCGCCGGGAAGGAATGGTTCGACAAACCCGCCGATCTGCTCGCAAGCCGCGTGCTCAGCTGCGGGTGTTGCGCGGCCGCGTGCACGAGCTCGCGACCGCGGCCTGTGTCGTGCGGGACAGCGTGACCCTGTGGAACGCGACGAGCGTACCGGAAATGCATGATGCGGCAGTTCAGCGATGGCTTTGTCGACGGCGTATGTTGCCGCCGAGGGTGAGGTGCTGCTCGGCTCGGTCGGCGCCTATCGTCTCGAGGGCAGGGGTGCACAGCTGTTTTCGGGGATTATCGGAGACCATTTTGCCGTTCTCGGCTTGCCGCTCATTGAGCTGCTGGGGTTTTTGCGCGAGCGTGGCGTGATCTTGACGTGAGGAACCGGGGATGAGGATCACGGGCCGGACGCGACTGGCCGGCATCATGGGATGGCCGGTCGCCCATTCGCGCTCGCCGGCGCTGCACAATTTCTGGCTCGACGAAAACGGGATCGACGGCGCCTATGTGCCGCTGGCGGTCCGCCCTGAAGACCTGGGGCAGGCGTTGCGCGCGCTCCCGGCATTGGGCTTCCGCGGCTGCAACCTGACGCTCCCGCACAAGGAGATGGCGCTGTCGATCGTCGATCGGGTCGAGGCGTCGGCCCGGCGCATCGGCGCGATGAACACGGTCATCGTCGCCGCGGATGGCAGCCTCTCAGGAAGCAATACCGATGTGTACGGGTTCTGCGAAAACCTGCGCGACGCTGTCCCGGATTGGCAACCGACGGCTGGCCCGGCGGTGGTGCTTGGCGCCGGCGGTGCCGCCCGTGCCGTGGTCGCGGCACTGATCGAGATGGGCGTCGGTGAACTGCGCCTGGTAAACCGGACGCTTGCCCGGGCCCAACGGGTGGCGGCGGAACTCACGGCCCCCACCACCCGGATTACGATCCACCGCTGGGACGCCCGCGACGGCGCGCTCGAGGATGCTGGGCTCCTCGTCAACTCGACGAGCCTTGGCATGACCGGCGAGCCGGAACTGGCGATCGATCTTGCTCGGCTGCCGCCGCGGGCGGTTGTCGCCGACCTCGTCTATGTGCCGCTGGAGACCGGCTTATTGGCGGCGGCGGGGCGGCGCGGCAATCCTTGTGTCGACGGGCTGGGCATGCTGCTCCACCAGGGACGGCCGGGGTTCGAGGCGTGGTTCGGGATGCCGGTGCGGGTGACCCGCGAGTTGCGTGCCGCCATTCTCACGACGCTGGCCGTGGCGCGGTGATAATCCTCGGCCTCACTGGCTCGATTGGGATGGGCAAAAGCAATGCCGCGGCGACGCTGCGGCGGCTGGGCGTGCCGCTGTTCGATGCCGATGCGGAGGTTCACCGGCTGCTCGCGCCTGGCGGAGAAGCGGTCGCGGTGGTCGAGGGGGCGTTTCCCGGAGTGCGCAGCGAAGCCGGCGGAATCGATCGCCGGCTGCTGGGCCAGCTTGTGTTTCGCGACCCCCCCGCGCTGCGGCGGCTTGAGGGGATCCTCCATCCGATGGTTCGGCGGGCCGAACGGCGATTCGTCGCGCGGGCGCGCGCCCGCCGCGCCTCGCTCGTGGTCCTCGACATTCCGCTCTTGTTTGAAAGCGGCGGGGTCGAGCGGTGCAATTTCGTGCTGGTCGTGTCAGCGCCGCTGCGCCTGCAGCGCGAGCGGGTCATGCGCCGTGCGGGAATGAGCGAAAGCCGCTTTGCCGACATCTTGCGGGCTCAGCTGCCGGACCACGAAAAACGCCGCCGCGCGGATTTCGTCGTTGCGACCGCGCTTGGACGCAGCGTGACATTTCGCCGGTTGAAGGCGATTGTCGGAACGCTGCGGCAGCGGGAGCTGCCGCGGCCGCACTGGCGGGGGAGAGTATGCGCGAGGTCGTAATCGACACCGAAACCACCGGGCTTGATCCCGCAGAGGGCCACCGCATCGTCGAGATTGCCTGCCTCGAACTGGTCCACCACGTACCGACCGGCCGCAAGCTGCATTGTTACGTCAACCCCGAGCGCGACGTCCCGGCGGAAGCGATGGCGGTGCATGGCCTGGACAGCGAATTTCTCGCCGGCCATCCGCCGTTTGCCGCGATCGTCGAAGAGGTTATCCAGTTCATTGCCGGCGACTGTGTGGTCATTCACAACGCCGAGTTCGACCTTGCCTTCATCAATGCCGAGCTGGCACGCGTCGGCCAGGGCCCCCTCGCCGGTCCCTTCCTCGACACGCTCGCAGTGGCGCGCCGCCGGTTCCCGGGTGCGCCGGCAAGCCTCGACGCGCTGTGCCGGCGCTTCGGGATCGATCTGTCGTCGCGCGACAGACATGGCGCCGCGATCGATTGCGACCTCTTGGCTGCGGTCTACATCGAACTGCTCGGCGGCCGGCAGCCGGGTCTCGATTTTGCGCTGAGCAACACCGGTGCCGCGGCGATTGAGGCGCCGCTGAATCGGGCGCCACGGCCGGCTCGCCCGCATGCCCCCTCGGCGGCGGAGGCGGCGGCGCATCAGGCAATGCTGGCCGCGATCAAGGCTCCCTTGTGGCTCGCCGTCGGCTGAACGCGCGGGAACCGACGCGGACCAAAGGGATCACACGATCGGGCTGCCGACGGGCTCGCCGCCCGCCGGTGCGGCGGCGGCGTTGCGCCTCAGCAACTCGCTAAAATCGATCGGATTGATCATCAGCGGCGGAAATCCACCGTCGCGCGTCGTCTCGGCAACGATGTTGCGGGCAAAAGGGAAAATCAGCCGCGGCGTTTCGACCAGGATGATCGAGCTTATCAATTCCGCCGGTACGTTGCGCGCGGTGACGATCGCGCCATAGGCGAGTTCGATGATGAACAGCGTTTGCTCTGCGGTCCTGGCGGTAGCCTTGATCGTCAGCACGACCTCGTAATTATCGGACCCCAGGCCGTTCGCCTTCACATCGACATTGATATCGACCGAAGGCTGCACGGTCTGCTGGCGCAGGCTGGCGGGCGCATGCGGGTTCTCGAACGATAAATCTTTGATGTATTGAGCATTGATGATCAGTTGCTGCTGGGTCGGGTCGGGGGCGACCGGTTGCACCGCGGAGGGACCGTTGGGTGTCGTCTCTTGCGCCATGACTTTCTCCGGAGCGAGCTGACCGCCGCTCGGTGAGCGACCCCGTTTCACACCTCTCGGCACGGTGTCGCGCAATGCCCCGGGACGAGGCCGCCGCCGGTTCCCGCTAGCACGGATCGCATCGCCGGATCAATCAAACGCTCTGCCCCGCGAGGGCGTGAGCGCGCCGTTGCCTCTGGCGGCTTGCCGGCACCCCGGGGACCGCCTATGTACGCTGACAGCGCTGCAAGCCCCGGCGGTTCCGGGATAATCGCAAGGTTTGGTAAATTCGATGGGCGATCTCCCGCATTACTTTGACATCATCCTGTTCGCGATGGTCGCGGCCTTCCTCGTCCTGCGACTGCGCAGCGTCCTCGGCCGGCGCACCGGGCAGGAACCGCGCCGCGACCCGCTGTTGCGGCGGGCCGAGGCACCCGCGGACAAGATCGAGGACAAGGTGGTGACGCTCGGGAACCGCACGCCCAAGCCACCGCCGGTGATCACAGCGCCGCCGGCGGATGCCGTCGCGGCGGGTCTCGAGCGCATCCGCAGCGCCGATCCCGGCTTCGATCCGTCACAGTTCCTGGCGGGTGCGCGGGCCGCCTTCGAGATGATCGTCGGCGCCTTCGCCGCCGGCGACCAGGCCCGCTTGCGGCCACTCCTGAGCGATGACGTGTACACGCCCTTCGCCGCGGCGATCGCCGAACGTGCCGCCGCGGGAGAGACGCTCGAAACCCGGATCGTCGGCCTCACTCGGGTCAACATCACCGAGGCCGGCCTCACCGGTCGGCTGGCGCGTGTCACTGTTAAGTTCGTTTCCGAACAGATCAACGTATTGCGCGCCCATGACGGCAGCGTTGTCGATGGCGATCCCGATCACGCGGTCGAGAAGACCGATTTCTGGAGCTTTACCCGCGATACGCGCGCGAGCGACCCAAACTGGGTTCTGGAGGCGACGGCCAGCGGCTGATTGGGCCCAGCGGCTGACTGGACAGGGTGACAGCGCAACGCCGCTGGAGAGGTTCTGGAGATGGCCGAGCCGGTGCGCGTCGCTCTACTGGTGACTTGCCTCATCGATCTGTTCCGCCCGAGCGTCGGCTTCGCCGCGGTTGCGCTCCTGGAAGCGGCCGGATACACGGTCGAGGTGCCGCGAGCCCAAACCTGCTGCGGTCAGCCGGCCTATAATTCGGGCGACCGGGACGACGCCAAGCAGATCGCCCGCCAGGTGATCGCGGCGTTTGCCGGCTATGACTACGTGGTGGCGCCGTCGGGTTCGTGCGCCGGGATGGTGCGGTTGCATTACCCGCAATTGTTCGCCGACGAGCCGGCGATGCGGGCGGCGGCCGAGGAACTGGCCGCGCGGACCTGGGAATTGGTCTCGTTTCTCGTCGATGTACGCGGCATCGACCGGGTGGCGGCGCGCTGGGAGAAGAGCGCGACCTATCATGACGGCTGTTCCGGGCTGCGCGAACTGGGCATCAAGACGCAACCGCGCAAGCTCCTCGCCGCGGTCGAGGGGCTCGATCTGACCGAACTGCCGGGCGCCGAAATATGCTGCGGCTTCGGCGGCACGTTCTGCGTCAAATACCCCGAAATCTCCGACAAGATGGTGACCGACAAGGCGGCCGAGATCGCTGCGACCGGCGCCGATTGCGTCCTCGCCGGCGACCTCGGCTGCCTCCTCAACATCGCCGGCAAGCTCACCCGGCTCGGGAGCCCGGTCGAGGTGCGCCACATCGCCGAAGTCTTGGCTGGGATGGCCGACGAGTTGCCGGCCATCGGAGCCCCCGCGCGATCGTCGTAGCGCAGCATGGAGCCCACCAGCCACCTCTTTCCGGCCAATGTCCGCGCCGGGCTGGCCGACCCGGTCCTGCAGCGGGCGCTCGGCCTCGCGCGCACCGGGTTTCCGCTGCGCCGCCAGCAGGCGATCGAGCGGCTGCCCGAATTCGAGGACCTGCGCGAGGAGGGGCGTAGGATCAAGGATCACACGCTCGCCCACCTCGATTTCTACCTTGAGCTCTACGAGAAGAACGTCGTCGCTTCGGGCGGTACCGTGCATTGGGCGCGCACCGCCGAGGAGGCGCGCGAAGCGGTGCTCGGGATCTGCCGCTCGGTCGGGGCGAGGATCGTCACCAAGGGAAAATCGATGGTCGCCGAGGAGATCGCGCTCAACGAGCACCTCGAAAAGAACGGCATCACCCCCGTCGAAACCGATCTGGGCGAATACATCATCCAGCTGCGCCACGAGCCGCCGAGCCACATCATCGCGCCGGCGATCCACCTGATGAAGGAGCAGGTCGCCGACGCTTTCCGCGCCGCGCATACCGAACTCGACCCCGAGCGTGCGCTCGTTGACCCCCGCGCCCTGTGCGATGAAGCGCGCACGGTCTTGCGCCCGCAGTTCCTCGCCGCCGATGTCGGCATCACCGGGGCCAATTTCCTCGTTGCCGAGACCGGCTCCAGCATCATCGTTACGAATGAGGGCAATGGCGATCTGACGCAGACCTTGCCGCGGGTCCATATCGTCGTCGCGAGCCTCGAAAAGATCGTGCCGACCCTCGAAGACGCGGCGACCCTCTTGCGCCTCTTGGCGCGCTCGGCCACCGGGCAGGAATTCTCGTCCTACACGACGCTCTCGACCGGACCGCGGCGGCCGGGCGATCTCGATGGGCCGGACCAATACCATGTCGTGCTGCTCGACAACGGCCGCACCGCACTTCTCGGCGGCGAATTCCAGGACATGCTGCGCTGCCTGCGCTGCGCCGCCTGCCTCAACCATTGCCCGGTCTACGCGGCGGTTGGCGGGCATGCCTATGGCTGGGTCTATCCGGGGCCGATGGGAGCGGTGCTGACCCCTGCCCTCGTCGGCCTCCACGAAGCCGGCCATCTGCCGAACGCCTCGACCTTCTGCGGGCGCTGCGAAAGCGTCTGCCCGGTCAAGATCCCGCTGCCGAAGATGATGCGTAGCTGGCGCGAACGCGAATTCGCGCAACGGATGAGCCCGGTCGCCTACCGGACCGGATTGCGGCTCTGGGCATGGGTCGCGATGCGGCCGGCGCTCTATCACCCGATGGTCGAAATGAAGGCGCGGCTGCTCGGATGGCTCGGCAAGACCCACGGCCGTTTCCGCAGCATGCCGCTGGCTGGCGGCTGGACCCTGGGGCGCGACATGCCGGCGCCGGAGGGCCGCAGCTTTCACAGCCTGTGGGCCGAACGGCGGCGCGCGAGGGGGCCCAGGTGACCACGGCGCGCGAGGATATTCTCGCCGGCATCCGCCGGGCCTTGCGGCGTGGGCCGGTGCCGGCGGAGGCGGTCTCCGGGCTGGTCGACCGCATCGCTGCGCATCGCCGCAACCTGATCCCGGCACGCGCCGCCGGGCTCGACCGCGCCGCCCGCATCGATCTCTTCGTCGCGATGGCCGAGGAGGTCCAAACGACGGTCGCGCGGGTCGCCGCGACAGAGGCGATTCCGGCCGAAGTGGCGCGCTATCTCGCGGCGGAGAACCTGCCGGCCGAGCTGGTCATGGCGCCCGATCCGGGTCTTGCGGCGATCCCCTGGGAAGGGAGGCCTTTGCTCACCATCCGCCGCGGCCGGGCCGAGCCGGGCGATGCGGTATCGCTGACCCCGTGTCTGGCGGGAATCGCCGAAACCGGGACACTGATGCTGGTGTCGGGTGCGCAGACGCCGACCACCCTCAATTTCCTCCCCGATACCCACATCGTCGTCGTGCGGGCCGGGCAGGTCGTGGCGAGTTACGAGGATGGCTGGGATCTGGTCCGCGCGCGGTCGGCAGGGAGCGAGGACGCATGGCCGCGCACGATCAACCTCATCACCGGCCCGTCGCGCACCGGCGACATCGAACAGCGTATCCAGCTCGGCGCCCACGGACCGCGCCGGCTCCACATCGTCCTCGTCGACGAGCCGGAGGCCGCCGATGGGGCGCCTGCGGGCTGACGATCGCGAGGTGTGGCGCCGCGCGATCCGCGACGTCGCGCCGCTGCCGGGCCGCGCGTTCAATCCGGACCGTGGGCGACCCGCCCGTCCCCACCCCTCCCCTCCCCTCCCCGGGCTTGACCCGGGGACCACGGGGGAGGGAGCAGGATCAGGCGAGACTCCTACTGTCCACGCAAGGCCGCCATCGACACGGCTGCCGCCGCTCGACCGCTTCGCCGGGGTCGATCGCGCCACCGCCGAGCGGCTGAAGCGCGGCCGCACGCCGATTGAGGCGCGCCTCGACCTCCACGGCATGACCCAGGCCGAGGCGCATCGCGCGCTGGCGGGGTTTGTCGCGGGATCGCGCGCCGCCGGGCGGCGCTGCCTGCTCGTCATCACCGGCCACGGCCGGATCAGCGGCGGCATCCTCAAGGCGGCCGTGCCGCGCTGGCTCGGCGAGCCCGATCTGCGCCGCCATGTGCTGGCGATCGCCCCGGCCCAGCCCGAGGCCGGCGGCAGCGGCGCGCTCTATGTGCTGGTCCGCCGCCTGCCGCAGGCTCGCGCGTAACCGAGACCGCTCAAAGGCCGTGGTCGAGCCATCCCGTCTCCGGGTCGAGCTGGCGGCGCAGCCGGTTTGCCGCCGCGTGCGCAAAGCGCAAGGTCATCGCCCGCCGCCGGGCCGGGGCGAGCGGGGTGAGGGCACCGTGGCGCAGCACCGCCGCGCCAAAGGCATCCGCCACTATGAGGCCACATTCATCGGGAATGATCAGACTGGGAAACTCGCTCGGCACCGCGAAATAGAGTCGATCCGCGAACTCCCGATAAAAGCCCCATTTGCGGTCCGCGCGGAAATCGGCCACCGAACTCTTGATCTCGACTATCATCAATTCGCCGGTCTTGCCGAGCGCGAGGATGTCGGCGCGGCGTCGGTTGGCGAGCGGGAATTCGAGGAGGCTCGCATAGCCGAGCTGCTCGAGCGCGCGGCAGATGCCTCTCGCCAACTCCACAGCCGTGGCGGGTTGCGCGGCGCTCATGGTGCGGTTTGCCGGTCCACGGGGCGCGCGCGGATCAACCGGCGCCGGGCGCCGAGCCGGGCGCCGAAACGGCCGCGAGGAGGGTGAGTATGGCGTCGTCGAGGCCAGGATTTCTGCGAGAGGCGTGGAGCCTCGCTTGGCCGTATTGGGCATCGGATGAAAGATGGGCGGCCTCGGGGCTGCTCGCGGCCGTGGTCGCACTGAACCTGGTGGCGGTGTGGATCAACGTGCGTCTCAATCTGTGGAACCGGGATTTCTACGATGCTCTCCAGCAGTACGATTGGCGGGTATTCTGGTGGCAGTTCGCCGTTTTTTGCATGATTGCCACAGCCTGGATCACGGTTGCCGTCTACTCGCTTTACCTGCGGCAGATCCTGCATATCCGCTGGCGGCGCTGGCTGACCGAGCACTTCCTCAAGCATTGGCTCAGTGCTCAGGCCTATTACCGCATTCAGCTCGACCAGTCGACGACCGACAACCCCGACCAGCGCATCGCCGACGACCTCGACCGTTTCGCCTCGATGACGCTCGCGCTGTCCTTGGGTCTGCTCAGCTCTGCGGTCACATTGGTATCGTTCCTGTTCATTCTATGGAACCTTTCGGGGTCGCTTACGATCCCGCTTTGGGGCGGTTCGCAGATTGCGATTCCGGGTTATCTGGTGTTCGCGGCCTTCATCTATGCGATCGTCGGCACCTGGCTGACGCACCGCATCGGTCGCCCGCTCGCTGCCTTGGTGTTCGCCCAGCAGCGTTACGAGGCCGATTTCCGCTTCAGCCTCGTGCGGTTGCGTGAGCATGCCGAAAGCGTCGCCTTCTATGGCGGCGAGGAGCGGGAGTACGGCATTTTCGATGGCCGCTTTTCCCGCGTCGTGGCGAATTGGTGGGACATCATCCGCCGCCGCAAGAAGCTGTCCTGGTTCACCACCGGATACGCACAGGTTGCGGTCGTCTTTCCGTTTCTGGTCGCGGCGCCCCGCTATTTCGCCAAGGAGATTCAGCTCGGCGGCTTGATGCAGATTGCCTCGGCATTCGGGCAGGTGCAGGATTCGCTGTCCTTTATTGTCAGCAGTTACACCGAAATCGCGGAATATCAATCGGTTGTCGAGCGGTTGCACGGATTTCGCGCCAGGGTCCAGGAGATTGTCACCAATCAACAGGGCCTCCAGCCGATTGCCATCGAGCGCGGCGGCGCTGGGGGCGCTGGCGTCGATGTCGCCGGTCTCGATCTTCACCTGCCCGGCGGCGGCCTGTTGCGCGAGGACATCGCGCTGGCGGCGAGGCCGGGCGAGCCGGTGCTGGTCACCGGGCCATCGGGCTCGGGCAAGAGCACGCTGCTGCGCGCTATCGCCGGTCTCTGGCCGTTCGGTCGCGGCAGCGTACGAATGGGCGATGGCCGCGCCCTCTTCCTGCCGCAACGGCCATATCTGCCCTTGGGGACGCTGGCCGACGCGATCGCCTATCCGGGGCTTGCCAAGGCGTATGACCGGACCGAGCTGGAGGCGGCCCTGCGCGCGGTCGGGCTGCCCTACGTCGTCGATCGGCTCGATGAGGAGGGGATTTGGGCGCAGCGCCTGTCGGGCGGCGAGCAGCAGCGCGTCGGTTTTGCCCGGGTGCTGTTGATGCGCCCGGAAATCGTGTTCCTCGACGAGGCAACCTCGGCCCTCGATGAGGCGGCCGAAGCCGCGCTATACCGGCTGTTGCGCGAAGCCGAGTGGCGCCCGACGATCGTCAGCGTCGGCCATCACGGTACGTTGAGGCGCTTCCATGAGGCGGTCATCGATCTCGGCCGCGCCCCGGTCAGCGAGGTGGCAGGTGAGTGACGCGGCTAACCCCCCGATCGGCAAGGCGGGCGACGACGACCCGCTGCGCCGGGTTCGCCTGGACAAACTCGAAACCCTACGCGGCATGGGGATCGATCCCTTTCCGGTCAGCTTTTCGCGCACCGATCAGGCGGCCGAACTCGACGAGCGCTACGGCGCGCTGGCGGTCGGCGCCGAGACCAACGATGAGGTGCGGGTCGCCGGGCGGATCCGCGCGATGCGCAACAACGGGATGTTCATCGACCTGCATGATGCCTCGGGCAAGATCCAGATTTTCAGCCATAAGGATTTTCTCAGCCCCGACGCGCTGGCCCTCTTACGCCTCTTCGATATCGGCGATCTGATCGGGGTCGAGGGCCGCGTTCGCCGCACGCCGCGCGGCGAACTGACGGTCAATGCGAGCGCCCTGACGCTGCTCGCCAAGGCGTTGCGTCCGCTGCCCGAAAAATACCATGGTCTCGCCGATATCGAGCTGCGCTACCGCCAGCGCTACCTCGACCTGATCATGAACCCGCAGAGCCGCGAGACGCTGCGCCGGCGCAGTCAGATCGTCGCGGCAATGCGCGCCTGGCTCTTGGCCCGCTCCTATCTCGAAGTCGAGACGCCGATGCTGCACACGATCCCCGGCGGGGCGGCGGCGCGGCCCTTTGTCACCCACCACAATGCGCTCGACATTGAGCTCTACCTGCGGATCGCTCCCGAATTGCATCTGAAGCGGCTGGTGGTCGGCGGGCTCAGCGACAAGGTGTTCGAAATCAACCGCTGCTTTCGCAACGAGGGCCTGTCGCCGCGGCACAATCCCGAGTTCACGACGCTCGAACTTTACGAAGCCTATGTCGATTACACCGGCATGATGGATCTGACCGAAGAGATCGTCGCGCACGTCGCCCAAGTCGCGGCCGGTGGCGCTCGCATCCAGTACGGCGGCACGACGATCGATCTGACCCCGCCGTGGCCCCGCCGCGGCATGGCCGAACTGGTGCTCGAGGCGACCGGAACCGATTTTCTCAGCCTCGCCGACGCCGCGGGCGCGCGCGAGGCCGCCCGGCACCTCGGCTGCGCGCTCAGCGGCACCGAAAGCTGGGGCCAGGCATTGGAAGCGGCATTCGCGGCGCGGGTCGAGGACACTCTGATCCAGCCCGTGCACGTCACCGGCTTTCCGCGCGACATCTCCCCCCTCGCCAAGGCCGACCGCGCGGATCCCCGCCTCGTCGAGCGCTTCGAGACCTATGTCTATGGCTGGGAGATCGCCAACGCCTTTTCCGAGCTCAACGATCCGCTCGATCAGCGCGCCCGTTTCGAGGCGCAGATGCTGGCGCGCGCCGCCGGCGACGAGGAGGCGCAGCCGCTCGACGAGGATTACGTCGTCGCGCTCGAATACGGGCTGCCGCCCTGCGGTGGGCTCGGCATCGGCATCGACCGGTTGGTCATGCTGTTGACCGACAGCCCGTCGATCCGCGACGTCATCGCCTTTCCGACGCTGCGGCCGCGCTGAACCGGCCGCTGCACCTCAGTTGTAGATCCACTCCTTCTCGAAGCGGGCGTAGCAGTCGCGCTCGCCCGGCATCTTGAGCCATCCCGCCAGGAGCCGGGGCGAGGCAAGCAGCAGGTTGTCGCGCAGGTGCGTCGAGTTGTTGGCGTATTCCTCGAAGGTCGAGACGCAGATCTTCTGGTTGTGGGGGTCGTCCTGAAAGCGGCAGGCGGCGAGCGCGACCGTCGACATGTAGGAATTGCGGTCGGCGCCGGACTGAAGGTAGGCGCGCGCCGCCGCTGTCGTGCGCGGGAAATCGAGCGCCATGATCGCTTCGTCGAGCGTTCCCAGGAGCGCACTCGGGGAGCGGCCGCCGAAATCGAACTCGTGCGCCCTCCTCTTCGATCACCGGCGCGTACAGCTTGTTCTCATGCGACACGTCGTTGATGAAATTGGCCATCAGATAAAGGATGCGCGCCTGGTAGGGATTGTCGGTGGTGCGCAGCCAGTTGTTCGCCACGTTGCAATAATCGAACGGATGCTGGCCGTTGGTGAATTGCCGCGGCACCGTCGTGCGCAGGATCAGTTCGGCCGCGCCCACCTGGATCGTGTCGCCGAGGCTCTTGATCGAGATCCCGTTTTTGAGATGCACCGTGATCAGGTTCCATACGGTCTCCTGATCGGCCGTCATCAGCACATCGAGCATGCGCCTCGATTTCGCCCGGTGACAGCGGCGTCTGATTGGTCTGTTTCAGGTTTTTCCCGAAATCCTCGGGGAACTCGGCGTTGATCCGCACGCAGGCGGCGTCGTAGAGCGAATAATAGAGCGGGCCGACCGCCATGTCGGGAACGCCCATGTAATAGACGCCGTGCGACTTCTCCCAGCCGATGTAGTTGGCAAGGTCGGTGACGGCGCGGGCGCGGATCGCCTTGTGGCCGGTGTTGCGCGCCTTGCGCCCGACGACCGTATCCTGCAGGTCGATGAGCCCGAGGAATTCGATCGTTTCCCGCAGCGCCGCGCGGTCCGCCGGGTCTTCCGCCAGGCCGAGGAAGAGACCGTGGGCGCGTCGCGAATCGCCGGTCATCGTGGCGATCATGTAGGAATGCAGCCGCTCTTCCTGGGTGCCCGCTTCGCGGATCGGCGCCGCATCCTCCAGCCACACCGCCGGGCCAGAGGATGGCGGCGGCACCTGCACGCCCTTCATCGTCGCGTAGCGGCCGGGGTACTTGAACAAGAGCTGGTTCCAGATATCGAGCCCGGCGCCGATGTACCAGACGCTTTGCAACAGCGGCAGCAGGCGATATTTCTCCGGCAGGTAGGGCATCAGAGCGGTCGACGCCCTGAGGCCCAACAGCGTGTGATCGTTGTTGGTCAGCGCGATCGAGCCGTCGCGGATGTTGATGTGACACGGCACGTTGACGAACGGCGCCTCGGCCGCCGTCACCACGCTCAGCGCGTCCCCGATCGAACGGCCGTCCTGCACCACCATCCGATGAAACAGATCCGTGGTACGCGGCTGGTCGCGCTGCAGGATGGCGTCGGTCAGCAGGACGAAGCTCTTGTCTTCACTGATCTCGGCTCGATTGCGTAACATCGGGGCTCTTTCCTGGATTGCGGCGGCACGACCTCACCGCGGCGAAGCGTAATGCCCGGGTGATCCGCCGTAAATAAAACCATCGCCGTGGTCTGCCATGCGCCGTATAGCGGGCGGCCGCCGCGCGGGAAGCCGCGGCCAAGTCTGGCAAGCCGCCCGTCGGCCCGAACCCGGAAAAGTCGGGTGTTGCCCGGAAGCCGGCTAGGGGTTAGACGCTGAACGGCCAGAGGAGGCGCCGATGCCGATCAACAAGCCTCATCGCGAATTTCATGCCGTCGATATGACGAGCGGCTGGAGCACCCCGCCGGGTTACCCACACGGAATCGAGCAAAAGATCCTCGCCGGTGCGCTCGATGAGGACAAGAAGAGCGGCAGCCGCACGCGGCTCTTGCGTTTCGCGCCCGAGGTGTTCACCACCGCGCCCTTTGTTCACGAGTATTGGGAAGAGGTGTACCTGATCGAGGGCGATCTGACGGTCGGCAACGACGCCGAGGGAAGGGGCGGCGAAAGCTTTGCGCCGGGCACCTATGCCTGCCGCCCGCCGGGGGCCGCGCACGGCCCCTTCAAGTCGCAGGGTGGGTGTCTCCTCCTTGAAATCCACTATTTCGCGGATTGATGCGGTGAAAGCGCTCGTCACCGGGTTCGAGCCGTTTGGCGGCGACAGCGTCAACCCGGCGCTGGAGGCGCTCGGGCGTCTGCCGCCGCGGCTCGGCGCGCTGGAGGTCATGACGCAAGTGCTGCCGGCGGTGTTCGGGCAGGCGCTCGATACGCTGGAGACTGCGGTTGCGGCGACAGACCCGGATATCGTCCTGTGCGTCGGCCTGGCGGGCGGGCGCGCCGCCTTATCGCTCGAACGGGTGGCGATCAACATCGACGATGCGCGCATTGCCGATAATGCGGGCCGCCAGCCGATCGATCGGCCGGTGGCCGGCGAGGGCCCGGCCGCCTATTTCGCGACATTGCCGATCAAGGCGGCGGTGGCGGCGCTGCGCGCGGCGGGCCTGCCGGCAATCGTCTCCAACAGCGCCGGCACCTTTGTGTGCAACCACGTGTTCTATGGCCTCCTGCATCTCGCCGCGACCAGGCGGACGGGGTTGCGCGGCGGGTTTCTCCATGTGCCCTATCTGCCGGAGCAGGCGTCGCGCGAGGACGGCGCGCCCTCGATGGCGCTTAGCGATATTGTCCGCGGGATCGAGATCGTGCTCCGGGTCGCCGCGTCGCGGCAGGGCGACATCGCCGTGGCCGAAGGCATGATCAGCTGATGGAGCGCGGGCGCCCGGCGTGCTATCACCCGGCGGGCTTAAACGAGCGGAGGTGAGGCGATGGTCGCGTTCCACGGCTCGAATGTCGTCGTGACCGGCGGCACCGGCGCTTTGGGGTCCGCCGTCGTTGCGGCGCTGCGCGCGGCGGGCGCCGTTTGCCACGTGACCAACATGGTCGCGGCCGAACTCGAACATTACCCGCACAGGAACGATCCGGGCGTGCATGTCACGACCGGCGTCGATCTCGCCGACGAAGCCGCGGTGCGGCGGTTTTACGCCGCGCTGCCGCCGCTCTGGGCATCGGTCCATCTCGCCGGCGGTTTTGCGATGTCGCCGGTCGGCGAAACCTCGGCAGTCGCCTTTGCCGATCAGTTCCAGATGAACGCGCTGTCGGCGTTTCTGTGCTCGGCGGCGGCGATCCGTGCGATCCGCACCCGCACCGAGCCCGGCCCCGGCGGCGCCAAGGGTGGCCGCGTCGTCAATGTGGCGGCGCGCCCGGCATTGGAGCCCCGGCTCGGCTCCGGCATGGTCGCCTACACCACCGCGAAGGCGGCGGTCGCGGCGCTGACCCAGGCGATCGCCCAGGAAACCGCGGGCGAAGAAATCTGGGTCAACGCGGTGGCGCCCTCGGTCCTCGACACCCCGGCCAACCGGGCGGCGATGCCCACTGCCGATTTCGCCAGTTGGGTCGCTCCGAGCGCGGTCGCCGAGGTCATCACCTTTCTCGCCTCGCCCGACAACCGGGTAACCCGTGGCGCCGTCATCCCGGTCTATGGCGGGGCTTGACGCGGGATTATCTCTCCCGCGCCGCGGTGGCGAACCCGTTCTCCTTCGGCATCCTCGCGCTGCCGACGGTCTTTATCACGCTGAGCCTTGCCGGCGCGCTGATCGCGCTCTGGTGGCGGCGGGCGGGGATTGTGCTGGCGCTCGTCTCTAGCCTTTGTCTTTATGCCGCGGCGACCCCGGCGCTGTCGTCCTACCTGTTGAGCCGCGTCGAGTCGGCGCTGCCGCACGCCGTCGATCTGGATAGCGCGCAGGCAATCGTCGTGCTTGGCGGCGATGTCAGGCGGGGCAATGGCGCCGACATTCCCGATACGCTTGGGCGGCTGTCCCTCGAACGCGTGGTGTGGGGGGCTGAGGCCTATCGCCGGCTGCATCTGCCGGTGGTGGTCAGCGGCGGCCGGGTGGGGCGCGCGCAGGTGAGTGAAGGCACGTTGATGAAAGCCGCGCTCGTCGACGATTTCGCCGTGCCGGTCGCCTGGAACGAGAACCGCTCGCGCACGACCTGGGAAAATGCGGTTTATACCGCGCAGCTCCTGCTGCCGGAGAAGCTCAAGACGGTCGTCGTCGTCAGCCAGCCCTGGCATCTGCCGCGCGCGCTCTGGGCGTTCGAGCGGGCCGGCCTCACAGCGCTCCCATGGCCGGCGCCGCGCACCGCGCTGCGGCTCGGCCGGTTCGATGATTTCATGCCCAGCCTCCGCGCGCTCAACGACACCTTCTATGGGCTGCATGAGCTGATCGGCAGGATATACTACCGGCTGCGCCATTGACGGCGCCGTTTTGATCGTATGGTGGCATCGCTAGTCGCATGGATCTTTCGGTTGTCATTCCGGTCAGGAACGAGGCCGGCAACATCGCTCCGCTGGTCGCCGAGATCACCGCCGCGCTCGACGGGTGCGCCCGCTACGAGATCATCTATGTCGACGACGGGAGCGAGGATGCAACCGCAACCGAGATCGGCCGGCAGCAGGCGAGCGTCACGCAGCTACGCCTCCTGCGCCATGCCAAGAGCTGCGGCCAGAGTGCGGCGATCCGCAGCGCGGTCAAAGCCGCGCGGGGCCGGTGGATCGCGACCCTCGACGGCGACGGCCAGAACGACCCCTCCGATATTCCCGCGCTGTGGCGGATCGCCGAGGGTAGTCCACCGGCGCCGCCCTTGCTGATCGCCGGGCATCGCCAGCGCCGCCAGGACAGCTGGTCGAAGCGGCAAGCCTCGCGCCTCGCCAACGCGGTGCGCCGCCGGCTCTTGCGAGACGACACGCCGGACACCGGCTGCGGGCTGAAGCTGTTCCCACGCGCCCTCTTCCTCGATCTCCCCTATTTTGACCACATGCACCGCTTTCTGCCGGCCCTGGTGCTGCGCGAGGGCGGGATCGTGCGCTCAGTGCCGGTCAACCATCGCCCACGCCAGCGCGGCGTCTCGAAATACGGCGTCTTCGACCGGCTCGGGGTCGGGATCGCCGACCTCGTCGGGGTTCTCTGGCTGAGCCGGCGCCTTACCCGGCCCGATCTGGTCGAGGGTGGGCCGCCGCTCGAGGAAGCGACTGGGTCCGCGCGCCCCGCCGAGACGGCCGCGCGCGAGGCCGGCGTCGAACCGGTGCGGTGATGCCGGCCAAGACCCATATCGGGCGCCTCGTCGCCGTTGTACTGCTTCTCGCCGGCGGCGTCGCGGCGTGGCGCTGGCGGAGCTTATTCGACCCGCTCGCCCTGCCCGCGCTGATCGGCGGCAATCCGCTGGCGCCGCTGGCCTTTCTCGCCCTTCACATCGCCGGCAGCCTATTTTTCGTGCCGAGGACGGTGCTGGCGCTCGGCGCGGGCCTGGTCTTCGGGATGTGGTGGGGCATCCTCTGGGCGGCGCTCGGGAGCCTCGCCGGGGCAGTCGCCGGGTTTCTCGCGGCGCGCTACATCCGTTCCGGGTTTGTCGAGCGCCTGCTGTTGGCCGAGTCGGATCGGCCGGCCCGGCTGGCGGCGCTCCTCAGGCGCGCCGAGCACGGCGGCTGGCGCATGGTCGCGACGGCGCGGCTGGTGCCGGTCATCCCGCACAGCCTGACCAATTACGCGCTCGGGCTGACCCGATTGCCGCTCGGCGCCTACGCCGTCGGCTCGCTCATTGGCCAGCTGCCGCTGACGATCGCCTATGCCGATTTCGGCGCCGCGGGCGAACACGCCTTGCAGGGCGGCGCTGATTGGCGCCACCAGGTGCTGTGGCCGAGCCTCATCGGGCTCGCTGCGCTCCTACTGTCGGTGCTGATCCCGGTCGTGGCGCGTCGGCGGTTGCGGCAGGCCCCGTCAGTTCCCGGGGCAGTTCCCGAGGCCTAGGTCCGCCGGTCGCCCAATCGAGCAGCACCGCGGTATGCACGATCGGCAGCGGCGCGTCGCCCGCCAGCTGGGTGATGCAGCCGATATTGCCGGCGGCGACGAGTTGGGCGCCGGTCAGCGCGATATTCGCGAGTTTGCGCTGGCGCAGCGCCCCGGCCAGCTCCGGCTGCAACAGATTGTAGGTTCCGGCCGAACCGCAGCACAAATGCCCTTCCGGCACCTCGGCAACAGCAAAACCGGCGGCGGCGAGCAGCGCCCGCGGTTCGCGGTCGACATGCTGGCCGTGTTGCAGCGAGCAGGCCGAATGATAGGCGACCCGCAACCCGCGGACAGCGCCCTCCGCCGCCGGGTGCAGTCCGAGCGCGGCAACGGTTTCGGTCACGTCGCGGGCCAGAGCGGCGGTCCGCGCCGCCTTCTCGGCATAGACCGGGTCGGTGCGCAACAGGAATCCGTAATCCTTGACCATCGTGCCGCAACCCGAGGCGTTGGCGACGATCGCGTCGAGCCCGCCCGCCGCGCGCATTTTCTCCCAGGCATCGATATTGGCGCGGGCAAAGGCGAGCGCCGGCGCTTCTTCGCCGAGATGGTGGAGGAGGGCGCCGCAGCAGCCGCTTCCGGGAGCGATGACAACGTCGCAGCCGTGCCGGGTCAGGAGGCGGATTGTCGCCGCGTTGATCTCGGGGGCCAGCACCTGCTGAGCGCATCCCGGCAGAAGCGCGACCCGCAGCCGCCGCTCCCCCTCGGCCGGGAAGACCTGCGGCCTGTCCACTGCGGAAGGCGCCGGAATTGCGCGTGGCGCCAAGGCCAGGAGGGGGCGCAGACGACTCGGCATCAGCCCGGCGAATGGCTTTGCCAAACGGGCGCCATGCAAGGCCGCGCGCAACAGCGCCGGCCGGCTCAACACCCGCCCGAGCAGGCGGCGGAGCAGGCGTTCGGCCCACGGGCGGCGATAATGCGCTTCGATGTGGCGGCGGCCATGATCGACGAGGTGCATGTAATTGACGCCCGACGGGCAGGTCGTCATGCAGGCGAGGCAGGAGAGACAGCGGTCGATATGCCGGACGGTCTCCGCACCGACCGGGCCGTCCTCCTCCAGCATGTTCTTGATCAGATAGATGCGGCCGCGCGGGCTGTCGAGCTCGTCTCCCAACAGCACATAAGTCGGGCAGGTCGCAGTACAGAAGCCGCAATGGACGCAAGCGCGCAGGATCTTTTCCGACGATGCGGTGTCGGGGTCGGCAAGCTGGGCGAGCGAGAAATCGGTCTGCACCGGCTCAGCTTCCCTCGATCATGCGGCCGGGGTTGAGAATATGGGCGGGATCGAAGGCGTCCTTGACCCGGCGCGACAAGGCGGCGAGCGGGGCTGGCTGGGGTTCGAACACCGCCACCGCGCGGCGCAACGCCGGTGAAGCGCGAGCGAGCATCGCATGCCCGGTGCCGCGCCCATCCGTGCCGCGGATCGCCCGGCGGATCACCTGCGCGCCGGCATCGTCGATCGCGGAGACGGATACCCAGATCAGCCCGCCGCCCCAATCCAAGAGCCACGCCGCGTCGAGGGCATGCGCGATCGCCTCAGCGACTTCGATACCGCGCGCCGGCGCGGCCGAGATCCGCCACACCGCGCGCTCGCCCTCGATGGCCAGCGGCGCGACCTCGGCGACCCCGCGCCAGAATGCGAACGAATCGGCATCGGCGAGCGCTTCCGCCTTGCCGGCCGTGCCGTGCTCGCGAAGGAGGCTGTCGCGGCGAAAGGCGACCGACGGCGCCGGTCCCTCGATGCGCAGCGCGACCGTGCCCTCGCGCTGCGGCACGGCGAGCGGCATCGCGCTCCCGGCCGGCAGGTAGGCGGCGCCCGAGACCTCGTGCGGCGACCCCAGCGCCGCCGCCATCAGCGAGGTAGCGGCGGCGGGCGCTACCCCGGTCAGCAGCACGGTCGCCACCGCCTCGGGGCGCGGCAGGACCTTGACCGTGACCTCTTCGAGCGCCGCCAAGGTTCCGTAGGAGCCGGCCATCAGCTTCGAGAGATCGTAGCCGGTGACGTTTTTCACGACCTTGCCGCCGGATTTGAAAATCTCACCGCGGCCGCTGACCGCGCGGAAGCCGAGGAAATGGTCGCGCGCCGCGCCGGCCTTGATGCGCCGTGGGCCCGAGAGATTGCAGGCGAGGATGCCGCCGAGGGTGGGTTCGCCGCCATTGCCGAGCAGTCCTCGCCAATCGGGCGGCTCAAAGGCGAGGATCTGTCCCGCCTCCTCAAGTGCGCGATCGATCTCGGCGAGCGGCGTGGCGGCGCCGGCGGTCAACACCAATTCGCTCGCCGCGTAATCGCGGATCCCCGAGAGCCGCGACAGGTCGAGCGTATGCGCGGTCTGCAACGGCCGGCCAAGCCCCCGCTTCGACCCGCCGCCGACGATCTCAACCGGCTCCTCCGCGGCGAGCGCACTGGCGACGGCGTCACGCAATTCGTCGAGGCTGGCGGGGGCAAAACGCGTCATAATGGGACTTAACGCCTTACGGGTGGACGTGCCAAGGGAGGTGTCGCAATGCCGGCGATCCGGGGTAGCTGCCTCTGCGGCGGCGTGAAGTTTGAAATCAACGGCGCGCTTTTGCGGCCGCTCAATTGCCATTGCTCGCTGTGCCGCAAGCAGCACGGCGCCGCGTTTCGCGGCCGTGTCCGTGTGCGTGCCGCCGATCTCAAATGGGTTCAGGGCGAGGATCTGGTGAGCTACTACGAATCATCCCCCGGTTTTCGGCGCGGTTTCTGCCGCGTCTGCGGCTCGCCTGTCGTCAACCGGCCTGGACCGACCTACAAACCCGCTCTGGCAAATCCGGCAATCGCCTCGGAGCTCGGCATCCCTCTCGGCATCCTCGACGACGACCCCGGCGTGCGCCCGGAGAGCCACATTTTCGTCGCCAGCAAGGCGCCGTGGTTCGAGATCACCGACGATCTGCCGCAGTTCGCGGGATATCCGCCCGCGGGCTGAACTGATTCCCGACCGAGGCGCCGCACTCGGCCCGCCCGCATCACCCCACCCCGACCCGCCCCCATCGAGGGGGCGGGAGTAAGTTAGAAACGCGATTAGAGGCCCTCCCCCTTGATGGGGGAGGGTCGGGGTGGGGGGTGAGCGCGGTGCGACTTGATCGGGAACCACTCTAAAACCGCGGCAGATCCGGGTGCGGCAGGTGGCCGGCATGGACGTGCAGCCGGCCCAGTTCGGCGCAGCGATGGAGGGTCGGAAACACCTTGCCCGGGTTGAGGAGGCCGTCCGGGTCGAAGGCGCATTTGAGGCGCTCCTGGTGGGCGAGGTCCACTTCATTGAACATCGCCCCCATCAGGTCGCGCTTCTCGACCCCGACCCCGTGCTCGCCGGTGAGGACGCCGCCGACCTCGACGCAGAGCCGGAGGATGTCGGCGCCGAATTCCTCGGCCCGCTCGATCTCTCCCGGCTGGTTGGCGTCGTAGAGGATCAGCGGGTGGAGGTTGCCGTCGCCGGCGTGGAACACATTGGCGACGCGCAGCCGATAGTGCTCGGACAACTCGCGGATGCGGCTTAACACCTCGGACAGGCGGGCGCGCGGGATCGTGCCGTCCATGCAGTAATAATCGGGCGAGATGCGCCCCACCGCCGGAAATGCCGCCTTGCGCCCGGACCAGAAGGCAACGCGCTCGGCCTCGTCCTGGCTCACCCGGGCCCCGCGCGCGCGGTTGGCGCGGGCGATCTGTTCGACCTTCTCGATCAGGTGGTCGATTTCGGCGGGCGGCCCGTCCAATTCGACGATCAAGAGGGCCTCGACATCGAGCGGGTAACCGACTTGCACGAAGGCCTCGGCGGCATGGATCGCCGGGCGGTCCATCATCTCCATCCCTCCCGGGATGATGCCGGCGCCGATGATCGCGGCGACGCAATTGCCGGCGTCCTGCGTGTCGCCAAAGCCGATCAGCAAGGCCCGCGCGGCCGGCGGCTTTCTGAGAATTCGGACAGTGACCTCGGTGACGATGCCGAGGAGGCCCTCCGACCCGGTCATCACCCCCATCAAATCATAGCCCTCGGCATCGAAATGCTTGCCGCCGAGGCGGATGATCTCGCCGTCCAAGAGCACGATTTCGAGGCCGAGCAGATTGTTGGTGGTGAGGCCGTATTTGAGGCAGTGCACGCCGCCCGAATTCTCCGCGACATTGCCGCCGATCGTGCAGGCGATCTGGCTCGAGGGGTCGGGGGCGTAATAAAACCCGGCGCCCTCGACCGCCCCGGTGATCGCGAGGTTGGTGACCCCGGGCTGGGCGACGACGCAGCGATTATCGTAATCGATATCGAGGATGCGGTTGAATTTCGCCATGCCGAGGAGGACGCCGTCGGCGAGCGGCAGGGCGCCCCCCGACAATGACGTGCCGGCGCCGCGCGGCACCACCTTCACGCCTTCGGCCTGGCAATAGCGTAGCACATCCGCGACCTGGCCGACGGTCGAGGGCAGGACGACGACGAGCGGCGGCTGGCGATAGGCGGTCAGCCCGTCCGACTCGTAGGCGCGGCGCAACGGCTCCGAGACGATGACGCCGTCCCCCGGCACGATCGTGCGCAGCGCCGCGGCGATCTCGTCGCGCCTGCGGATAATCGCAACGTCGGGGGCGGGCATCTCCATCGGCAAATACTGTCATCGCCGACCGCCGGGCGCAATCGCGTGTCCTCTCGGTCTTCGTCGGGAAACCGGACGAGAGGCGAGCGCGGGGTCAGCCCTGACGGGCCTTGAAGCGGGGGTTCACCTTGTTGATCACAAACACTCGCCCCTTGCGCCGCACAACGCGGCAGTTCTTGTCGCGCTTCTTTAATGATTTCAAAGAATTGGCTATTTTCATGACCCGATCCCTCGCGAGCGCCGGAACATAGGGAGCCGGCCGCGCCGAGTCAATGTGAGCAGTTGCATTCTTGTCGTTGTCATGCCGGTGAAAGCCGGTATCCATGACAGAAATGGGTCCCGGCTTTCGCCGGGAAGACGACGGAGGGGCTGAGGGCCATAGAATGAAAGGAGTTGATGTTTCCGGAGCGGAAAGCTCATTGGATGCCTTGCTTGATGTGGTCGAACGGGGAGAGGAGATCGCAATCAACCGGCACGGCAAGGTGGTGACCCACCTCATTCCTCCGCCTGCACCAAGGAACGCCGTCGATCCGGAAGAAGCGAGAGCCGCGATGGAACGCATCCGCGCACGCGCCAAGGCAGCTGGGCGGCCAGTTCGATTGGGAAGAGTGGAAAGCGTACCGCGACGAGGGTCGTCGATAGGAAGCGCTACTTCGCCGCGGCGCGCTCGGCGCGGCGCAGCTCCGGGAGAGCGTTGCGGCCGGCGAGGAACGATTTGATGTTGCGCGTGGCCTGGCGCAGCCGCTGGCGGTTCTCGACGAGCGCGATCCGCACGAAGCCTTCGCCGTGCTCGCCAAAACCGACCCCCGGCGCGACCGCGACATTGGCCCGTTCAAGGAGGAGCTTTGAGAAAGCGAGGGTGCCGATGCCGCGGAATTCCTCCGGGATCGGCGCCCAGGCGAACATCGAAGCGGCGGGCGTCGGCACCTCCCAACCGGCTTGCTTGAGCCCATCTACAAGGACGTCGCGGCGCGCCTGGTAGCGCTCGCGGATCTCGGCGATGCATTCCTGTGGGCCATTGAGCGCCGCCGTCGCCGCCACCTGGATCGGGGTGAAGGCGCCGTAATCGAGGTAGGATTTGACCCGCGAGAGCGCCCCGATCAGCCGCTGATTGCCGACCGCGAAGCCGATCCGCCACCCGGCCATCGAATAGGTCTTGCTGAGCGAGGTAAACTCGACGGCGATGTCGCGCGCCCCGGGAACCTGGAGGATCGAGGGCGGCGGGTTGCCGTCGAAATAGATCTCGGCATAAGCCAAGTCGGACAACACGATGATGTTGTGAAAGCGGCAGAAATCGACGATCTCACCGTAGAAATTGAGGTCGACCGTCTGCGCCGTCGGATTGGCCGGAAAGTTGAGGACGATCGCCAGCGGGGCCGGAGTGCTTTCCTGCACCGCCTTCTTGAGTTCGCCGAGGAAATCGACGTCCGGGCCGATCGGGACGTGGCGCACCGCGGCGCCCGCCATGATGAAGCCGAAGGCATGGATCGGGTAGCACGGGTTGGGCACCAGCACTGTGTCGCCCGGTGCGGTGATGGCCTGCGCGAGGTTGGCCAGCCCCTCCTTCGAGCCCAAGGTGACGATGACCTCGCGTTCCGGATCGAGCTCGACCTGGAAGCGGCGCGCGTAATAGGCGGCGTGCGCCCGGCGCAGCCCGGTGATGCCGCGCGAGGTTGAATAGCCGTGGGTCTTGGGGTTCTGCACCGCTTCGACGAGTTTGGCGACGATATGCGGCGGGGTCGGCCCGTCGGGGTTGCCCATGCCGAGGTCGATGACGTCGCGGCCCTCGGCCCGGGCCTGCGCCTTCAGCCCGTTGACTTCGGCGAAGACGTAGGGCGGCAGGCGCTTGATACGGTAGAACTCTTCAGGCATGGCGGTCAGCACGGCTCCCGGCAATAGCGGAACGGGCTCCCCTTAGTAGAGCCATTCCGTGGGCGCGAGCAATTCCAATCGACGACTTAGGCGGGCCGGGCCTTGGTCGAAACGGCGCTATCCGGGATCGATCACCCGGTTGCTGAAGGCGCCAAAGGCGAGACAGGTCAGCGCATTCGGCTTGACCCCGACCGGGATGAAGATCGCGCGATATCGCTCGGTCCGCCCATCGGTCCGTTCGATCTCGCCTTCGATGCGCACCGGCGTCATCTTCTCGTGCGCCTCGGCGCACGCCTGCAGGAACAGATCGACATAGCGCTGCGGCAACTGGCGCAAAATCGGCAGATTGGTGCGCGGCTGCTTGGGCAACCCGAGAACCTGCGCGAAGTGCGAACCGTAGAGCACCAGCAAGGATCGCTCGATCATCGGGTCGACGGCGATCAAAAACCGGTTGGACCATTCCTTGCTGTTGGTCCCGGCGAGATCGAGCCCGGCGACGGTGACGGTGCCGCCGAGTTCGTTGAGCTTACCTTCCCAAAAGGCCATCAGCCGCTCGGCCTCGCGGCGGTTGCGCCCGGTCGGCTCCCCGGTCGGCTCCCCGGCGGGCTCCTTATGCTCCCACCCCTCGAGCCAGGTGAAATCGGAGGTGGTGGATCCGGCCATTTTTTGCCTCTGGGCTCATTCCTGTCGTGTGGTTGATCTAAGGAGGCGCGACTGCGGGTTCAACTCCGAGTAGGGCGAGCGCGGCACGGCATGGCTGTCCGCATGACCGCAGCATGGTTGGCCCCGCCCGGTCTTGCTATGCTCGGCGCCGCTGTTTCGAGGAGAGAGCGATGACGATCACCGGCGTATCGCCGACCGAAGTGCGCACGATGCTGCAGGACGGCGCCGAGATCGCGTTCATGGATGTTCGCGAAGAGGGTGTGTTTGCCGACGAGGGTCACCCGTTTTTCGCCAATTCGGTGCCGCTTTCCCGGCTTGAGCTGATGATCGGGGAATTGGTGCCGCGCAAATCGGCGCGAATCGTCATTCTCGACGGTGGCCCCGGCGCCTTGGACGGCGAGGATCTCGCCGAGCGCGCCGCGGGCAAGCTGGGTCAGATGGGCTACCGTGATCTTTCCATCATGACGGGCGGGGCGCGCGCCTGGGCGGCAGCGGGTTTCGAGCTGTTCACCGGGGTCAACGTGCCGAGCAAGGCCTTTGGCGAACTGGTCGAGCATCGTTGCAAGACGCCGCATATCGCCGCAAGCGAGCTGAAACGGCGGATCGACGCGGGCGAAGAGGTGCTGATCGTCGACAGCCGGCCCGTGGCCGAATTCCGCAACATGAGCATCCCCGGCGCCTTCGACTGCCCGGGCGCCGAGTTGGTCTATCGCGTCCCCGACCGATTGCGTTCGCCAGAGAGCCTCGTCGTCGTCAACTGCGCCGGACGGACGCGCAGCATCATCGGCGCCCAATCGCTGCGCAACGCCGGGCTCGCGAACCCGGTCATGGCACTCGAAAACGGCACGATGGGGTGGGAATTGGCCGGGCTCGATCTCGCGCGCGGGCGCGAGGATGCGTTGCCGAAGCCCTCGCCCGAGGGCCTGGCGCGGGCGCGGGCGCTGGCCGAGGATGTCGCGCGGCGCTTCGCCATCGGGCGGATCGACGATGCCGCGCTCGGCCGTTTCGCGGGCGAGGCCGAACAGCGCACGCTCTATCTGTTCGATGTGCGCAGCCCGGAGGACTATGCCCAAGGCCATCTCGCCGGCGCGCGCTCGGCCCCGGGCGGGCAGCTGGTGCAGGCGACCGACGTCTATATGGCGACGCGCAACGCCCGCATCGTGCTCGCCGACGATGACGGCGTGCGTGCGGTGATGACCGGCTCGTGGCTGGTGCAGATGGGCTGGCCCGAGGTTTACGTGCTGGAGGGCGGGCTGACCGGGCGCAGGCTCGCCGAAGGCGCCGCCGCTCCGATCATCCTCGAGGTCGAGCGGGCGGGGGTCGCCCCGATCGCGACAGTCGCGCCGGCCGAACTGCAGGCGCTGCTCGACTGCGGCGAGGCTGCGGTCATCGATCTGGGGCCGAGCATCGGCTACGAGGCCGGGCACGTCCCCGGCGCCTGGTTCGCGGTGCGCGCGCGCTTGGCCCACAGCCTCGAGCGGGTGCCGCGGCGGCGGTTTCTGGTGCTGACCTCGCCTGATGGCCGCCTCGCGCGCCTGGCTGCGGCGGAACTGGCGGCCGGCGGCGGCGCCGAACTTCGCGTGCTGGCCGGCGGCACCAATGCATGGCGCGCCTTGGGGCTGCCGCTCGCCACCGGCCGCGAGGCGATGGCCGACACGCCCAACGATTGCTGGCGCCGGCCCTACGACCCCTACGCCGGCCCGGGCGCGCGCGAGCGCTATCTGCGCTGGGAAATCGAACTCGTGCATCAGATCGAGCGCGAGGGCGATGTCGGGTTCCGCGTCCCGGGATGAGGGCCGGTGATAGGTCGGCCGGTATCGAGCGGCGCCAAGGCCGTATTCGGCATTTGCTTGTCTTGGCCGGCGGCGGTTGGGCTACCCTGGTCGACGATCGTTGAAGCGGTGGTTGGCCGCGGCGATGAAACCGCCGGCGCAATCGCGAATTTTGGCCGCGTGCCGCAACGAGGGAAACACGCTTATGCCGGACACCCACACCGTGTTGGAACGCCCCAGCCAGGGGCAGCTCGCCGTCTATGACGCCATCGTCATCGGCGCCGGGATTTCCGGCCTCTATATGCTTTACCGCCTGCGCGAATTGGGCATGACCGCGCGCGTCTTCGAAACCGGCACGAACGTCGGCGGCACCTGGTACTGGAACCGTTATCCCGGCGCGCGTTTCGATTCCGAAAGCTGGACCTATGGCTACTCCTTTTCCAAGGAGCTGATGGCGGAATGGGACTGGAAGGAGCATTTCTCGCCCCAGCCGGACACGCTCGAATACCTCAATTATGTCGCCGACAAATTCGACCTGCGCCGGGACATCGAGTTCGGCAGCACGGTCGCGGCCGCGCACTGGGACGAGGCGGCGAACCGGTGGAACGTGACACTGGAGGGCGGGCAGCGGGCATCCTCGCGCTTCCTGTTCACCGCCATCGGCATCCTCTCGGCCTATACGCTGCCGGCCATTCCGGGCCGCGACAGCTTCAAGGGCCCTGCCTATCACCCCGCGCGGTGGCCGCACACGCCGGTGGACTTCAGGGGCAAGCGCGTCGGCATCATCGGCACCGGTGCGACCGCGATCCAGGCGATCCCGGAGATCGCCAAAGAGGCCGCGCACCTGACCGTCTTCCAACGCCGCCCCAACTGGGCCGCGCCCTTGCATAATTCCAGGATAACGAAGGAGGAGATGGCGGAAATCAAATCCCGTTACGAGGAAATCTATGCGCACTGCGCGACGACGCCGAGCTGGTTCATTCATCAGGCCGACCCGCGAAAGACCCTCGACGTGCCGCCCGACGAGCGCGAAGCGTTCTGGGAGAAGAAGTACGGCGAGCCCGGCTTTGGCATCTGGATGGGCAACTTCCGCGATATCCTGACCAGCGAGGAAGCCAACGCCGCGATCAGCGCCTTCATCGCCAAAAAGATTCGCCGGCGCGTGCATGATCCGAAAGTGGCGGACAAGCTGATCCCCAAGGATCACGGCTTCGGCACCCGCCGGGTGCCCTTGGAAAGCGGCTATTTCGAAGCGTACAACCGCGACAACGTGACCTTGATCGACACAATCGCGGATGAGCCGATCGAGTGCATCACACCCCAGGGCATCAAGACCGCGCGGCGGGAACACGAATTCGACATCCTCATTTACGCGACCGGCTTCGACGGCGTGACCGGCGCCTACGACCGGATCGATATCCGTGGCGAGAACGGCATCCGGCTCAAGGACGCCTGGGCCGACACCCCGCGCACCTATCTCGGCATGCTCGCCGAAGGCTTCCCGAACATGCTGATGGTGCTCGGGCCCCACACCGCGCGCGGCAATATTCCGCAGGCCGTCTCACACAGCGTCGAATTCCAGGCCGGCCTCTTGCGCTTCATGCAACAGCACAACTACGAGCGTGTCGAGACCCGGCCGGAACAAGTGGATGAGTGGACAGCGATCGTCATCAAGGCGGGCGAAGCCTTGCTGTCCTTCAAGGTCGATTCCTGGCAGAACGGCGTCAATCGCAACGTCGAGGGCCGGACCGTGCGCCGGGTTCTCGGCTACAACGGCAACGGCGCGCATTTCCGCCGGACGACCGACGAGGTCGCCACAGGCGGTTACCAGGAATTCGCGTTCCGTTAGGGGCTCCGGCGGTCCAAGGCACCAAATAATTGCTCGCTTCATGCTCTCGGCAAATGCGAAGATATTTGCGTCATGCCCGCGCCGACGCCTGAAATCCTAATCTGGGCTCGTGAGACTGCGGGCTTCTCCCGCGAAGAGGCGGCGAAGAAACTCGACCTCAAGGACAACAGACGAGGCACCGCGGCAGAGAAGATGGCTGCAATTGAGGCGGGGCAAACTGTCAGCCGATCGATGCTGTTGAAGATGGCGCGTGCGTATCGGCGGCCTTTGCTGACATTCTACCTTGAAAGTCGTCCGATTCGGGCTGACCGCGGTGAAGATTTCCGCCGTGCGCCTGATAAATCAACCGAATTCGAGCCCATCGTCGATGCGCTGGTCCGAAACATTCGTGCCCGCCAAGCGATGGTCCGTGGGCTCATAGAGGAAGAGGACGAGGCGCGCGACCTCGACTACATCGCTTCGGCAAGGATCGGGGACACCGTTCAAGGTGTGACCGCCTCAATCCGCCAAGTGATCGGTGTGGACCGCACGGCATTTAGGGCGCAGTCTACGCCGGAAGCTGCTTTTTCGCTTCTTCGCGCGGGTGCGGAGGCGGCCGGGATATTCGTGATCCTTGTGGGGAACCTTGGCAGTCATCACACCGCGCTCGACACCACAGCTTTTCGTGGCTTCGCGCTCGCCGACCCAGTAGCACCCTTCATCGCAATTAACGACCAGGATGCGAAAGCCGCCTGGTCCTTCACGCTGTTGCATGAACTCGCGCATCTGTGGCTCGGCCAGTCAGGTATTAGCGGCTCCTATCCGGAGGGGCGCGTCGAGCGCTTCTGCAATGACGTCGCGAGCGATTTCCTGCTCTCAGCCGATGAGCTGAACACTATCGGCGTCAACCGAGGGGCTACCGCGGGCGAAGCATATCGGCTGATCAATGCCTTCGCTGCAGAGAACAATCTTAGCCGCGCAATGATTGCTTACCGCCTCTACCGCGCTGGCCGCTTGGACGATGGGATATGGTTTGAGGTGACGCGCCGGTTTCACGCTCAGTGGCGCCGATCCAAGGTCGAACAGCGCGGGAGCGAGGACGACGGCGCTCCGAGCTTCTACGTTGTGCGCCGTCACCGATTGGGGCGCGCTTTGGTCCGTTTGGTGGCTCGTACAGTCGCGGAGGGCGTTCTATCCCCCACCAAGGCTGGGAAAGTGTTGGGCGTAAGCCCTGGTTCGGTAATGCCGTTGCTTGCCGGCGCTAATCGAGCCTAGAGCCTAATGCTGCGGCTCCTCGATGCTAATGTGTTAATCACCGCGAACAATTCTTATTACCCGATCGACATGGTTCCGGAGTTTTGGGACTGGCTTACCTACTATGGCGAAGATGGTGAAGTCAGGATGCCTATCGAAACCTTCGAAGAAGTAACGAGGGGAGGTAGGAGGGACGACCCGCTAAAGGCGTGGCTGATCGAACATAAAACGGCAATTCTGCTCGAGGAAGAAGTCGACCGGGCGCTGGTACAGCGCGTGATTAGCCGGGGCTATGCGCCCGACCTAACCGATGTCGAATTGGAAGAGATTGGGCGCGATCCGTTTCTGATCGCTTATGGCTTGGCGCGGCCAGCCGACCGGTGCGTGGTTACGACCGAGGTATCAGCGCCAGCCAAGCAGCGGGCAAACCGGAAAATTCCCGATGTTTGCGGTGCCCTCGGCGTCATGTCGTGCAATACCTTCACCATGTTGCGCGAGCTGAACTTCTCGACGGGTTGGAGGCGGGGATAAACGAGCTGACCGAACGACGAAGAACACGCAGCCATGACCGCCGTCGTGCGCAATTGGTTCTTTATTCAGGTAAATAATTGCTTCTTCATTTGAAGAGACCCGGTGGAAGGTGGCTCACCCTCTGGAGACGACCCGGTTGGCATCCGTCAATCGCCGCAGAAGGGCCAACAATTGCGGTTCCCGCCTCCGAGGCTGAGCGGCCGTTTGTGGGTTCGAAAGCGATCCGCTGCTGCCGACGATTAGTGCTCAGCATCGGGCAGTTGGGAGACGGGACGCGGCTGATCATTGTATGCTTCAATGCGCCCGCACGGAGGCTGACGGCTCGGCTCCAGGCACAGGAGACCACATCCATGACGATCGATGTCGCGACCGGGATTGTCCGCATTCTCAAAGCGGAGGGGGTGGGTTGGGTTTCGACTTTCCCGGTCTGCCGGGTGAACAACGCGCTGGGGCGCGAAGGGGTGCCGATGCTGATGATGCGCGACGACCGCTATGCCGTCGCGGTCGCCGACGCGTTCTCGCGCATCACCGCCGGTTCCAAGATCGGGGTGTGCACCTTCCAGGGCGGCGTCAATGCCGCCGGCATGCAGTACGCCTATGCCGGGATGGCGCAGGCCTATGAGGATGGGTCGCCCGTGCTGTGCATCACCGATGGCGTGCCGGCCGGGAGTTCCGGCAACAGCCAGTACGATGTCGCCTCCGCCATGAAGACCGTGTCGAAGTGGTTCGGCTATCTCGACAAGCCCGAGCGCACGCCCGAGCTGATGCGCCGCGCCTTTACCATGCTGAGGAGCGGCAGACCCGGCCCGGTGATCCTGGCTATTCCCAATGCCACGGCCACCTACGACGAGACCGCCGACCCCTACCGTCCGGTGAAGGGCTGGAAATCGGCGCCGGACCCGGCGGATGTGCGCGCCGCGGTCGACCAGCTCCTCGGAGCCCGGAGCCCGCTGATCTACGCCGGCGAGGGGGTCATCTACGCGGGCGCCTCGGACGATTTGAAAGCGCTGGCGGAGCTGGTGAATGCGCCGGTGGTCACGACGCTCAAGGCGAAAGGGGCGTTCCCGGAGGACCATCCGCTGTTCGTCGGCGTGCGCGGCGATCAGGTGGCGCATTACCTCAATAAAAGCGACCTCATCCTAGCCATCGGCACGAGCCTGTCGCCGGGCCGCTTCAGCCACGGCATTCCCGATCCGGCGACGAAAACCATCATCCACTGCAACGTCGACGAATTGCACATCAACAAGATGTATCCGACGGCGCACGCCGTCATCGGCGATGCGCGGCTGAGCTTGCAGGCGCTGCGTCAGGAAGTCTCCGGCCGTGGGTCCGGCGCCGGACGGGCGGCGGGTAACGTGGCGACGGAAGTGCGGGCGGCGCGCGACGAGGCGCTCGCCCGGTACCGACAGGTGATGAATTCCGACGAGACGCCGATCAACCCCTATCGGGTGTACGGCGATCTGATGGAGGTCTTGGATCTGAAGAATTCGTTCGTGACGCACGAGAGCGGCAACACGCGCGACCAGTTGAGCACCGTCTTCGATACGCTAATCCCGCGCGGCTTTCTGGGGTGGGGCAATGTCTCCACGCTCGGCTTCAGCCTGGCCGCCGCGATTGCCGCCAAGAAGGCGTTTCCGGAGAGGACGTCCGTCGCGGTGACCGGCGAAGCGGGCCTCGGCTACATGCTCGGCAACCTCGAGGTTCTGTTGCGCGAGAAACTCGGGATCACGGTCGTCCACATCAGCAATGGCGGGTTTGCGGGCTATGGACCGGGCTTTTGGGGGCCCGGACACGATCCCTTCACCCACCGGGTGCTGGGGCCGGACGAGGTTGATATGTCGAAGGTGATCGGGGCGCTAGGCTTCCACACCGAGCGGGTCAGTGAGCCCACCGAAATCATCCCGGCCCTCAAGCGGGCGCTCGAGGTCAATAATTCAGGCCGCCCGGCCTATATCGAGTTCATCTGCTGCCAGTACCCGGTCTACGGCCAGTGGGTCGGCCGAGGCGAGTGACACGGGATGGATGACTCGGGTTTCCTGCGCAGGCAGGAACCCATTTTGCCAGCGGTCGAATGGTCGCAAGATGGGTCCCTGCCTTCGCAGGGATCCAGTGAAGAGGAAAACCTGCTGTTTCGAGAAGGCGATGTAAGTTGCTGAAATCGACTAATTCATTTCCGGTCAGGCTGTGAGGAAACGATGCCGAAGCTGATCCCCGTCGCCGACGCGTTGAGCAAGCCCTTCTGGGACGCCGTCAACCAAAGGCGGCTCGTCCTCCAGCACTGCGCCCAATGCGACCGGCTGCAATACCCGCCGCAGCAGGCCTGCCAGGTCTGCAACTCTGCCGCCGGTCTGACGTGGAAAGAGGTCGACGGCAGAGGCCATATCGCGGCCTCGATCGTCATTGAGGATGGCCGCCTCAACCGGCGCATGCCCGATCAGCCCTATAATCTGGCAATGGTGACCTTGGACGCGGACAAGCGGGTCAATTTCTATTCCAACCTCCCGGGCACCCCGCCCTACAAAGCGCCAGTCGGCGCCGCCGTCGAGGTGACCTTCGAGGAGGTCGCCCCCGGCCAGCTCATCCACGAGTGGCGTGTCGTCAGCTAGTTACCTTCACTGCCGGAGCATAGAGGAAAGGTGGAGCCATGACCGATGCGCCAAGCCGGTATCAGTGGCGGCGAGACAAGGACGGGCTCGGCGTCTGGGAGCACCGCGGCAAGGTCGCGGTGGCCGGGGTCGGACATTCGCCGGTCGACCGTCGCTGGGACGAAGTCTCGATGGATAGGACGCTGGGCGCCTACTCGATCCTGGCGTGCCGGAAGGCGATGGACGAAGCCGGCGTGACGGCGGATCAGATCGACGGCGTCATCTGCTGCGACAGCCATATTGCCGGCGGCAGCGGCGGCTCCGCGTCGCAGTGGGCGCCGCGGCCCTACTTCGCCCCGCCCTACGATTCGGAGTGGGGGCTGACGCTCATCAACGCGCAGTGGCTGATCGCGCAGATGGGCATGACCAACGTCAAATTCGCGCCGACCGGCGTCCCGACCATCAGCGAAATGGTGGGCATGGCGGCGCAGGCCGTGGGTGACGGGGTTTGCAGCACCTGTCTCGTCATCTATCCCACAGGCAATCTCGAAGGCCGCTATCGCCGCGGTGGGGAAAACGCCGACGACTACGCCCGGGGGCCGCGCCAATGGACGGCCCCCTGGGGCAATCACGGCGGCAACGATTTCATCAACATCTTCCCACACGGCCAGTACTGCCGGAAATACGGCGGCAAGCACGACGACCTCGCCCCCTTCGTCATCAACCAGCACCGGAACGGGCTCCTGACGCCGTGGGGGTACAACGCGAGCCACAACGTGCCGCAGCTGACGATCGAGGATTACGTCAAGTCGCGCTTTGTCCTCAACCCGCTCCGGCTGTGGGACTGCGACCGGCCGGTCAATGCCTCGGCCGCCTATCTCTTCACCACCGCCGAGCGCGCCCGCAACATGCGGCAGCCGCCGATCTATGTGCTCAATCACTCACAGCACAATTTCCGGAAGCGCACCACCCAGGAAGACCTGGACGAGATCGAGGACTGGACCGACCGCGCCGCCAGGCGAATGTACGAGGGCGCCGGGCTCGGGCCGGCCGACGTCGACATCTTCAATCCTTACGACGGCTATGCCCCGATGTCGCAGTTCTTCCTCGAGGCCTTCCAGTGGCACGGCGTCAAGCGCGGCGACGCCTTTGCCTTCTACGCCGGCGACATCAGGGTCGAGGGACCGCACCCGTTCTGTTCAAGCGGCGGCAATCTGGGGACCGGGCGCTGCCGCACCGCCATGTATACGGACAGCATCGAGCAGCTCCGCGGCACCGCCGGCGCCCGTCAGGTCAGGGTGCGGGCCGAGACCGCGCTCGCCGCCTTCACCACGCCCAGCAGCGGCGGCTGGATCATGTTCAGCAAACACCCGAGCTGACGGAATCCCACCCCATCACGTTTGCCGGTCTCGGCTTGTGCCATGCCGGGGCCGGCACCGGTGGTGAAGCTCGTTGTTATTCGGCCGCCAGCGTCGCGGTGAAGGCGGCGGGGGCGGCGCGCTCGGGTTTGGGCATCGGCGCCGGCCACCATTTGTCTTCCCATTCCGGGAAGAGGCCACTGAGCCGCGGCATGACCTTTTCGGCAAAGAGCTTGGTGTTGTACTTGGCAAGGTCTTTGCCCATGTTGCCGAATTGCAGCAGCATCATCAGGTGGCCGACATTGAGGTCGGTGGCGACGGTCATCAGCTGCTCGACGACTTCGTCGGGCGAGCCGATGATCACATAGCCGCGCTCGACGATGTCCTCCATCTGGGTCGTCGCCCGTGCCTTTTGCCGGGCATCCTGGCTGGCGGCGCGGCCGATCTGACCGACCACCCCGGCGCGCTGCGTCGCCTCGGTGACGTAACCCGGCGGCATCGCCCATTTCGGATCGACGCGCAGGCACCGGCCATAGAAATATTCGGCCGGCTCGCGATAGAGCTCCATCGCCTGCTCGCGGCTTTCGGCAACCCCGACAAATTGCAGAAAAGCGGCGCGATACGGGTTCAGATCCTTGCCGAGCCGCTTCATCTCCTCCCAGAAGCCGCTCATCGTCGCCTGGCCTTCCTTGAAGCCGAAATAGGAGAGGTAGGCGTAGACGTAGTCCATGCTTGCGCACCACTGCCAGGTCTCGACCGAGCCGCCGCCCGGGATCCACACCGGCGGGTGCGGCTTTTGCACCGGGCGTGGCCAGATGTTGACATAGCGCTGCTGGTTGAAGCGGCCGTTGAAGGCAAAGGTGTCCGCTTCCTGCCAGGCGCGCATGACGAGGCCGTGGGCTTCGAGATAGCGCTCGCGCAGCATCGAGGGGTTCTGGCCGAAGGCGAAGCAGGTGTCCATCGGCGTCCCGACCGGGAACCCGGCAATGAGGCGCCCGCCGGAGATGACGTCGATCATCGCGAATTCCTCGGCGACCCGGGTCGGCGGGTTGTAGAGCGCCAATGAATTCCCCATGACGCAGATCGCCGTATCGGTGGTGCGCCGCGCCAATGAGGAGGCGATCAGATTGGGCGACGGCATCAGCCCATAGCCGTTCGAATGATGCTCGTTGACGCAGACCGCATCGAACCCGCATTCGGCGGCGAATTCCAATTCATCCATGAAGTCGTTGTACATGTGATGGGCGCGGCGCGGGTCGAAGAGGGAGGAATGGATGTCGACCCAGACCGAGGGATGCTTTTCCCGGAAATCGTCGGGGAGCTCGGTGTAGGGCATCAGATGGAACCACATCAGCTTCATGGCGCGTCTCCGAACGGCGTTCAACAAACCTTACGGCCAAACGTGATCCCTGTACGAGCCGCCGTCAACGATGCAGCACGCCGCTCAAGCGCCCGCCAGAAACGGCAGCACCTCGGGCAACACGAGATCGGCCCGGAAAAACCCGCCGGCATGGGTCAGGCCCGGCAACGAAAAGAAGCGTGCGTTCGCGATCAGCTGGCTGGCCGCTTCCGCCTCGGCGCACAGCGGGTCGTCCGCGCCGGCATAGAGTAGGCAGGGCATGCGCATTCCCGGCAGGATGTGTTCGAGGCTGGGCCGGTCCTGGGCAGCCGCAAGCAAGGCCTCGAGATCAGCGCCGCGCATGCTCTCCCTTGTCTGCGGCGATGCTTCAAATCCCCACCTCTTCTCCATGGCCGCGATCAGCGCGTCGTTGCCTTCGGCGATCCCCGTCCGCATCACCTGGCGCGTCCCCTCCAGGCTGCGGGCGCGGGGGCCGGGGCCGCCGATGACGAGCCGGTCGACCCGTCCGGGCGCGTATTGTGCCATGCCGAAGCCGATCCAAGCGCCCATCGAGTAGCCCCAGAAATGCGCCTTGGCGAGCCCAAGCGCATCGAGCACCGCGACCACATCGGCGGCGCGCTTTTCCAGGACATAGGCGGCGGGGTCGTGCGGCTTGGCGCTGGCGCCGTGGCCGCGAGAGTCGACCAAGACCAGCTGATAGGCGGGTTTCAGCGCATCGACGTAGCCAGCGTCGTACCAATTTCCGATTGACTGGGTGAACCCGTGCTGGAGAACCAGCGGCGGGCCGCTGCCTTCCGTCCGGTAGTGGATGCGGATTCCCTGGTTGTCGGCGTATGGCATCGGGGTCACCTCGCTATCATGCGGAATTCTGGGGTAAGCGGGCGGTAGGTGTCGACGCCGACCGTCGTCGCGGTGTTCTCATTTCCGCAGCCAGGTCCTCACCTGTTCGACGAGGAAAAGGAGGCCGGTGAGAACGCTCAACACGCCAAATGCGATAGCAACCGCTGCAAAGAAGCCGCGGAGCGGAGAATTCAACACCGCCGACTCATTTGCCGCCGCGATCGCCAACTGCAAGAATGCGGCGGCCGCGATGACCGGTCCAGCCCTGATCGCGACGAGCGCCCGGAGTAGACTTGCCCCCAGCGCTTCGATAATCCCCGCCACGCGCCGCTATTGCTGATGCGCGAACACGATGGCCGCCAGCACAGCCAACCCAAAGCCTGCGAGCATCGCAAACCCGACGCTTCCGTGCACGGCCAGTTGGCCAGCTATTCCGGCGACCGCTGCTGCCGCGCTGATCACGGTGGCAAGCGAGGCAACCTTGCTTGGGGTGAGCGTCCCCGTTTGCCGCGGGCCGGCTTCGACTTCCTGAGCCATGCTTCAGGCCTCCGCAGGGTGGCAGGCTTCATAGAATAAGGGGGTCGGTACGCCGGAACGCAAGCAGGGGGCAGCCGTGTCACCCCGCCATCCGCTTGAATTCCGCCGTCGGGATCAGTGGGCGGTAGGTGTCGACGCCGACCATTGTTGCGGTGCGCGCAGCCGCCGCGCTCACGCTTTGCCCTGCAGAAACCGTTTCACTCGCGGCACTACGAGGTCCGACCGCAGGTAACCCTGATAGTGGGTTAGCCCTGGCAGCGAAAAGAATGTCGCCCGAGGGATTAACCGACCGGCGGTCTCCGCCCGTTGAAGTAGCGGGTCGGCTTCGCCGGCATACACGCAGCAAGGCATCGCCATTATGGGAAGCACCGCCTCAAGGTTAGGCCGATCCTCGGCTGCCGCCAGGTAAGCCTCGAAATCGGCGGCGCGGAGGCGTTCTCGCCAGCCCGGCGCCAACGGCCCGACCGCCTGCTCAAAAGCCGTCAGAAATGCGTCGCTGCCCTGCGCAAGCGCCAGACGAAATTGTTGCCGAAACCACTCTTGGTCGCGCGCATAAGGATGCGCTCCGCCAATGACCAGGCGATCAACCCGTTCCGGCGCGTACTGCGCCATGCCAAAGCCAATCCATCCGCCCATGGAATAGCCCCAGAAATGCGCCTTGGCGATGCCGAGCGCGTCGAGCACGGCAACGACGTCGCCCGCACGCTTGTCGAGCGCATAGGAGGCGACATCGTGTGGCTTGTCGCTACCGCCATGGCCGCGCGCGTCGACCAGGATCAATCGGTAGTGCTTGAGCGAGGCAACGTAGCCGTAGTCGGACCAGTCCTCGATGCTCCCGGTAAAACCGTGCTGCAGGACCAGCGGCTGCCCCTCGCCTTCGACCCGGTAATGGATGCGGACTCCCTGGTTGTCGGCGTAAGGCATCAGCGTCACCCCGCCATCCGCTTGAACTCCGCCGTGGGGATGAGCGGGCGGTAGGTGTCGACGCCGACCATTGTCGCGGTGCGGTGGGCGCCGGGTTTGCGCTTTTTCTGGAATTGGGCGCGCGTCGCTTCGTCGGCGCCGTGGAGGATGCCCTGCGGGGTGTGGCGGAAGATGCCGGGGCGGCGGCCGGCGGGGTCGGTGTCGGCGTGGCCGAGCATCACTTCGTCCATGTCGATGTTGCGGTGGTAGGAGGGCAGTTCCTGCGAATTCAGGTCGCTGACCGAGGGCATCGGGGGGATCGTCAGTACGCAGAACCCCGGCGCCTCGAAGGTCACCCATGACGAGGGCGGGATGTGGATGCGATGCGACATCAACGGCAGGATCGAGCGGACGTTGAACTTGAACGGGAAGAGGTCGCCCTTCCAGCCGACGATGTTCAGGGGGTCGTTCTTGTAAAAGATCGAGCTGTGGCCGCCCTCGTGCTTCATCCGCACCTCGTATTCGGTTTGCGGCGGGCGGCGGTAATCGACGATTTCGGGGACGTCGAGCATCGTCGGGTCGATGGGGGTGTGGCGGCCGACATTCTCGTGCTCGGCCATGCGGATCGGGGTCGGCGATTCGACGATCATCAGCAAGCTGTCGCCGGGGTCGGGGATTTGCTGGAACGTCGTCGCCTTTGGCAGCATCACCCAGTCGCCGGGCTCGTAAGCTATCGGGCCGAATTCGGTGGCGAAGGTGCCGGTGCCGCGATGGACGAAATAGAGGAGGTCGCCCACCATGTCGCGGAAACAATAGGGCATCGCGTGGCGGCGCCGGCTGATCGCGACGGCGACATCCTGGTTTGTGAGCAAGGTCTGCCAGCCGCCGCGCGGGTCCTCGGCGTCGGGCGCGACAACATCGGCGCTGTCGACCGCGCGCGAGCGGTAATCGCCCTCGATGCGGACAATCTCGTTCGGCCCGTCGGTGCGGTAGAGCATCGCCACCGGGCCGGCAAAGCCCCGGCGGCTCAGATGCTCCTCCCGCAGCCCGGCCTCGTCGAGCCCGATCCGCGCCTGCCGCACAAAGCGGCCGCGGGTGAAATGGATCCATGAGCGCATCATGTCGCGTCCTCCCGGTGGGTTTCCTCATTCTACCGCGAATGCAGCAGAAAGGCTCGGTTCCCCGCGCAGGCGGGGATCCATTTTCAAGTTTCCGAGGGGTTCCTCGATGGGTCCCTGCCTTCGCAGGGAACCAAGGGGGGTGGGATGGCGCGGGCCACGGTCGCATTTTCGCATTGGTCCGAGCGTTAGGCGCGGGGTAGGCTGGGAGACGCAATGATTGCGAGCGCGGCGGCCAGCTACGCCCGAGCGCGGAAAATTCGACGGAGGAACCGAGACGATGCCTCAATTCACCACCGAAAACGTATGCTACGTGAAGCATGGCGAGCGCCAGATCATGGCGCGCGTGTTCAAGCCGGAAGGCGCGGGGCCG
>CAVTGB010000089.1:0-37264 GCA_963734125.1 uncultured Alphaproteobacteria bacterium
CTACATCGTCGGGCGTGATCCACCCGCCCGGAGCGTCCGGCGGCGCGTCCTCGGGCGAGAGGTACCGCCAGCCCTGGAACGGCCGCCACGGCCGCCACAGCGTCGCCACCAGCTCGGGGGCGACCGCGATCTGGCAATACCGCCGCCCCTGGTCGTCGCGCTCGCTGCGCAGCGCGGTGATGCGCTGGCGCACCCGGATCTGGCCGCGGATCACCCAATAGATCGAGCCACCGGCGAGCACCTCTTCGGCGCGGCGCGGCCGGTTGCGGGTGTAGACCCAGCTGCCGCCATGCTGTTGGGTGCGAAGGGCGCGCACCCGGCGCAGATCGTCGATGTCGGCGATCCCGACCGCCATTTTCAGGAGATGCAGCGGCCCCGCCCCGCCGGTCAGGAGATCAGCCGGCATCACTCGGCCTCACCGGCCGCGCGATCGGCCGGCGTCTCGGGCGCCAGCGCGATCAGCTCGGCCCCCTCCTCGACCAGATCGCCCGGGGCGTAATGCACCGCAGCGACGGTGCCGTCGCGGGGCGCGGCAATCGTGTGCTCCATCTTCATCGCCTCGATGACCATCATCGGCTGGCCGTGGTGCACGCGGTCGCCGGCCGCCACCAATATCTGTGCAATCCGCCCGGGCATTGGAGCGGTCAGCCGCCCGACCACCGCCTCAGCACTCTCCGGCGGCATCAGCGGATCGACCTCCTCGATGATCCAGCTCTCGCCGCCGGCGAAAACGGCGAGCCCCACGCCGTGTTCGAGAACGCGCACCGGCAGCCGCACGCCCTCGAGGACGACACCGAGGCGCCCGGCCGCCCCGCGCACTCCTTCAGCAATACACCTATGCTCGCCGAGGCCGAGCCGCCATCCCCGGCCGTCGCGGCGTGCCGACACCGTCCATTCCTCGGACCCGCAGCGAAACGAAAGGCTCTGAGGCTCAGGTGCGAGGTTGAGCCGCCAACCATCGACAGCAGCCCACGGATCGCATCGATCTGCCGCGTCCTGGCGGGCGACCAGCCGCCACAGCGCGGCGGCGGCCCGCGCGAGCATGGGCACCGCGCCCGGCGGCGCCAAGAGTACCGCGCCGCGCCGTTCGATAAAGCCGGTATCGACCCCGCCGGCGGCGAATTCCGGGTCGGCAAGGATCCGCGCGAGGAGCCCGAGGTTGGTCGTGACGCCAATGAGCGCGGTGTCGGCGAGCGCGCGCAGGAGCCGCGCGCGGGCGGTCTCGCGGTCCTCGCCCCAGGCAATGATCTTGGCGATCAGCGCATCGTAGAACGGCGTCACGACATCCCCCGCCCGCACCCCGCTGTCGACCCGCACCCCCTCCCCTTCGGGCAGATTGAGGCTATGCAAGGTCCCGGTCGACGGCAGGAAGCCCTTCGCCGGGTTCTCGGCATAGAGCCGCGCCTCGATCGCGTGGCCGCTCAGCTGGATCTCCTCCTGGCGCAACGGAAGGAGCTCGCCGGCGGCGATGCGCAGTTGCCATTCGACCAGGTCGATCCCGACGACCGCCTCGGTTACCGGATGCTCGACCTGGATCCGGGTGTTCATCTCCATGAAATAGAACTTATCACCTTCGAGGATGAACTCGACGGTGCCGGCGCCGACATAGCCGACCGCCCGCGCCGCCGTAAGCGCCGCCTCGCCAATTCGCGCGCGTTGGACCGGGTCGAGCCCGGGCGCCGGCGCCTCCTCGACGATTTTCTGGTGGCGGCGCTGGATCGAGCAGTCGCGCTCGAAGAGGTGCACGAGATTGCCGCGAGCGTCGCCGAACACCTGAACCTCGATATGCCGCGGGCGTTCGAGATAGCGCTCGATCAGCATTCGGTCGTCACCAAAGGCGCCCGTGGCCTCGCGCCGCGCGGAATCGAGCGCGGTGGCGAACTCTGGTTTCGACGTGACGATCCGCATTCCGCGCCCGCCGCCTCCGGCGGAGGCCTTTATGATGACCGGAAAGCCGATCCGCTCGGCCTCGGCGAGGAGCCGGCCCGGCTCCTGCCCCTCGCCGTGATAACCCGGCACCACCGGCACCCCGTGCGCTTCCATCAGCGCTTTCGCCGCCGCTTTCGAGCCCATCGCCCGGATCGACTCGGCCGGCGGGCCGATAAACACGAGCCCCGCGGCCGCGCACGCTTCGGCGAATTCGGCGTTCTCCGAGAGGAACCCGTAACCGGGATGCACCGCCTCCGCCCCGCTACCCTTGGCCGCCGCGATGATCGCGGGAATGCTGAGGTAGCTGTCGCGCGGCGCCGCCGGCCCGATCTGCCGCGCCTCGTCGGCCATCGCGACGTGCAGCGCGCCCGCATCGGCCTCGGAATAGACCGCGACGCTGGCAATCCCCATGCGCCGCGCCGTCTTGATGATGCGGCAGGCGATCTCGCCCCGGTTGGCGATCAGGATCTTAGCGAACACGTGCGCGCTCGCCTACGTTACATCGTTGTACGACTGCCCTACCAAGTTCATCACGTAGTCCAAATCCATCGGATCACTGAACGTAACGAGCCAGTCTAGCGGCCATTTATGGGTGTCGGGGACCTTTCTTGGCTTTACTTTCCCATTAGGGTCATCATCGATTCCCCGCAGATGAACCCGGATAGCGGATTTTTGTATATGGACCTCTGCAAAATTTTTACCGGCGCGGTATGCAATATATTGTTTGACCGCGCGTCCCACCACTTCTGGCCCTAGCGCTAAAACACGAGCGCGTAAATCATCAAACAGGGCTTTAATTTCGGCTGCCCCATGCGATCGATGAAGCTCAAGGGAGTACTCTGCCGCTTCGGCCTCTTGATCGGGTGCTTTGATGGGGGTCACAGCAGCGTCCGTCTGGCGCTCATTTACGATCCGCAAAGGCTCTAAGTGGAAGATATCATTGTCATAAATCCGATAGGTCATCAACTCGACGCGAAATACAGGTAACAGCACATCCGCAGTATCCCGATCATGCGGGTTGAATTTCTCTGCGATACAGATTATCCTCGGGCGCTTCCAATCTAGCTTAATACCGCTTGCTATTTCTTCTGGTAAACGTTTTCTAATTAACATCTCAAAAAACTCTGGTTTCTGCGCGGTAAGCCATTTCCGATAAGATAACGCCTGGTTAATGACGTTATCATTCTGATTGCGCTTATACTCGATGATCACAGGCGCGCCATAGATGTCGACGCCAAGGGTATCGATGCGTCCACCCGAGGTGGTGCTGTATTCAGTTTCTAGGAAATGAATGTCCAGAAGTTCCAGCAAATTTGGCTCGATGAGCTGCTGAAGGATCTTTTCTTTTTGAATGGGTTGACGTTTGAGTTGCACAAATTTCTGATCAATGATCCGATAAAGCGGCATCTCCCCTCCTTTTTTGGAATGCGTCACATCCGGAAGACGCCGAACTTGGTCGGCTCGATCGGCGCATTGAGGCTGGCGGACAACGACAAGGCCAGCACCAATCGCGTCTCGGCCGGGTCGATGATGCCGTCATCCCACAGCCGCGCGCTGGCGTAATAGGGGTGCCCCTGGGTCTCGTATTGGGCGCGGATCGGTGCTTTGAAGGCGACCTCCTCCTCAGTGCTCCACGCCTCACCCCGCGCGCTCATCCCGTCGCGGCGCACCTGCGCCAACACCGAGGCGGCCTGCTCGCCGCCCATCACCGAGATCCGCGCGTTCGGCCACATCCACAAAAACCGTGGGGCATAGGCCCGACCGCACATCCCGTAATTGCCGGCGCCAAAGCTGCCGCCGATGATGACGGTGAATTTTGGCACGTTCGCGGTGGCGACCGCAGTCACCATCTTGGCGCCGTCCTTGGCGATCCCGGCGTTCTCGTATTTCTTGCCGACCATGAAGCCGGTGATGTTCTGCAGAAAGACGAGCGGCACCCCGCGCTGCGCGCACAGTTCGATGAAATGCGCGGCCTTCAGCGCGCTTTCCGAAAAGAGGATGCCGTTATTGGCGAGAATGCCGACCGGATACCCCCAGATCCGCGCAAAGCCGCATACCAAGGTCGGCCCGTAAAGCGCCTTGAACTCGTCCAATTCGCTGCCGTCGACGATGCGGGCGATGATCTCGCGCACCTCATAGGGCCGGCGCACATCCTCGGGGATGATGCCGTAGATCTCCTCAGCTGCGTAGAGCGGCTCGCGTGGTGTCTTAAGAACAAGCGGCATACCCTTATTTTGATTTAGATTACCGACGATATTCCGGGCGATCCCGATAGCATGGCGATCATCGAGCGCGTAGTGGTCGGTGACCCCGGAGACCCGGCTGTGCACGTCCGCGCCGCCCAATTCCTCGGCGCTGACAACCTCGCCCGTCGCGGCCTTGACCAAGGGCGGACCGGCGAGAAAGATCGTGCCCTCGCCGCGCACGATGATGCTTTCGTCCGACATCGCCGGAACGTAGGCGCCGCCGGCGGTGCACGATCCCATGACGATCGCGACTTGCGGGACGCCGAGCGCCGACAGCGTCGCCTGGTTATAAAAGATCCGGCCGAAATGCTCGCGGTCGGGGAACACCTCGTCCTGCGCCGGGAGAAAGGCGCCCCCCGAATCGACGAGGTAGAGACAGGGCAGCCGGTTGTCGCGAGCGATCTCCTGGGCGCGCAGATGCTTCTTCACGGTGATCGGGAAATAGGTCCCGCCCTTGACTGTCGCGTCATTGGCGATGACGACGCATTCCCGCCCGCTGATGCGCCCGATCCCGGTGACGATCCCGGCCGCCGGCACCGCGCCGTCATACATCCCGTAGGCGGCGAAAGCGGAGAGTTCGAGAAACGGCGACCCGGGGTCGAGCAATAGCCGCACCCGCTCGCGCGCCAGCAATTTGCCGCGCCCCTCGTGGCGCCGGCGCGCGGCCGCGTCGCCACCCTTACCGATCGCCGCCGATTTCTCCCGCAGATCGGCGACGATCGCGCGCATCGCCTGGTCGTTGGCGCGAAACGGCTCGGAGCGCTGGTCGAGTGCGGTGGTGATGACGGGCATCGCCCCCGCACCTTATCTCTCCTCGCCATGCGGGCAAGCCGGAAATGGCCCGGCGTCTGCGGTGCCCCACCCGCGAGATCGCGCGCGCTATCTGCCCTTGCGCTTCCTGGCTTTGCGGGCGGCATAGCGGGCGTCGCGGGCGGCCTGTTTTTCTGCTTCCTCGGCGGCTTCGCGCGCGATGCGCTCGGCGTATTCCCGTTCGGCGGCCTCTTTCGCCGCTTCTAGCGCGGCGGCGCGGGCGGCAGCTTCGGCGGCTTGCGCGGCGGCCAGCGCGGCGGCCTGACGCGCCTGCTCGGCTGCTCGCGCGGCCTTGCGTTCGGCGTCGCGCGCGGCGCGTGCCTGCCTTACCGCCTCGCGCGCCGCACGCCGCTCGATGGCTTCAGGACTTTCGGCCGCCGCCTTCGCCCGGGCGGCCCGCTCCAGCAAGGCCTTTCTGGCTTCCGCCGCCGCACTCAGGCGGTCAGCGAAACCGGTTTTTCTCGACGTGTCCATCTCATCCTTGTGCGAAACCGGCCGGGTGCGGCCACCGCAACTTGTAGCACGGAGCCTCGGTTTTCAGCCGATTTTTCGGGCGGACTTTTTGGGATAGGATCGCCGCCGGAGTTCAGCCTGCGCCGTCGCGCGGGCCGCGCGACACGATGAGGACCGATCGACGATGACCTCCCTCGCCCGCCTCGATGAGGCCGCCGCGCTGGTCCGCGCGGTGGTGCCGGCAACGCCGCAATATTGCTGGCCGCTCTTGTCGCGCCGCACTGGCGCCGAACTCTGGGTCAAGCACGAGAACCACACCCCGATCGGCGCCTTCAAATTGCGCGGCGGCCTTGTCTACCTCGACGAATTGCGCCGCACCCAGCCGCACATTCAGGGCGTCATCACCGCGACCCGCGGCAACCACGGGCAATCGATCGCCTATGCCGCCGCGCGCCTCGGCCTCGCTGCGACGATCGTTGTGCCGCACGGCAACAGCGTCGAGAAGAACCGGGCGATGCGAGCCTTTGGTGCGACCCTCATCGAGGAGGGCCACGATTTCCAGGCGGCCTATGAATACGCGGTTGCGCGCGCCGCTTCCGACGGGCTCCATCTGGTGCGCTCGTTCGATCCGGCGCTGGTGCGCGGGGTGGCGAGCTGCGGCCTCGAATTGTTCCGCGCCGTCCCCGGGCTCGATACCGTTTATGTTCCGATCGGGCTCGGCAGCGGCATCTGCGCGATGATCGCGGCGCGCGACGCCTTGGGAGACACCGCCGAGATCGTCGGCGTCGTCGCCGCCAATGCGCCGGCCTATGCGCTCTCCCTCGCTGCCGGCCGGCCGGTCAGCACCAATTCCGCCGACACGATCGCTGACGGGCTTGCCGTGCGCGTGCCCGATGCCGACGCACTCGCGATCATCCGCAACGGCGCCGCGCGCATCGTCAGCGTGTCGGAAGCCGAGATCCGCGAGGCCATGCGCATCCTCTTCACCGACACCCACAACGTCGCCGAGGGCGCCGGAGCCGCCCCTCTCGCCGCCGCGTTGCAGGAACGCACGCGCCTCGCCGGCAAGCGGGTCGCTATCGAGCTCTCCGGCGGCAACATCGACCGCACCCTCTTCGCCGCGGTGCTCGCCGAAGGAGATGCCGAATAACGACGCCGCGTCACTCCTTGGCGATCTCGCGCGCGATCAAGAGGCGCTGGATGTCGCTGGTCCCCTCGTAAATCTGGCACACCCGCACATCGCGATAGATCCGCTCGACCGGGAAATCGGCGAGATAGCCGTAGCCGCCATGGATCTGGATCGCGTCCGAGACAACCCGCTCGGCCATCTCGGAGGCAAACAATTTGGCCATCGCCGCCTCTTTGAGACAGGGTTCGCCATGGTCCCGCCGCTCGGCTGCGTCGAGAATGAGGCCGCGCGCAGCGGCGAGCCGGGTCGCCATGTCGGCCAGGCGAAACGCCACCGCCTGGTGCCCGATCAGCTTTTGCCCGAACGCCTCGCGCTCCTTGGCGTAACCGAGCGCAGCCTCATAAGCGGCGCGGGCCATGCCGAGCGCCTGTGCGGCGATTCCGATGCGCCCGCCTTCGAGGTTGGCGAGCGCGATCCGGTAGCCCTCGCCCTCCGCGCCGAGCAAGAGATCGGGGGTCAGCTCCATCTCCTCGAACACAAGCTGGGCGGTGTCGGAGGCGCGCTGGCCGAGCTTGTGCTCAAGCCGGGCGACGCGATAGCCCGGCGTCGATGTCGGCACGATGAAGGCGCTGATGCCTTTGCGCCCGGCCGCGGGATCGGTGACCGCGAAGACGATCGCGACCTGCGCATTCTGCCCGGAGGTGATGAACTGCTTGGTGCCGTTCAGTACCCAGCGATTGCCGTGGCGGCGGGCGCGGGTCTTGATCGCCGCGGCATCCGAGCCGGCCTCTGGCTCGGTCAGGCAGAAGCAGGCGAGCATGTTGCCCGTCGCCATCGGCATCAGGAAGCGCCGCTTCTGCTCCTCCGACCCGAATTTAAGAATCGGCATACAACCCACTGAATTGTGGACGCTGAGGATCGTCGACACCGAGCCGTCGCCGGCCGCGATCTCCTCCATGGCCAGCGCGTAGCCGACATGGTCGGCGCCGGCCCCGCCATACTCCGGCGGCACCAGCATCCCCATAAAGCCGAGCCGGCCCAATTCGGTGAGCGCTTCCTTCGGGAACCGTGCCTCGCGGTCCCACTCGGCCGCATGCGGCGCGAGTTTCTTTTGCGCGAACTCGCGCGCCACCTCGCGCAGCATCCGCTGCTCGTCAGTCAGCCTCAACGGTTGCGCTCCGGCGTGCTGTGACTTCGATCTCGATCTTCATGCGCGGATCGATGAGGCCGCAAATGAGGGCGGTGGCCGCCGGACGGACCCTGCCAAACGCTCCGCCCAGCACCGGCACGAGGCGCGGCCAGTCGGCGGCGTCGGGTAGGTGGTATTTGACCCGCACGACATCGGCGAGGCTCGCCCCAGCTTCGGCGAGCGCCGCCTCGATGTTACGGATCGCCTGGCGAGCCTGCTCGGCCGGATCCTCCGAGATCGTCATCGCCGCATAGTCGAACCCGGTCGTGCCGGCGACGAACACCCACTCGCCGTCGATGACCGCCCGGCTATACCCGGCTTCGGCCTCGTAGGGCGAGCCCGAGGAGATCAGCCGGCGCACCATGCCGACCCGCTATTGCGCGGGTTGTTCCTCAAGCCGACGCAGGCGGTCATTGAAGCGCTGATGCTGCGCCACCATCGCGCGTATCTGCTGAAGCATGTCGATCAGTGTGTTCTCGTGGCGCAACACGATCGCCGTCAGGACGCGCATGTCTTCTTGCAAAGCGTCCTGCCGAGCGAGCATCCGCTCCATCTGGGCGCCGAGGAATTCGAGCGTTACGGTCTCAGCCATAGTAGAAAATTGGTCCCCCTCGTATTGCCTGTCAATCAATCACGCGCTCTCAGTGAAAATCTCGCGGCCGATCAGCATGCGGCGGATCTCGCTGGTGCCGGCGCCGATTTCGTAGAGTTTGGCGTCGCGCAACAGGCGTCCCGTGGGATAGTCGTTGATGTAGCCGTTACCACCCAATATCTGCACCGCGTCGAGCGCGGTCCGGGTCGCGGCTTCGGCGGCGTAGAGAATGGCGCCGGCGGCGTCCTTTCGCGTCGTCTGCCCGCGGTCGCAGGCCCGTGCCACGGCATAAACATAGGCACGGCAGGCGCTTAGCGCCGCATACATATCGGCGAGCTTGCCCTGGATCAGCTGGAATTCGCCGATCGGTTGGCCGAACTGCTTCCGATCGTGGATGTAGGGAATGACGACATCGAGGCAGGCCTGCATTATGCCAATGGGGCCGGCGGCCAAGACCGCGCGCTCGTAATCGACCCCGCTCATCAAAACGCGAACGCCCTCGTCGACAGCGCCCAGCACATTCGCCTCGGGCACCTCGCAATCCTCGAACACCAGTTCCGAAGTCGGGCTCCCGCGCATGCCTAATTTGTCGAGCTTTTGCCCCGGGTGGAACCCTGTCATGCCCTTTTCGATCAGAAACGCGGTGATGCCGCGCGCCCCCGCATCGGGCCGGGTCTTGGCGTAGACCACCAGCGTATCGGCGTAATGCCCGTTGGTGATCCACATCTTCGTCCCGTTGAGGATATAGCGGTCGCCTCGCCGGTCGGCGCGCAGATGCATCGAAACGACATCGGAGCCGGCACCCGGCTCACTCATCGCCAAAGCCCCGACATGCTTCCCCGAAATCAAATCGGGCAGATATTTGCGCTTTTGCGGCTCCGTCCCGTTGCGGCGGATCTGGTTGACGCAGAGGTTTGAATGGGCGCCGTAGCTGAGGCCGACCGAGGCCGAGGCGCGGCTCACCTCCTCCATCGCGACGCAATGGGCCAGATACCCCATCCCGGCGCCGCCATACTCCTCCTCGACCGTGATTCCATGGAGGCCAAGCGCCCCCATTTGCGGCCACAGCTCCACCGGAAAGCGGTCGGTCTTGTCGATTTCGGCAGCAATCGGCGCGATTCTGTCCTCGGCGAAATCGCGCACGCTCCCGCGCAGCATGTCGATCTCCGGGCCGAGATCGTGGTCGAGCATGGCGAGCCGGATATTCTGCATGGGCCCTATATGGCGCGGGCGCCGGCTTTGGCGAGGGACGCTCTGCCCTGCCGATCGGCGTTATTTCACCGGGACCAGGGTCTCGGTGCCGTTGCCCGGCTCGTCGGCGATCGTCCAGGTGCCTTTCAACGAGCCGTCGTCCTGCAGCTCGTAGAGCACCAAGCCGAAACTCTTGTTCAACACATAGGCTGCGGCGAAGGATTTTCCGGCGAGCATGCAGATGCCGTTCGAGGTCGAGCCGGTTTTCCAGAGGATGCGGCAGGTGGAGTCGCTGCTCGGGGTGATCGTGGCTGTGCCGCCATAAGGCGAGCCGTCGATGTTCTTGCCGTGCACGGTGTACTTGCCGGCGACGCTTTGGGCGGCAGCGAGGCTCGCCCACCCGGCGGTCAGCAGCAGCGCCACGACAAATGCCCGCATCACGACCTCCCTGACGAAACGCGCGACGGACCTCAGCCGAATGATTTTGGTGCGGTCGAGAAGACTCGAACTTCCACGGAGTTTCCCCCACAGCGACCTCAACGCTGCGCGTCTACCAATTCCGCCACGACCGCACGCCAGGGAGGAGGCGCGTGTAGCAAATCCGGGATATCATAGCAACCGTGATGGAATTCCAGCCCGAGTGGCGCCACAGCGACGAGCCGGTGGCTTATGAGGAGGCGGTGGCCGCGATGGAGCGGCGGGTCTCCGCGATCCGCGAGCATCAGGCGCCCGAACTCATCTGGCTCCTCGAACACCCGCCGCTCTACACCGCCGGCACCAGCGCGCGCGCCGAAGACCTGCTTGATCCCGCCCGCCTCCCGGTGTTCAAGAGCGGCCGCGGCGGGCAATACACCTATCACGGGCCGGGCCAGCGCATCGCCTACACGCTGCTGGATCTTGATGCTGATCGCCCTGGGCGTGGGCGCGACGTGCGCTGTCATGTCTGGCGCCTCGAAGAATGGATGATCGCCACCCTCCGGCGCTTCGATGTCAAGGGCGAGCGGCGCGATGGCCGGATCGGCGTTTGGGTCGTCGGGCCCGACGGCCGCGAGGACAAGATCGCCGCGATCGGCGTGCGGGTGCGCCACTGGGTCACCTATCACGGCGTTGCGCTCAACATCGATCCCGACCTCGACCATTACCGCGGCATCATCCCGTGCGGCATCGCCCCCGAGAGCTCCGGGCATGGCGTTACCTCGCTCGCCCGGCTCGGCATTTCCGCCGCGATGTCCGAGGTCGACAGCGTGCTGCGCGCCACCTTCAATGCGGTATTCGGCTAGGACTTCGCGCGCGAGGGCGAAAGAGCTGCAGAATCCCAGGGCCGACTTGATAATCGGACAAAACTGTCCGATATAGGGCGAAGATGAAACCGCCCGAGCTTTTGCGGCGCCTACGTCGGCTCGTGGCAAAACGCGGTCTGGTCTCGCGGTATCACAGGGCGCGAACCATACGAAGATCACGCTTGGCGGGCGGCGCTCCGTCGTTGGACGGCATTCGAGGGACCTGAAGACCGGAACGTTGCTTGGCATTTTGAAGCAGCTCGGGCTGACACCCGAAGACATCGAGGAATAGATCGGAATGCGCTACGCATATCCCTATGAACTGCTGCCGCGACCCGAGGGCGGGTTCACCGTCACCTTTCCGGACGTGCCCGAGGCGATCACCGAGGGCGAGACCACGGCAGAGGCCGCGACAATGGCCGAGGATGCGCTGGTGACCGCGCTGTCCTTCTACACAGACCACGCCGAGAGCCTGCCGCACCCCTCCCCGGCTCGCGGCCGCCCTATTGCCTACGTGCCGCCGCTCGTTGCCGCAAAGCTCGCGCTGCATGACGCCATGCTTGCGGCCGGGGTTTCGAATGTCGCGCTGGCGCGGCAGCTCGGCACGGACGAAAAGACAGTGCGGCGCCTGCGTGATCCGATACACCAGAGCCGGATAAACCAGGTCGACGCGGCGCTGCGGGCGCTCGGCAAGCGCCTGGGCATCGTGATCGAGGCGGCATGACCACGCTCTTTCAGTCCCAGGCGCCGCGCCCCTTGGCCGATCGGCTGCGCCCCCAGAGCCTCGGCGATATCCTCGGCCAGGACCATCTGCTGGGGCCGGAGGGGCCGATCGGGCGCATGGTCGCGAGCGGGCAGCTTGCCTCGATGATCCTGTGGGGTCCTCCCGGCGTCGGCAAGACGACGATCGCGCGGCTTTTAGCTGACGGCACTGACCTCGCCTTCGAGCCGCTCTCGGCGGTGTTTTCCGGGGTCGCCGACCTGCGCAAGGTGTTCGAGACGGCCAAAAAGCGCCGCGAGATGGGGCACGGCACGCTCCTCTTTGTCGACGAGATCCATCGCTTCAACCGCGCCCAGCAGGATGCGTTTCTGCCCAATGTCGAGGACGGAACGGTGATCCTCGTCGGGGCGACGACCGAGAACCCGTCCTTCGAGCTGATCGGCGCGCTTCTGTCGCGCGCCCAGGTGTTCGTGCTGCACCGGCTCGACGACGCGGCGCTGGCAACCCTGCTGCAGCGCGCCGAAGCCCATCTCGGGCACGCGCTGCCGCTGAGCGAGGATGGCCGCGCCGCGCTGCGCGCGATGGCCGATGGCGACGGGCGCTTCCTCCTCAATCTCGTCGAGGAGATCGACCGCCTGCCTCGCGAGACCGCGCTCGGACCGCGCGAACTCGCTCTCCTCGTACAGCGCCGCGCGCCGCTCTACGACAAGGCGCAGGAGGGCCATTACAATCTGATCAGCGCGCTCCATAAATCGCTGCGCGGTTCGGATACCGACGCGGCGCTTTATTGGCTGGCGCGAATGCTGGCGGGCGGCGAGGACCCGATCTACATCCTGCGCCGCCTGACCCGCGCCGCGGTCGAGGATATCGGCCTGGCCGATCCGCAGGCTTTGGTGCAGGCGCTCGCCGCGTGGGACGCCTACGACCGGCTCGGCTCCCCCGAGGGCGAACTGGCGATTGCGCAATTGGTCATCTTTCTCGCCACCGCGCCCAAATCGAACGCGGCTTATGCCGCGTTTGGCGAAGCCCGCGCGATGGCCAACCAGACCGGCTCCCTGATGCCGCCCTTGCACATCCTCAACGCCCCGACCCGGCTGATGCGCGACCTTGGCTACGGCACCGGCTACATCTACGACCACGCGACCGAGGAAGGCTTCTCCGGCCAGAACTATTTTCCCGACGGCACTGAGCGCCGCGTGTTTTATCGCCCGGGCGAGCGCGGCTTCGAGCGCGAAGTTAAAAAGCGCCTCGACTATTGGGACAAGCTGCGCCAGCGCGCGGCATCCGATCCATGACCGGCGTCGATATTATAACCGTGCGCCCCGAAGACGGCGCCGGCAGGCTCGACCGCTGGTTCCGCCGGCACTATCCCGGACTCCGCCACGGCCGCCTCGAAAAGCTGCTGCGCACCGGCCAGATCCGAATCGACGGCAAGCGCGCCCGCGCCGGCGATGCGGTTGCTCCCGGTCAGGCGATCCGGGTGCCGCCGCTGAGTGAGCCGTCCGCGCCGCCGCCGGCCCGGCGCGTCCATCCGCACGACGAGCGGCTGTTGCCTGACCTTGTGCTCTACCGCGATGCGTCGGCGATCGTGCTCAACAAACCGGCCGGGCTCGCGGTGCAAGGCGGCACCAAGACCGGGCGCCATGTCGACGGCCTCCTCGACACGCTGCGCTTGGATTTGGACGAACGTCCGCGTCTGGTGCACCGCCTCGACAAGGATACCTCCGGCGTTCTCCTGATCGCGCGCAGCGCTGCCGCGGCGGCGTTTTTTACCCGCGCCTTTCGCGAGAAGACGACGCGCAAGACGTACTGGGCGGCCGTTATCGGCCTGCCGCAATTGCCGCAAGGGCGGATCGATCTGGCGCTCGCCAAGCGCAGTGGACCCGGTCGCGAGCGGATGGAAGCCGACGACGACGGCAAGAGCGCGGTCACCTATTACCGGGTGATGGACCATGCCGGCGACCGGGCGAGCTGGCTTGCATTGCTGCCGATCACCGGGCGCACGCATCAATTGCGCGCCCATTGCGCCGCACTCGGCACTCCGATCATCGGCGACAGCAAATATGGCGCCAGCGCCGCACACCTGGCGGGCGTAGTCGCCGGGCATGGGCTGCACCTGCATGCGCGCTCTCTCGCGATCCCGAGCCCCGAAGGGGGCCTCTTGCAGGTCACCGCGCCGTTGCCGCCGCATATGCGCGAGACGTGGGATCTGCTCGGCTTTACCGGCGATCCCGGCGACCCCTTTGCCGAACTCGAAGCGCCGCGATGAGGCGCCTCTATACCACCGTCGAGACCCGCCCGGAAGGTGGCGGCTGGGGCGTGGCGCTCGACGGCAAGACGGTCCGCACCCCGATCAAGCTGGAGCTGGTGCTGCCGACAGCCGCCCTCGCCACTGCGATTGCCGCCGAATGGGACGCGCAGCGGGACGACGTTCGCCCGGCGGGGATGCCGCTCTTCCGGCTCGCCGCGACCGCGATCGACCGCACCGCAGCGCAGCGCGATCTGGTCGTGAAGGAAGTCGCGGGCTACGCCGGCACCGACCTCCTATGCTATCGCGCCTTGCGTCCCCCGGCGTTGGTCGCGCGCCAGCACGCGGTCTGGCAGCCGCTGATCGACTGGGCGAACCAACGCTATGGGGCGAGGCTCGCGGTCACCTCGGGCGTCGTCCCGGCGGCGCAATCGCCGGCGACGATGCGCGCCTTCGCCGCGGAGGTTGCGGCGCATGACGATTTCCGCCTCACCGCGCTGCACAGCCTGACCGCGGTCTGCGGCTCCATCGTCATCGCGCTGGCGCTCCGCGAAGACCGGCTTGACGCCGAAGCGGCCTTCGCCGCGTCCCAACTCGACGAGACCTTCCAGATCGAGGCCTGGGGCGAGGATGCCGAAGCCGCCGCCCGCCGCCGAGCGCTCGCCGCCGACATCGCCGCGGCGGCGCGGTTTCTGCAGCTGATTGCGGCGTCCTGACGCCGGCGGCCGGGGTTATTGCTCCGCCACCTGCTGCCAGGGGACCGGGCAAGCGCCGACATAGGGATAGTATTGCTGGTAGGTCTGGCACCAATACCAGTATCCCGGCGCCATCCCCGGCGGCGTATAGGGGTCCGGAATCGGGGCGACTTCGCTTGGGTACCAGTACCAGTCGGGGCCGACAATCCACCAGGACCCGAACCGGCCGCCGTAATTGCTGGTCCACCAATGCCCGCCGTGCCACCGGCCGAACTCGCCACCACCGCGCCAGGCCGGGTGCGCGTCCCAGCTTCCTCCAGGGCCGGTAAAGTGCCCGCCGCGGGAGAACCCGCCAGCGGGAGCGTGAGGGGGCGGGGGTGCCCCGGCGTGTCCGCCGGCGGCCTGTCCTCTGCCTCCTCCGCGTCCGCCGCCGCGCTCGCCGTGTTGCTCCTGGGCGAGGAGCGGGAAGGAGAGGGATCCGAGGATCGCCAGCGCGATGAGAAGGCGTTTACCGAACATGGTGCACACTCCCCGCGGCATCTCGCCGCCGTCAGCGTTGCGGACAAGCGTCGCGAACCTATCGCGTGGATCTGATCGTGCCTTGATTTGCGTCAAGAGCCGTTGATTCAGACGATCGGCGCGATCAGGGATTTCCTGACGTTTCCGCGCGGTAATCGCGGAACGCGCGCGAGGCCACCATCATCGATTCGCGGATAATCGGCACGCCGACATAGCCCGACAGATGCAGCAGCACCTCGGTCAGCTCGTCCTCGGTCCAGCCCTGGCGCAGGGCAAAGCGGATATGCAAGGCGAGCTCCGGCTCGCGGCCGGTGCAGGCGTCCGAGACGACGCAGATCAATGCCCGGGTCTTGGTGTCGAGCCCGGGCCGGGTCCACAGCGCGCCGAACACGGTCTCGGTCGCGACATCGATGAATTTCTTCATCACCGGGTCGCTGTAGATCCCCTTGGCCGAGGCCTCGACTGCGGCATCGCCCATCAGCCGCCGTCGCATCGCCGCGCCTTTTTTGTAGAGTTCACTTTCGGGCATCTGATCCTCGCAGGTTGAAATCGCTCGCCCCCATCTTGCCCGGCTCCCCCCGTCTCGTCACCCCCGCGCAAGCGGGGGTCTTGGGCTGCTGGTAGAGCGGTCGCCCCTGGATTCCCGCTTGCACCGAAATGACGGTTGGGAAAGGCTGCTGGCGATGAACGACATTCTGCAGCGCCTGGAGGAGAAGCGCGCGGCGGCCCGTGCCGGCGGCGGGGCGCGCCGCATCAAGGCGCAGCACGCCAAGGGCAAGCTTACCGCGCGTGAGCGGATCGAAGTCTTGCTCGACCCCGATTCCTTCGAGGAATGGGACATGTTTGTCGAGCACCGCAGCCATGATTTCGATATGGCAGGGCAGAAGGTCCCGGGCGACGGGGTGGTGACCGGCTACGGCACCGTCAACGGCCGGCTCGTTTTCGTGTTCAGCCAGGATTTCACCGTGTTCGGCGGCTCGCTCTCGGAGGCGCACGCCGAAAAGATCTGCAAGATCATGGACCAGGCGATGAATGTCGGGGCGCCGGTCATTGGCCTCAACGATTCGGGCGGGGCGCGCATCCAGGACGGCGTCGCCTCACTGGCCGGCTATGCCGAAGTCTTCGAGCGCAACGTGCTGGCCTCTGGCGTCATCCCGCAAATCTCGCTGATCATGGGCCCCTGCGCCGGCGGCGCGGTCTATTCGCCGGCGATGACCGACTTCATCTTCATGGTGAAGGACAGCTCCTACATGTTCGTGACCGGCCCCGATGTCGTGAAAACGGTGACCCACGAGAATGTGACGCAGGAGGAGCTCGGCGGCGCCATCACCCATACGACGCGCTCCGGGGTCGCCGATCTTGCCTTCGAGAACGATGTCGAGGCGCTGATTGAGCTGCGCCGCTTCGTTGATTTCCTGCCAGGTTCGAACCGCGCCGCCGCCCCGGTGCGGCCGGCGAGCGACCCCCGCGAGCGGGCCGAGCCCTCGCTCGATACGCTCGTTCCGGCCAATCCCAACAAGCCCTACGACATGAAGGAATTGATCCTAAAAGTCGTCGACGACGGCGATTTCTTCGAATTGCAGCCGAATTACGCGGCCAACATCCTCGTCGGCTTCGCTCGCATGGAGGGCGCGACGATCGGCATCGTCGCCAACCAGCCGATGGTCTTGGCCGGCTGCCTCGACATCGACAGCGCGCGGAAGGCGGCGCGCTTTGTGCGTTTTTGCGACTGCTTCCAGATCCCGATCGTGACCTTTGTCGACGTGCCCGGGTTTCTGCCCGGCACCGCCCAGGAATACGGCGCGATCATCAAGCACGGCGCCAAGCTCCTCTTCGCCTTCGCCGAGGCGACCGTGCCCAAGGTCACGCTGATCACGCGGAAAGCCTATGGCGGGGCCTATGACGTGATGAGTTCCAAGCACTTGCGGGGCGATGTCAATTTCGCCTGGCCGTCGGCCGAGATCGCGGTGATGGGGCCGAAGGGGGCGGTCGAGATCATTTTCCGCGCCGATCTCGGCGACCAGACGGCGATCGCGGCGCGCGCGCAAGAATACCGCGAGAAATTCGCCAACCCGTTTGTTGCGGCGAGCCGCGGTTTCATCGACGATGTGATCCAGCCGAGGGCAACCCGCCAGCGCTTGTGCCGCGCCCTCCACATGCTGCGCGGCAAACGGCTCGAAAATCCGTGGAAGAAGCACGACAACATCCCGCTGTGATGACCCGCCCCCGTCACCCCCGCCAAAGCGGGGGTCCAGAGCAAGCGATGCGCCCTCGGGCCCTGGATTCCCGCTTGCGCGGGAATGACGGATGAGTGCAGCCGTGTTCAAGAAGATCCTGATCGCCAACCGGGGCGAGATCGCCTGCCGCATCATCGGGACGGCGCAGCGCATTGGGATTGCCACCGTCGCGGTCTATTCGGAGGCCGATGACGGGGCGCTGCACGTCCGCACGGCCGACGAGGCGGTCGGAATCGGACCGGCGCCCTCGGCCGACAGTTACCTGCGGATCGACCGGATCATCGAGGCCTGTAAGAAGACTGGCGCCGAGGCGGTGCATCCCGGCTATGGCTTTCTGTCGGAACGCTCAGATTTCGCGACCGCACTTGCCGAAGCCGGGATCGTGTTCATAGGCCCGAGCACGCAAGCAATCGCGGCGATGGGCGACAAGATCGCCGCCAAGCGCCTCGCCGATCAGGCGGGAGTAGCGACCGTGCCCGGCCATCTCGACACGATCGCCGATGCCGAGCGGGGAATCGAGATCGCGCGCGAGATCGGCTATCCGGTGATGCTCAAGGCGGCGGCCGGCGGCGGCGGCAAGGGCATGCGCATCGCGCACGACGAGGCTGAGTTGCGCGAGGGCTTCAGCGGCGCCCAGCACGAAGCCCGCTCGAGCTTTGGCGATGACCGCATCTTTCTCGAAAAATACATCGAGGAGCCGCGCCACATCGAAATCCAGGTGCTGGGCGACGCGCATGGCAACATCGTCCATCTCGGCGAGCGCGAGTGCTCCATCCAGCGGCGTCACCAGAAAATCATCGAAGAAGCACCGAGCCCGTTCATCAGCGCCGAAACCCGTGCCGCGATGGGGGCACAGGCGGTCGCGCTGGCGCGCGCGGTTGGTTACCGCTCGGCCGGCACCGTCGAGTTCATCGTCGATCGCGAGGCCAATTTCTACTTCCTCGAAATGAACACTCGGCTCCAGGTCGAGCATCCGGTGACCGAGCTGGTGACCGGGCTCGACCTTGTCGAACTGATGATCCGGGTCGCCGCCGGGGAAAAACTGCCGTTTGACCAGAGGGCGGTGCGGCAGACCGGCTGGGCCATCGAAGCGCGGGTCTACGCCGAAGACCCGACGCGCAATTTCCTGCCGTCGATCGGGCGCCTCACAGGGTATCGCCCACCGGAGGGCGACGGCTTGCGTCTCGACAGCGGGGTCGCCGAGGGCGACGAGATCACGCTCTATTACGATCCGATGATTGCCAAGCTGATCGCCTACGGCGCCGACCGAAACCAGGCGATCGACAGATTGGGCCGTGCGCTTGACGGCTTTTACATCGCCGGCGTCAGGCACAACGTCGCCTTTCTCGCGGCGGTGGCGGCGAGCGAGCGGTTTCGCTCCGGCCAGCTGTCGACCGATTTCATCGCCGAGAATTTCCCCGGCGGCTACGCCTCGCCCGCCGGGCTGGTTGCCGCCGACCGCGTGATCCTGATCGCCGCGGCGCTCGCGGAAACCCGGCTGCGGGACAGCGAGACCGCGCCAGAGGCGCCCGACGCCGGAGCGAGCGCGCAGGCGGCGCACCGGCTGACGGTGCTGCTCGACGGCCGGCCCCACCCTGTGTCGGTTCGCGCCGACGGCAGCGCCTATACCGTCGAGAGCGAGGGCGAGAGCTTCTCCGCGGCAACCGACTGGCACCCGGGTCAGCCATTGCTGCATTTGTGCATCGATCGGCGGCATGCGATCGTGCAGATCGACAGCCTGCGCGGGCGCGCTTTCCGGCTGGTACATGGTGGCGTCGCGCGCCATGCCCAGGTGCTGTCGCCGCGCGCCGCCGAGCTCCTATTGGCGATGCCCGAGAAGCAGCCGGCCGACACCTCGCGCTTGGTGCTGTCGCCGATGCCGGGGCTGTTGACCGCGATCGTCGTCGAAGAGGGGCAGGACGTAAAGGCGGGCGAACCACTGGTTACGGTTGAGGCGATGAAGATGGAAAACGTGCTGCGCGCCGAGCGCGATGGCCGGGTCGCTAGGTTGCGCGCCAAACCAGGCGACAGCCTCGCCGTCGACCAGATCATCCTCGAACTGGAATGAGGTCGCGCCGATGCGCGCCGTTCTGCTGCGCATCACCGGACGGGTGCAGGGGGTCGGCTATCGCGCCTGGGCGATCGAGGCTGCGACCCGGCTGCGGGTGCGCGGCTGGGTGCGCAACCGCGCCGACGGCAGCGTCGAGGCGCTGGTCATCGGCGGCGAGGATAGGGTGGCGGCGATGATCGAGGCATGCCGGGTGGGGCCTTTCGCCGCCAGGGTCAGCGAGATTGCGGTCAGTGACGCCGCCGATGACGGGAGCGACAGGTTCCGGGCGAGCGCGACGGTGTAGCGGGCGCTTGCGGGCTCTCCGCCCCGAGGCCCCAATTCGTCAATGCGACATCAGCACCGGCACCGTCATGTGATCGAGCATTTCGCGGCTGACCCCGCCGATGAGGGCTTCGCGGAACTGCGAGTGGTGGTAGGCGCCGGCGACGATCAGATCGATATCGAGATCGGCGGCGCGGGACAACAGCACGTCCGAGACCCTCAGGTCGCCCCGCGGCGTCTCTTCCGCATGAGAGGGGATGCCGTGCCGCTCGAGGTGCCTGACAATCCGGTCGAGCGAGGGCCGATCGTGATCGAAGCTCGCCTCCCGGGCCGGCACCGTCATCACGGTTACGGCCTCGGCCCTGCCGATCAGCGGCAGCGCGTCATGGAGCGCACGCGAGGCTTCACGGGTCCCGTCCCAGGCCACAAGCACGCGCCGCCCGACCATGGGGAACGTGCCGGCATAGGGCACGACCAGCGTCGGCCGCCCGCCGGCGACGACGATGTCTTCCGGCCGAAACCCGGCAGGGGCGCGGTAATCGGACGAGGTCTGACCGATAATCACCAGGTCGGCGGCGCTCGCCAGCGCGACCAGATCCGCGCCGTCGCGCGCTCCGAACAGGTGCCAGTCGCCTTCGATCGCATGCGGTCGAACTTCCTCGCGGAAGCGTTCTTCGATGATTTCGGCGAGCGTGGCGCCGGCGGTGGGCGGCACGCCGGGGGCGGGGATCCCGGCGACGACAGCGCCCGGCGGCATCCACGCCGCGCCGGTCGGCACGCCAACGCCTGCGCCACCGGAAAGCGGCGCTCCGGGGGCTTCGTTCGGCAACACATAGGCCGCAGAAAGATGCGCCCGGTGTTCGCGCGCGATCGCCGCGGCGAGCCGCAATCGGCCTCTGCCGGAATCCGTCGAATCAAGGCAAACGAGGATATCTTTGAGGTCCATCGCTGCGCTCCGGTTAGCAGAGACGGTGTGGATCTCAGCACCGTCGGCTGAGGCCGCGTTCCCCGGCGGCTGGCGTTGTGCGCCGAGAATGCGCCATGCGCAACCCCTGCCGGCTCTGCTAGGATGCGGCGGCGCGAGGCAAACGCAATGGCGGGATCGTAATGAGGCGCAATTGGCTGGGGATCGCGGCCGCAATAGCAGTTGGCGTCATTGGATTGATGGCGATGGCCCGGGCCGAACAACCGGCCGATCAACCGGCCGCCCCGCTGCCGATCCGCGTCGGCTGGGTGGTGACCCCCGGTCACCTGACCCCGCTGGAGCGAGGAACTGGGCAGGCGCGACCCGGGGTTATTCAAGCACCTCGGCAAGAGCTACGTCCTGCGATGCGGTGCACTTCCAGGGCACGACCCCGGAGATTCAGGCGCAAGCCATCAACGAACTGGATATAGCCTCGTTCTCGACCGCCGCGCGTGGCGCTGGCGATCACCAACGCGCATCTCGATGAGCGGATCGTCGCCGATGTCGTCGCCGACGGGCATTCCCGGCCATTTCAGCGAGAATTTCGTGGTACTGGCCGACGGCCCGATCAAGACGGATCGAGGACGTGAAAGGCAAGCGTATCGCCACCAACACGATCGGCTCGGCGAGCGACGCGGCGATGCGCACGATGTTCCAGAAGCACGGCGTCAAGGACAGCGATTTCACCACGGTCGAGACCAATTTCGCCAACATGCCGGCGATGCTCGAAGGCGGTAAGGTCGACATGATCGGCCTCCTGCCGCAATTCGCCCACGGCATCATCGACAACCCCAAATATCGGGTGCTGTTCCCGCGCAGCGATGCGGTCGGGCCCGACACAGGCGGTGATGTGGGCGATGCGGGCCGATGTGATCGCCGCGCACCGGCCGGCTCTCGTCGATTTTTTCGAGGATCACATTCGCGCGGTGCGCTGGTTTCTCGACCCGAAGAACCGTGAGGAGGCTCTCGCCATCGTCACCTCGGTAACCAAGCTGCCGAAAGAGAAACTGGCGTTCGCCTTCACCAAGGAGGATTTCTATCACTCGCCCGATGCCCGGCCCGAACTGGCCTCCGTGCAGAAGGAGATCGACGAGGCCGTCGCAGCTTGGGGTGCTGCCCGAAGCGGGTCGAGATCAGCCCGAAATACGTCGATCTGTCGCTGATCGAGGAAGCCAAAAAGCGCATCGACGGCGAATGACCAATCGACAGCCTCGATCCGCAGTCCCGGCGAACGCTGTGAATGGCGCGGCGCATATCGTCATCGACCAGGTCAGCCACGAATACCGGCCGCGCGCGCGGACGCTCGGTGCTGGCGCTCGACAATGTGTCGCTCCGGGTAGCGCGACCGCGAGTTCGTCGCGCTCCTCGGGCCCAGCGGCTGCGGCAAGAGTACGCTTCTTTACCTCGTCGGCGGGTTCCTGCCGGTCGAGCACGGCAGGATCGCGCGTCGAGAGACCGGCCGATTGCCGGGCCCGGCCCCGACCGCGGCATCGTGTTTCAGCATTTCGCGCTGTTTCCGTGGAAGACGGTCCTGCAAAACGTGCTTTACGGCCTCGAAAAGCAGGGCCTGCCGCGCGACGAGCGCGCCCGCCGCGCCGCGATTTCATCGAGCTCGTCGGGCTCGCCGGGTTCGAGGACAGCTACCCGGCGCAGCTTTCCGGCGGCATGAAGCAGCGCGCCGCGATCGCCCGCACCCTCGCCATCGACCCGCGCGTCCTCTTGATGGACGAGCCGTTCGGCGCGCTCGATGCGCAGACCCGCAGCCTGATGCAGGGGGAGCTGTTGCGCATCTGGCAGCGCTCGCGCAAGACGGTGATCTTCGTCACGCACGATGTGCAGGAGGCGGTGTTTCTGGCCGAGCGCATCGCCGTGATGACGGCGCGCCCCGGACATATCAAGGAGATCGTCGAGGCGCGCTTCGACAAGGACGATCCCGACCTCTTGCGCACCCCGCAATTCGTCGAGACCGTCGATCACGTCTGGAAGCTGGTGCGCGCCGAGGCGATCCAGGCGCAACGGAGCGGGGCGGCATGACCGGCGTCGCCAGCAGCCTCGGTCAAATCCTGCCGCGGTATGCCCCGATCCTCCTGCTGGCGATCGCTTGGGAGGCGGCGACCCGCACGGGCCTCGTCCCGATCTCGGCGCTGCCGCCGCTCGATACCGTCGCGGCCGCGTGGTGCGATCTCGCCGTTGGCGGCGATCTGTGGACGAACGGGCGTCGCCTCGATCTCGCGCGGGGCGGCCGGCCTCGCCCTGGCGATCGGCTGCGGCAGCCTCGTCGGCATCCTGATGGCCTGGTACCGGCCGATCCGGATCGCTGGTCAATCCGATCGTCCAGTTCTTTTATCCGATGCCGAAATCGGCGCTGATCCCGGTGATGGTGCTGTGGCTCGGCTTTGGCGACGCCTCGAAGGTCGTGCTGATCTTTATCGGCTGCCTGTTGCCGGTCACGCTCTCGCGCGTTCAACGGCGCGCGCGGCACCGAGCAGGTGCTGATCTGGTCGGCGCGCAGCCTGGGCGCCAGCCGCTGGCGCACCTTGTGGGAGGTGGTGCTGCCGAGCGCGTTGCCGGAGCTGCTCTGCGCGGCATCCGCACTGCGCTCGCGCTCTCCTTCGTGCTGCTGGTCGCCTCCGAACTGATCGTCGCACGCCAGGGCCTCGGCTACATGATCGGCTGGCTCGGCGACGGCGGCGCTTATGACGCGATGTTCGCAGTGGTGCTGACCGTGGCGATGCTTGGGTTTCGCCGCCGACCGGGCCTATCTGATGCTGGTGCGGCGCGTGCTGGCGTGGCGCGAATGACCGAACTCGACACCCCGCTCCTGGCAAGTCCCGCGGCCGGTGGGTTGCGCCTCGCGGGCGTCGGCGCCGGGCTCGCGCGCCGCGCCGGAGCCATCGCGTCGCTCCTCGCGCTGGTCGTCGCCTGGGAGGTCGCCGCGCGCAGCGGGATGGTCATCGGCGTTTCTGCTGCCGCCGTTGTCTGCGGTCCTTGGCCGGGTCGCCGACGACGCCGTGACGGGCGACGCTGGCGGTCAATCTCGGGCTGACGCTCTACCGCGCGATCACGGGCTTTGCCATCGCCGGGGCGGGCGGCATCGTGCTCGGCATCCTGATGACGCGCCGGCCTTGGGTGCGCTGGTTTTTCGATCCGATCGTCTCGGTCGCCTTCCCGATGCCGAAGATCGCCTTTCTGCCGATCTTCATGCTGTGGCTCGGTCTCTACGATGCCTCCAAGATCTCGATGGTGGTGTTCAATGCGATCTTCCCGGTGATCACCGCGACGATGGCCGCGGCCGAAGGCGTCGACCGGTACCTCCTATGGTCGGCGCGCAGCCTCGGCGCCAGCGAGCGCCAACTGCTTGCGCGAGATCATCCTGCCGGCGGCCCTGCCGCAGATCCTCACCGGATTGCAGGTGGCGTTGCCGATCTCGATGATCGTCACGATCGTCACCGAGATGCTGATGGGCGGCGAAGGCCTTGGCGGTGCGATGATCGCCGCCTCGCGCTTTGCCGATTCACCCGGGGTCTTCGCCGGCATCGTCGAGATCGCGGTCGCCGGGCTGTGCCTGGTCAAGGGCATTACGGTGCTGCGCCGCCATCTTCTGGTGTGGCACCAGGAGGCCGAAGACCCGACGACGGTGTGAAATGGCCGCCGCGTAGGGGCTTAGAGGCCCCTACTTCACCAACAGCTTGACGATCGCGTCGAAATGCTGGTCGGCGAGCGCCTTGAGCTCGTCGTCGGTGCGGTCCTGCACCGGATGCGGGATGAAGACCAGGGCCGGGTCGGTACCCAGTGATTTGGCCTGCGCCTTTGCCCCCTCGATGAATTCGGTCGTCGCCACGCCAACCGTCGGAATGCCGCGCGCCTCGAGTTCCGCCATGTCATGCGTACAGCACGATATGCAGGACCCTCAGTCGCTCAGTCCCTCGATGACGAGGTTGACTTCGGTGGCGATCTGCTGCTGCAACGGCACCGGCGCGGTGCGCGCATTGGTCGGCTTCTTGTAGCGCTTGACCGTGAGGCCGCGTTCGGTGAGCCGCTCGTCGAGACGGTCGAGGAACACATCGCCCCGCGGCTTGGCGATGTCGAGGAGCCCGATGGTGAGCCCGTCGAGCCGCTCCGGCCGGGGCAGGCGCGCCCGCAGCGTTGGACTTCGCTCCGAGGTGGGATCGAGTAGCACAGTCATAGCGTCAACTCCTGTGATGCCGGGTGAGGGTGCAAGAGTTGCCACCGGTTCGCAAGCCTTTCGCTATGCATTGTTTGGATGCATGCCGGGCCGTTGCGGCAGCAGCAGCACGCCGGCGACGATGAGCGCTGCGATCACCGCCGAGGCCAGCGGGCGGCTCAGCGCCAGGCCGCCGTGGCTGAGCGGCTTGTCGAGAAAATCGCCGACGGTCGCGCCCAGCGGCCGGGTCAGGATGAACGCCGCCCAGAACAGCATTACCCGCGATATAGCCGTGCGGTAATAGAGCGCGGTGAGGATCGCCAGCCCGCCGGCAAAGACAAATGCGCCGCCGCCATAGCCGAGGCCGGTGCTGTCGGCCATCCAGTCGCCGAGCGCGGTCCCAAGGGTCTGCGAAAACGTGATCGTCACCCAATAGAAGATTTCCACTTTCGGCGTTGCAACCGTCTGAACATTTATAGAGCCGAGAGTAAAGTACCATATCCCGAGCGAGCACAAGACGCACGCCAACAAGATCGATGAGCCTCCTGTGTAGCCGATGCCCAATGAGCGATCGAAAAAATCGGCCATGGCCGTGCCCACTGTCGTAGAGGCAACGATGGCCAGCCAATAGATCCAGGGATTGAACTTTCGCTCTGAGATCTGGGCGATCACGGCGGCGACAAACACGACTAAAAATATGCCGGTGCCGATCAGGTATCCGCCGTTGCGAGGATGCGCATCTGCGTGCAGCCAAGTCATCGTCACCGAGTCGCCGCCTGTTTCGCCCAGCGTCGTGGCGGCGATCTTGATGATCCAGAAGCCCAGGGTGACTTCCGGAACCTTGCTCAATACCCGATCCGTAAAATCGGTCATTTCCAGCACTCACCTCCACCGTCACCGCATGCGCCAACAAAATGCAAGAATAAGGCGGAACTACGGCACCTCAATGACATTACAGAGAGATTACAGTCTGGCCGCGCCGTCAAAAGGTCCACTGCAGCGAGGTGTAATACGAGAACGCATTCGTCGCCGCCGCGGATTGTATCCCGCGGCCGATCGACAGCAGCAGATGGTAATGCTCGCTCAGATCGTAGGTTACGCCAACGTCAAAACCCGTTTGCGCGCTGCCGCCACTCGTATCGGCGGTCTGGTGAAAGATTTCCGCACCGAGGTTCAAGCGATCTGTCAACTGGCGCTGCACGACCCAGCCGAAGTACCAGAAATTCCGGTTGCCAGCGCCCGGATTGATCCAATATCCGGGCCCGGCAAAGGTGGTCCACTCGCCAAAGGTTTTTTGCAGCCAGAGCGGCAGAAACAGCCGGGTGTGGCCGGCGCCCAAGCCTCTGGCCGCATTGCCGGTTGGGAAGTCGATCGCCGGATAGATCGCCGCATCAGGTCGCCAGCCCTGCGGGTCTCCTGTCACGAAGCGGTATTTGAAGCCGAACTCGGTGTCGCCGTAGCCGAACCGCGCAGCTGTACCGGTCGGCGCGTCGAACGCGACCGGCAGCGCGGCGTGCAGCTGCAGGTCCGGTGCGGCGCCGAAATTGGCATCGATGCCCGGCAGGACACCGCTCGTATCGCCAGCGACTTGAGTCCCGGTCGAGAATGCGAAGACCTCCCAACGCCCCAACTCGATTGGGATCGGATCGTCGGTGCGGAAGGGAGGGCCAGCCGACACCGGGCGCGGATCCGACAGCCCGAGCGCCAGTATCAGCCCGAAGCGGAGCGCAGCCGCCGACCGGATTGGTGCTTCGCAGCGGTGGAAGCGGCGGGCTCGCCTGGGCATCGCGCTCGTTACGCCCTGACCTCCTTCGTGACGGGAACGCTGCCCCGCGTCCCCGAGGACCAGCCGCCGATGATGCCGGAAAACATGCCGGCGCCGCCGCCGGCGCGGACGATCATAAGCCCGCCCGGGCGGAATTTGTTGATCGTTCTGCCGGCCAGCGAGGGCGGGCCACCCTCGGCGATGCCGCGGGCGCCGGCAATCAGCTCCTCGCCGGGGATCTCGCACAGCCGGTAAAGCTCCTCATAGAGCCGCGCCTTCGACCAACCGGCGTTGCGGAACGTGCGCTCGTGCTCGGGGCAGACGACGAGGATCGCGTCGCAGGCCGGCGCCAGCTTGACGCTCTGGATCGCCTTCAAGGACTTGGCCATGCTGCGCGAGAGGCTCTCGGGGTCGCGCGATTTCTGATCGATGACGCCCTGCAACCCAAAGCCGGCGAACACCGTCACCGCCGACACCCCGGGTCGGACGCCACGCTCGACCGAGAGCGGCTCCCAGCACGAGCCCTCCTCGTCCTCGGCAAAGCAATAACCGAGCTTGCCGGGGTTGCCGAGGGTGGCGCGGTCGACCTCTTGCGGCCGGCCCTCGCCGATGTTGCGGATGACCAGTTGCAGCGCGCGGCCGATCGACGAATTGGCGCGGTTGCCTTGCCCCAGCGCATTGCCCTTGGCGTTCATGCCGATCTGGCGGCGAATGGGGCCGCTGACGACAACGACCGGCCCGGCAAACTGCGTCGTCGCCAACACGCCGTGCATCGCAAACGATTCGTCGAGCACGGCCTCGACCGCGGCCAGCACGACCGGCAGGTATTCGGGCTTGCACCCGGCCATCACCGCGTTGATCGCGATCTTCTCGACCGTTGCCGCCGCGAGCGCCGGCGGCACCAGCCCCAAAACCTCCTGCGGGTCGCGCGAGGTGCCGTCAAGCATCCGCAATACGCGCTCCTCGGTCGGCGGCACCAGCGGCAGCCCGTCCGACCAGCCGCGCGCGAACATCGCCTCCAGGACGTCCTCGTCCTCGCCCAGTTCGATGCGGCGCGATTTGAGCCCGGTTTCGTTGAATCGCACCTTGAGGCGTTCGATGACCCCCGGCTCGATGTTCTTTGCACCGCAGCCCGGCTGCGACTCGGGCAGGCCGATGCCGAGCCCCGCGAGCCCGGACAGGCGCTCCCATTCGCCGCGGTCCCACCCGTAGGTGCGCGCCACCTCACGGCCGTTTTCGAGGCGAATCAATGTCGGTACGATCTCGATCTTCAAGTGATGCGAGATGTCAAGCCCGAGATCGCTTTCGCGGAGCGGCACCGTGTCGGGAAAGCCCGGATCGTCCTGGCTATAGACAGTGATGCCGGCGCGCCGCGCCAATTCGCCCAGAACCGGCGCGGTCATCACGCAAGTCGGGCAGTCGCGTTTGACGATGGCAATGAGACCGTCATCGGGCAGAGTGCTCACCGCGATCCCCCGCTGATGTTTCGCCGCAGCATGAACCGGAGGCCGGCGTGCGGCAAGCGGGTCTGCACTGCCGGCGCTTGCGTGCGCCGGCGCTTACGCTCACGCTGCGGGCCGACGCGACAGATCGGAGACCACACCATGCGGCTCGGCATTCATTTGCCCCATATCGGACAGAAGGCGGGACCCGACGCGATCCGCGATGCCGCGATCCAGGCCGAAGACCTCGGCTTTGCCGATGTCTGGGTCAGCGAGCATATTATCGTGCCGAAGGATCGCGCCTACCCGCCCTCGGCGATCTTCTGGGACCCGGTGCTGACGCTGACCTGGGCCGCGGCCTACACGAGCCGGGTCGGGCTTGGCACCAGCGTCCTCGTATTGCCGATGCGCCACCCGTTGCCGCTCGCCAAGGAATTGGCGACGCTGCAGAATTTGTCGGAGGGGCGGCTCATCCTCGGGGCCGGGGTCGGCTGGCTCGAAGCCGAGTTCGACGCGCTGGGCGTGCCGTTCCGCGAGCGCGGCCGGCGCACGGACGAGGGCATCCTGATGATGCGCGCAGTGTGGGGTGAGGACCCGGTCAGCTTCGCGGCGACGACCATTCCAGCGGTCATCGACGACATGCGCATGCTGCCAAAGCCGGAAAAGCCGATCCCGATCTGGATCGGCGGAACCTCGGAGCCGGCGCTCAAGCGCGCCACGCGGCTCGACGGCTGGCACGGCTCGCGCGCCACGCCCGAGCAGGCGGCGCCGATCGTCGCGCGGCTGCGCGCCGAGCGCCCCGACCCCGGCTTTGCCGTCTCATTGCGCTATGGCTGGAACGGCCGTGACACCGGGGAATTGCGCGCCCGGCTCGACGGCTATCAAGCGGTCGGGGTCGAGCATGTCCTCGTCGAGCCCGCCGAGCGCGAACTCTCCGACTGGCTCGCCGCGGTCGAGCGCATCGCCCGCGCCGGCGAAGGGATGCTGGCATGAAGCTCTCGACCACGATCAAATTCTCGCAGGGTCATGCCGGGATCGACATGGAGCATGTGCTGGAAGCCGAGCGGCTCGGCTTTGAGGCGGTGTGGGCGGGCGAAGCCTATGGCAGCGATGCGGTGAGCCCGGTCGCCTGGGTGCTGGCGCAAACCCGCCGGATCAAGGCCGGCACCAGCATCATGCAGATGCCGGCGCGCACCCCGACCTGCGCCGCGATGACCGCAATGACGCTGCAGGCCTTGTCCGGCAACCGGTTTCTCTGCGGCATCGGCCCGTCGGGGCCGCAGGTCGTCGAGGGCTGGCACGGCGTACCGTTCGGCAAGCCCTTGGCGCGCACCCGCGAATACGTCGCGATCATCCGCCAGGTGCTGGAGAGGAAGGCGCCCCTCGAACACCACGGCGAGCATTACGACATCCCCAATACCAGGCCGGGCACGACCGGGCTCGGCAAGCCGTTGCGCAGCATCCTGCACGGCGACCCGTCCTTGAAGATCTACACCGCCTCGATCACCCCGGCCGGGCTGCGCACCGCCGGCGAGGTCGCCGATGGCAACCTGCCGATCTTCATGTCGCCGGAAAAGGCCGAGGCCACCGTCGGGCCGGTCATCGAAGGCCGGGTCCGGGCGGGAAAATCGCGCGAACTTACCAATTTCGACAATGCCCCCTATGTCCGCGTCTCGATGGGCGAGGATCTGGCCGCTTGCCGCGACGCGCTGCGGCCCGGCCTTGCCCTCTACATCGGCGGGATGGGCGCGCGCAGCGCCAATTTCTACAACGACCTGACGAGGCGCATCGGCTATGAGGCGGCTGCAATCGAGGTCCAGAATCTGTTCCTCGACGGCAAGCGCAGGGAGGCCGCCGCCGCGGTGCCCGACGCCCTCATCGACGAGATCTCGCTCATCGGTCCGCCCGACCGCATCCGCGACCGCCTCCAGGCCTGGCAGGACATCGCGAAGAAGAACTGGATCGGCTCTCTGGTGCTGGCCGGTGCCGATGTGGCCGCGATGCGGGTCATTGCCGAAGCGGTGCTATAGGAGCCTCACAACGCACCCTTAATGTGTGCGAGTTAGTCGACGATCGCCGGCACGTCGGACTCAGACACCGGCACCTCGGCCGCGCGCTCGGACCCCCGGAAAGGGGAAGATCGACCGCTTTTGTCCAGGCCGGGACCGCCGACACCGTGCCACCCGCCACCACCACCTGTGCGACAAGCTCCCGTCGGGTCTTCGCATGTTGCAATTGGCTGGTGCCGAGAGTTCGCAAGGCTCACCTCCCGCTTATTCCTGATTAAATTGAGCGGCTGGACTTGCCGTGCCCGTCCGTTGTTGTCAACCCGAGCCACGGCGCATCAACGGCGCATCGGCCCTCCCCATTGCAACCGGCGCTGGCGCAAGGCAAGGTTTCGACCGACAGCATGCGAGGGCCTTGTCATGGCTGACGATCATCACCCGCACGATCATGGCGACGCGCACGGCTCGGAATTATCCGAGATGCAATTGCGGGTGCGCGCGCTCGAAACGATCCTGACCGAAAAGGGCTATGTCGATCCCGCCGCGCTCGACCAGATCATCGAGAATGTCGAAACCAAGATCGGCCCGCACATCGGCGCTCGCATCGTCGCGCGCGCCTGGGTCGATCCCGAGTTCAACCGGCAGCTCCTGGCGGACGCGACCGAGGCGGTCAATGCGCTGGCCGGATACGACCCGGTCTCCGCGCATCTGATCGCGGTCGAGAACACTCCGCGCCTCCACAACATCGTCGTCTGCACGCTGTGCTCGTGCTATCCCTGGTCCGTCCTGGGGCTGCCGCCGGTCTGGTACAAATCGTTTGCCTACCGCTCGCGCGCCGTCATCGACCCCAAGGGGGTGCTGGCCGATTTCGGCGTGACGCTTCCGCCCGAAACCGAGATCCGCATCTGGGATTCAACCGCCGAGACGCGCTTCCTTGTTTTGCCGATGCGCCCGGCCGGCACCGAAGGCTGGAGCGAGGAGCAACTCGCCCGGCTCGTCACCCGCGACAGCATGGTCGGCACCGGCCTCGCCAGATCACCGGCGGAGACCGCTTGATGACCAATTCGATCCACGACATGGGCGGCATGCACGGCTTTGGCCGGGTCGAACCGGAGCCGAACGAGCCGGTGTTTCATGCCGACTGGGAAAAGCGCGTCTTCGCGACGCGGGTGTCGATGGGCGCCACCGGCTTGTGGACGATCGACGGCGGGCGCGCCGGCTTGGAAAACCTGCCGCCGCTCGCCTATCTGCGGTCCTATTACGCGCGCTGGTTCGACGGGCTGGAACGCATTGTCGTCGCGCATGGCCTCGTCGGCGAGGACGAGATCGCCGCGGGCCGCTCGCTACGGCCAGGGCGGAGGCTGAACCGTAAGATGACGCTCGATCTCGCCAAAAACTTTCGCGGGCCGATGGCGCCTTTCGAGCGCCCGGCCGCTACGCCGGCCCGGTTCAAGGCGGGGGAGCGGGTGCGCACCCGCAACATCAACCCGGCGACCCATACCCGCCTGCCGCGCTACGCCCGGGACAAGATAGGCACAATCGAGGCCGTTCGCGGCTGCCATGTCTTTCCCGACAGCGCCGCGATCGGCGCCGGCGACAACCCGCAATGGCTCTATACGGTCGTCTTCGCGGCGCGCGAATTGTGGGGCGACGAGGCCGACCCTGCGGTCCGCGTCTCGATCGAGGCGTTCGAACCCTATCTCGCCCCGCCATGAGCGATCCGGACCTTCGGGAGATCACGGCGGCGCTGCCGAGCCTGCCGCGCGACGCGGGCGGCCCCATCTTCCGCGAGCCCTGGGAGGCACAGGCCTTCGCGATGACGCTGGCGCTCTACCGGCAGGGGCTGTTCAGCTGGCCGGAATGGGCGGCCACCCTCACCGCCGAGATCAAGCGCGCCCAGGAGGCCGGCGATCCCGACACCGGCGACACCTATTACCGGCACTGGCTCGCCGCATTGGAACGCCTTGTCGCCGAGAAGGGCGTCGCCGACCGCGCGAGTCTCGAGCACTATCGCGACGCCTGGGACCATGCCGCCCTTCGCACCCCGCACGGCATGCCGATCGAGTTGCTGCCGGAAGATTTCCGGTAGTGGCGCGGGCCGCCCAACCACGCCCGCTTGACCTGCCGCTGACCGCGAAGCTCGCCCGGCTGCTGCCGCTGTCACCGCAGGAAACCACGGCATTGGCGGCGCTGCAGGCGGCGACCCGCCCGGTTGCTCGCAACCGGGAGATCATCAGCGCCGGCCGCAAATATGACGGTGTCTTCGTGCTGATCGACGGCGCGGCGATCCGCTGCCGGGTGCTGCGCGACGGCAGGCGCCAGGTTCTCAACATCGCGCTGCCCGGCGATTTCATCGGATTCCCGGCGTGCTTTTTCGAGGCCGCGCTCTATTCGATCACGGCGCTCGACGACGTGATCGTGTCGTGGGTCCCCTTCGCCAGCCTCTTTGCGGTGTTCCAGGAGCATCCGCGGCTGGCGGCGACGCTGTTCTGTTCCTTTTCGTGCGAGACGGCAATGTACGCCGAACACCTGATCGGGGTCGGGCGGCGTTCGGCCCTCGAACGGGTCGCCCATTTCCTCTTGGAGCTGTTGATCCGGCTGCAGGCGATCGGCCTCGCCGATGAGCGGTCCTACCGCATGCCGCTGACCCAGGAACTGATCGGCGACGCGCTGGGCCTCAGCGTGCCGCATGTCAACCGCACCCTGCGCCAGTTGCGCGAGGACGGGCTGATCAGCATCGAGGGGCCGGTTGTCGCGATCGGTGATCTCGAAGCCCTCGCCACGCTCGCCGATTTCGAACAAGGCTATTTGAGCCGGTTCCGCATCGGCGAATTGCTCGCGTAGCGCGGTTTCCGGCCGCTTGATCGGCCGGGACCGGCGCCGGCCTGCCAATTCATCTCGATCATAGATCTGCGGCAAAGACGAGGCGCGCCCGCGGAGGTAAGCGTTAGCCGAAAGCCGGCAGGGTGCCCGCCGCCGGCGGCAACCGAGCAACGCCCGGACGTGCCATGGCACACTTCGTTCCGCATCCCCGTCATTCGCTGGAACGCTGGCTGCGCGGTGTCGACCGCGCGGCCGGCATCATCAACCCGTTTCTCCTCGTGCTGGCGATCGGGCTCGCGGTCCTAAACATGACCGCCATTATGCTACTGGCGCCGCGCCTGGCGATCACCCGCGACACTCTGGGGCAGGGCCTTGCCGCGGCTTCCTGCCTGCCGTCACCCACCATCGAACCGGTCACAGCGCCGCCGACCGGTGATGTAACGGCGTACTGATCCTCGCAGCGGCCCCTGAGCGGGATGGCGGCGAGCGGGGGACGACAGCCAGGGTGCCGGCCGGCGCCGATCTGGAAGGCGAGGCGATTGTCGCCTGCCGCATCATCGAGATCCGCGCCGTGGCCGAGCGCGAGTTCGGGGTGCCTACAGCCATGGCGGCAGGCACCGGGTGTTGCAGGCGATCGGCTGGTGGCTGCCTCCACCACTCATCGCCGCACCGGCGTGTAAAAAGGCGCCGACCAAGTAGCGGGCTTCGACCGCATCGCTCGGCCAAGCGGCGTCGGCAGGAATTTCATGCCGCGGTCCCCGCTGCGGTCCAGCGTAGCTGCGGGTTGAGCTGCCCGGCGGTGATCAACCGGTCGAGCACTTTGAGCCGGATCAGCTGTGAGTTGCGAAAGTCCCGGTCGGCAAACCGCATATGCCGCAGCCCCTTCTCGAGCCGCTCCACCGACTGGCTCAGCGTGCACTCCGGCTGATGCGCCGGAGCGAGCTGCCGATAGAGCGAGAAATCGACCCGATACGAGCGCTTGTCCGGTGGCGCCTCGGTGTTAATCGAAACGCGGGTCCCCGGCACCGCCGCGGCGACCGCCGCCGCCAGGTCCCTCACTTGATAGTTCCAGGTATCCGAGCCGACATTCACCGACAGCACACGCCCGCCATTTGCTGCGTCGCGTACGATCGCCCATTCTATCGCCCGCGCCATGTCGCTGACGTCGATCAGCGGCCGCCACGGGGTGCCGTCTGAGAGGACCGTGATCTCCCCAGCAGCGAGCGCGCAGGCGGCGAAATCATTGAGTACGAGGTCGAGCCGCAACCGGTCGCTCATGCCGCAGGCGGTGGCAAAGCGCAGGCAGGTCACGGTCATCTCACCGCGGTTCATGCCGTGCAGGGCGCGCTCGGTTGCAACCTTGGAGCGGGCATAGGCGGTCAGCGGGTTGACCGCATCGCCTTCCCGCCGCGGTCCGCCTTCGGCAAAGCCATAAATCGAGCACGACGAGGCGAAGACAAAATTACGGACTCCGGCTTCCCGCGCCATCCCAGCGAGGCGCAGGCTCGCGCCGGCATTGATCTCCTCCGTCACCGCCTCGAAGCGGTTGCCCATCGGGTCGTTCGATACCGCCGCGAGATGCACGATCGAATCGACGCCGGTCAGCAGCGCCATCGGCAAGTCGCGGACGTCACCGAAATGCTGGCCGTCCAACCGCCGCTCGGGAAGCATCTCGGCACCGGTCAGGCAATGCGCGAAGAAGCCGGAATCATAACCGATCAGTTCGGCCTCGGGCAGCGCCGCGCGCAGGTGGCAGACGAGGACCGACCCTACATAACCGAGATTGCCCGTGATCAGAATCCGCATTTGTCCGAACCGCCCTTACCAGATTTTCCGGGGTGCTTTGCCACCCGCCCGCAGCTCTTCGAGGTGGCGCTCGTCGCGCAAAGTAACCATCTGCTGCCAGATGTGCCAGAGGGTAGGCCGGCCACCGATTTCAATCATCGGTTTTGGGTGCTCCGCCGGTTCCGTCGGCCGGCCCGGATTTCTGTCCCACCTTCGCTCCTTCAATGGCTACGATCGACCAGAAATCCTCCCTTCCTTAACCCGCGGGCGCCGCCAACCTGGCTAATCGCCGGCGATGGTTCGCTCGACGATGCGCACATTGATTGCCTCGAGCGGATCATCGATCATCCCGGAGGTACAAAGCTCGCCGTTCTCGGCCGGGCCAACGACCCCGCCGGCGAAGAACGAGCCCTCGTAGACGACGGCAAAGCGATCGCGCAGATGGGGCGCGAGCCGCACCGCGAACCCGGTCAGGGGTAGGCCGCGACCGCGCGTGCCACACAGCTTGTCCCCGCTGACCCAGGGGATCTCGCGACTATGGAGACTAAAGGCCATGTACTCGATGTCGGAGGCTTCCAGCTTGTCGGTTGGGCGGATGCTGAACGCCTCGACCCCCAGCTCCTCCCCACGAGTGCCGACCCATTCTTCGCCCGCGAAGCGGCAGTCCCCGATCTGCTCTATGTGCAGGGTGATTTCGGTCGGAATTTCGCCGGCGCTGTCGCTCGTCTGCGCGGTTTGGGGCGCCACTGCCCGCTCCTCCGCCTGCCGCCACGCCGCCGCGGCGAGCGCGCGTTCGCGTTCCGTCAGTTCATTGCCATAGCCGTCGCGTTCGGCCTCGGCCGCGTGATGCTGCTCGGCCAACTCGCGACGGACTTGTGCCAGCTCCACCTCGCTCTCCTGCTGCCGGGTTTGCGCCGCGAGCAGTTCGGCCGCCCGCTCCTCCGCCCGCCGTGTGGTTTCGGCGAGCGCCGCGTCCCGCAAGCTCAGCTCGCCGCGCAGCGCCTCCGCCGTGCCCTGCTGCTCGGTCAGTGCGAGCCTGGCCTCGGCAAGCACCGCCTTGCCCTCGGTCAGGAGTACGATCTGCTCCTCCGCCTGCCGCCGTGCCGCGGCGAGCGCGCGCTCGCGTTCTGCCAGTTGATTGCGCAAGCCGTCGTGTTCGGCCTTGGCCGCCTGATGCTGCTCGGCCAACTCGCGTCGGACTTGCGCCAACTGCGCCTCGCTCTCCTGCTGCCGGGTTTGCGCCGCGAGCAGTTCGGCCGCCCGCTCCTCCGCCCGCCATGAGGTTTCGGCGAGCGCTGCGTCCCGCAAGCTCAGCTCGCCGAGCAGCGCCTCCGCCGCGTGCTGCTCCTCGCTCACCGCCGTTTCCGCCGCGGCGAGCGCGCGTTCGCGTTCCGCCAGTTGATGGCGCAAGCCGTCGCGTTCGGCCTTGGCCGCCTGATGCTGCTCGGCCAACTCGCGTCGGACTTGCGCCAACTGCGCCTCGCTCTCCTGCTGCCGGGTTTGCGCCGCGAGCAGTTCGGCTGCCCGCTCCTCCGCCCGCCGTGAGGTTTCGGCGAGCGCCGCGTCCCGCAAGCTCAACTCGCCGCGCAGCGCCTCCGCCGCATGCTGCTCCTCGCTCACCGCCATTTCCGCCGCGACGAGCAAGCCGTCGCGTTCGGCCTCGGCCGCGTGATGCTGCTCGGCCAACTCGCGACGGACTTGCGCCAGCTCCACCTCGCTCTCCTGCTGCCGGATTTGCGCCGCGAGCAGTTCGGCCGCTCGCTCCTCCGCCCGCCGTGAGGTTTCGGCGAGCGCCGCGTCCCGCAAGCTCAGCTCGCCGCGCAGCGCTTCCGCCGCGTGCCGCTCCTCGCTCACCGTCATTTCCGCCGCGACGAGCAGGCCGTCGCGTTCGGCCTCGGCCGCCTGATGCTGCTCGGCCAGCTCGCGACGGACTTGAGCCAACTGCGCCTCGCTCTCCTGCTGCCGGGTTTGCGCCGCGAGCCGTTCGGCCGCCCGCTCCTCCGCCTCCTTTGAGAGCGCCGCCTCGCGTTCGGACAGGCGCCGCTCGAGCTCCGCGACATCGAGATCGCGTTGCGCCAGTTCGGCGCCGGCAGACTCGGCGTCTCGCCGCTGCCGCTCCACCACCGCTTCGCGCTCCGCCGCCTCCTGCCGCAGGTCGGCGAGGATCGCATCGCGCTCCGACAGCTCGGCGCGGGCCGCATCGGCCTCCTGCGCCAGTTCGGCCCGGGCCGTCTCGCCTTCGGCCAGAAGCCGCCGGAGCTCGGCGGCCTCGGCTTGTACGCCGGCATGGGCGGCGCTCGCCTGCTCGGCCACCGCTTCGGCCTGGCCCAGCCGCTCCGCCTGCTCCTCGCCGTTGCCGCGCGCGCGAGCGATCGCCCGCATTCCGACCGGAAATGGCAAGGGCAGCGCACCAGATGCCAGCTGCGGCCAGTTGGCGACGCCCGCCAGCTCGGCGTGGCGCTGGTCGTCCAACTCGGCATCGGTTAGGCCAAGGCGCATCGTCGCGCCGGCCAGCCGCCGCGGGTCGCCCAGCTGGTTGGCGAGGATCTCGCCCCATCTGGTCTGATCCGCCCTGAAACGGGACAGGGCGTTCTTCTGCCGGGCGAGCCGGGCGGCGATGTCGTCGAGGCAGGCGCGGGCTTGCCTGTCGGTCGGCCGGCGGTCGAGCCGCTGCAGCGCCTGGTAGGCGTCTGACACCCAGGGGTGGACGCGAGCCAACTCATCGGGCAGATTCTGGTGCCGT